>NZ_LTAY01000029.1 GCF_002050515.1 Clostridium thermobutyricum DSM 4928 | reverse complement strand
ATATAGAAAAGATACTAAAAGACAAATTAATTTAGAAAGCAATAATATTAAAAATTTTAATGAGGAAGAACTAATAAAAAATATAGATTTATACGAAGCAATAGACAAATTATCATTAAACTATAAAACAGCTATAATTCTTAAATATATTCATGATATGAAAATTAAAGAAGTAGCAAGAATTATGGAGATTAATGAAAATACAGCTAAATCCTATATTTATAGAGGGTTAAAAATTTTAAATTCTGAATTAAGAGAGGTATAAGAATATGAGAGAGTTAGATAAAATAAAAGTTCCAAATAATTTAGATAAATTAACAGATAAAGCTATAGAAAAAGGAGTTAAATATAAGAAATCTCAAAAAAGAAAAGTAAAATATATAGGAATGGTAGCTGTATTTAGTTTAATATTTACAACTGGATTAGTTACTACAGGAGTTGCGGATGAAATTCCTCTTTTAGGAAATGTTTTTAAAGAGTTGAGAAATGAATTAGGATTAAGAGGAGAAGTTAAAGGAGTAAATATTAGTACTGAGCCAATAGTACAAAATGGGGTAAGTATACAAGCTCAAGATGCTATTTGTGATGACTATGGAGTTTATGTATCTTTCGTTGTAAAGACAGATAAAGATAAACCATTTTTAAATGACTTAAATGATAAACAATTGTTAGTATCAGAAAGAGGAGTAGTTGATTTTGAAGATGGAGAATTAGAAACACTAGGATTGTCTGGTCTTCAAGGTAAATTTATAGATGAACATACTTTTATAGGAGTTAAAAGTTTTTCTTTTAATGGAAAAAAAGATATTCCAAAGAATTTTAATATTAATGTAGAATTTGAAAGTGTAGCTTTAAATTCTGTAGAGGACAATGTCCCTAGAGTATCAGGGAATTGGAAATTTAATATTCCTGTAGAATATAAAAAGGGAATAAAAGAAATAAATACTAATATAAAGAATGGAAATATAGAAATTGAGAAAATTAATATAGGAAAATTAAATACTGAATTAGTAGTTAAAGGTCCTAAAAATATAATGCAAACAGATGAAGCTACTATATTTTTATATGATGATAAAGGAAAAGAAATTTATCTTTTAAATAGATTTGATAGTGATTCAGATAAAGTAGTATATAAATTTGGTGGAGTTTCAGAAGATACAAAAGAGATTACAGTTAAATTCTCAGATGGAACTATGAAAAAAGTAAAAATGGATTAAATAGATTTTGGGAAATTTATATCTATATAGAGAAAATATTATATTTTAAAGAGTGAAAAAGAATTAATAGTTAAAAAGGCCATCTTAAAAAAAGTGGCCTTTTAATTATGAAAAATTTTACTTGAAAAACTGAATTAAAAATGTTTTAAATTCTTTAAGATCTTTAGTTAGATTATTTTTTTCATTCCAAGATAAACTTATTGTTCTTTCTGTAGAAACATCAGATAACTCAATTTTTACTGGAAAATTAGTTCTATCAGTATTCCACCAATATTCTGGCATAAATGCTACTCCAAAATTATCTAAAACTAATTTAAACATTACTTCAATATCATTACTTTCAAACATTATATTAGGTTCAAATCCATTTTCAATACATAAATCTTTTATATTTTCTTGAAATATGTAATCTGTAGTTAAAGCAATAATAGGTTCGTTTTTTATTTCTTTAATTTTTACACTTTTCTTTTTAGCAAAAGGATGATTTTTATCTACAGCTAGGAAAAATTTATCTTTTTTTAGAGGAATAGATATAACTCCTTTCTTTTTTATAGGAGGAGTTGAAATTGCAAAATCAATAGTTCCTTCCTCTAATCTTTTCTCAATTTCTTTTGTTGATAATTGAAATAATTGAAATTTAATATTAGGATTTATTCTTAAAAATTCTTTAAATACATCTGGTAAGAGCATTGTTATTGTAGCTCCAACAGTTATAGTTCTGCTTTTTATTCCAAGGAGTTCGTTAATTTCAATTTTGCCTTCCTCAAGTTCATAAAAAGCTTTTTCAACTCTTTTTAAAAAAATATTTCCATATTCGTTTAACTTTATTTGTCTACCATCTCTTTTAAATAGTTCTACACCTAAATCTTCTTCTAGTCTAGTTATAGTTCTACTTAAAGAGGATTGTGATATGTATAGTTCATTAGCTGCTTTAGTCATATGTTGAACTTTAGCAACTTTAATAAAATATTTTAATTGTAATAATTCCATTTTCTTCTCCTTATATGTATTTTAATACATAATATTATATCAAATTATGTATTAGAATTTATTTATTTTTAAATATATAATTAACCCATAAAATAAGAATGAAAATTAAATGAAGGAGGAATTTAAAATGAAACGAATTTTATTTGTTATATGTATAATGGCTGCTAGTGCAAATTTACCAGCACCATTATTTCCTATATATCAATCTCATTTTAATTTAAATAATTTTGATTTAACTTTATTATTTGCTATATATACAGCATGTATGTTACCAAGCTTACTAATATCTACTTCTTTAGTGAAAAGAAATGGAACAAAGCCTGTAGTATTTACAGGAGTTATATTAGCCATAATTTCATCTATAATTTTTATTTTAACTAAGGAAGCTTGGATGTTATATTTTGCAAGAGCAGTTGAAGGAATTGCGCTTGGAATTTTTATGGGAACTAGTAATGGATTGCTTATAAAAAACAGCTCAAATATAACTAAAGCTTTATCATTATCAGGGATAATGACTTTATTTGGCTTTGGGGTTGGACCATTTATAAGTGGATTAATAGCTCAATACATAACTATAAATCCTTATGTACTTCCTTATGTTGTTTTAATGGTTCTATTAATTATAGCTGCCATAATATTAAGTACAGTTAAAAAAGGTGAGGAAGAGATTAATAAGAAGGAAAAAATTAAATTTAGTTTAGGAATACCTAAGAATTCTAAGATTTTATTTTTAATGTTTATTTGTCCTACTATATTTATAATGTTAGCCCTTAATGGAGTAGTAATTTCTCTGATTCCTATTTTTGTGCGCAATATACTTAAATCTAGTAATTTAGCTTATTCAGGAATATTACTTATGATATTCTTAGGTGGAGGATTTATGGCTCAATTAATTAGAGTTCCTAGAGAAAAAGAAAAAAGAATTCAAATAGGTATTATACTTCTTATATTAGGAACTTGGATTGTAATAGAATCAGGAATTAGAGTAAATATGATACTTCTTTTCTTAGGAATGATTATTTTAGCATTTGGAAACGGATTAACTTTTCAATCTAGTATTCAATTAGCAGGTATGATTTCTACAAAAGAAGAATCTTCAAGTGTTATTTCAACTTATTATTTAGCTGGGTATACAGGAATGGCTATTCCAACTATAGGAATAGGAATTTTATCTGTAATATTAGGGCTTATGACATCTTTAATAATATTTGGAGTTATAATAACAATTTTAGGAATAGTATTAGTATTATCTCCTAGATTTATAAAAGAAAAAAATTAAATATTAAATAAAAAGAGAGGTTTTCTTAATTTTGAGAAAGGCTCTCTATTTTTTTATTTAAAATTGTATGTTTTTACTTAGTAATGGAAATATTTTAATAAAGTTGATATAGATAAAAAATAAATGGTATATTAAAATTATAATAAAAAAGGAAACAGGAGTTCTATATGAAAAAAACAAGTAAAAATAATGATTTTTTAAATGATGTTAGAAGTGATTTATCACCAAAGGTTTATGAAGTTGTATTAGATTTAGTAAATGAAGATAGGGAAGATTTAGCTAAGGATGTAATAAAGATAGATTATCTTTTAGATTATACGAGCAGATGCTTAAAGGCTAAGGATAAAAGAGAAGCTAAAGAAAGTATTGAAAGGGCAAAGATAAGAATAGATAATATTTTAAAAGAAGGTTTTAGTATAGATTATATTGTTTATCTTTATGAAGGGATAAGAAAAAAAGTAAAATAAAATATTAGGAAGGAGATGACAGCAAATTGAATATAAAAGATAAAGCATATTATGCATTAAATAAATTTTATGGATATAAAAGCTTTAGAGAAGGACAATTAGAAGTTATAGAAAAAATAGCGTTTAATAAAGATGTTTTTTGTCTTCTTCCAACTGGAGGAGGAAAGTCAGTTTGTTATCAGATTCCTTCTATTATATTAGATGGAGTTACTATAGTTATATCTCCTTTAATCTCTTTAATGAAAGACCAAGTAGATAATTTAAGAGAGCTTGGAATAAAGGGAACTTTTATAAATAGTAGTTTAAGCAATGAAAAAATAAAAGAAATACTTAAAGATGCAATGTTTGGAGAATATAAAATAATATATATATCACCTGAGCGTTTAGAATCAGAGTATTTTAAAAAGATGATAAGAGAAATAAATATATCCCATATTGCAATTGATGAAGCTCATTGTGTTTCAGAATGGGGGCATGATTTTAGAAAAAGCTATAGAGCTATAAAACCTTTTTATAATAGTTTAAAAAAGAGACCTGTTATTTCTGCATTTACAGCAACCGCAACAAAGGAAGTAATGGAAGATTCTATAAAGCTTTTAGGTTTAAATAATCCATACATATATAAAGGGGATATAAATAGAAATAATTTAAAAATATCTGTATTAAAAGAGATAGATAAAGAAGAAGTTAAAGATATAATAAGAGATCATGAAGATGAATCAGGAATAATTTATTGTTCTTCAAGAAAAGAAGTAGATGAACTTTATTATATTTTAAATGATTTAGGATATAGTGTTTTAAAATATCATGGTGGAATGAGTGAAGAGGACAAAGAAAAATCACAAGATGCCTTTTTAGATGAAGAAAAAAATGTGATGATAGCTACAAATGCTTTTGGAATGGGAATAGATAAAAGCAATATAAGATTTATAGTTCATTTTACTATGCCTAAAAATTTAGAGAGCTATTATCAAGAAATAGGCCGTGGAGGAAGGGATGGAACATCTTGTGATTGTTACCTTTTCTATTGTAGAAATGATATAAGTAGAGTTGAATTTTTAATAAATAAAAGTATTCCTTTAAGTAGAAGAGAAATAGCAATTAGGAAACTTCAAAGTATGATTGATTATTGTGAATATGATGATTGTTATAGAGGATTTTTATTAGACTATTTCAATAATGAAAGAAAAATAAATTTTTGTAATAATTGTTCTAACTGCTTAAATTCAGATAAGGCAAGAGATTTTACAAGGGAAGCACAAATAATACTTTCTACAGTTTTTAGAACTAGAGAAAAATTCGGTATATCAGTTTTGGTAGATATTTTAAAAGGGATAAAAGGACCTAAAGTAATAAAATATGAATTAGATAAAGTTACTACTTTTGGTCTTATGAAAGAGTATTCTTCAAAATATATAAGAGAAATAATAAGTGGACTTTTAGAAATGGGGTATGTTTCATTAAAGGAAGGAACATATTCGATGCTAAAATTAAATAATTTTTCTATGAAAGTTTTAAAATCTGAAGAAGATGTTTTAATGGTTTTAGAAAGTATTGAAGAAGAGATATTAAATAAAGATTTATACAATGCATTAAAGACTTGGAGACGTATAGTATCTAATAAAGAAGGTGTAAGACCATATATTATTTTTTCAGATACATCTCTTATTAATATAGCTAATATTAAGCCGAAAACTAAGGAAGAGCTACTTTCTATAAGAGGAATGGGAGAGAAAAAATTCGAAAAATATGGAGAAGAGATATTAAAATTAATAAGTAATATGTAAATTAGAGTTAAAAGAATTAGAAAAAAAAGATTTCTAATTCTTTTTTTTAGTATATAAAAGAAAATTTTAAGAATATATTTTAATAAAAAGGAGGGGGTATAATATGGATTTTAGAGAATTTATACAAACCGATAGAGAGAATAGAGAAAAAGAAAAATTTAATGGAACATTTTTAGATTACTTAGAGATTATAAAAAATAATCCAGACATTGCAAAATTATCACATAAAAGATTATATGATAAGATTTCAGAACAAGGTGTAGAAGTTTTAAAAGGTGAAGAAAATTATAAGATAAAAAGAATTTATGGAAATGAAATAATAAGAAAATATGGATTTTTTAAAGATAATTTTTTTGGAATAGATAAAGTTATTATGAAGCTTATGAATTATTTTCATTCAGCAGCAATGCAAGGAGAAGAAGCAAGACAAGTTTTATATCTTGTAGGACCAGTTGGTGCAGGAAAATCTTCACTTGTTGAATCATTAAAAAAAGCATTAGAAACTTGTGAACCAATCTATTCAATAAAAGGGTGCCCAATGCATGAAGAGCCTCTTCATCTTATTCCAAAACATTTAAGACCAGATTTTGAAAAAATGTTAGGAGTAAAAATAGAAGGTGATTTATGTCCAGTTTGTAAGTATAGACTTATAAATGAATATGGTGGTAAATATGAAGAAATGCCAATTGAAAAGAAAGGATTTTCTATTCGTTCAAGAAAAGGAATAGGAGTAGTTCCACCAGTTGATCCTAATAATCAAGATACTTCAATTTTAACAGGTTCAATTGATATTTCTAAAATGGATATGTATGCAGAAGATGATCCAAGAATATTCTCTTTAAATGGTGCATTTAATGTTGGAAATAGAGGGATGGTTGAATTTATAGAAGTATTTAAAAATGATGTTGAATATCTTCATACAATAATTACTGCAACTCAAGAAAAATCAATTCCATCACCAGGAAAAGGTTCAATGATTTATTTTGATGGAGTTATAGTTGCTCACTCAAATGAAGCTGAATGGAATAAATTTAAATCAGATCATACAAATGAAGCTATTTTAGATAGAATAGTAAAAATAGAAGTTCCTTACTGTTTAGAACTTGATGAAGAAATAAAAATTTATGAAAAGATTCTTAAAAAGAGTACTTTTAATGCACACATTGCGCCACATACAATTGAAATTGCAGCTATGTTTGCTATATTAACTAGACTTATGAGCTCAAATAAAGTTGATCCTATAACTAAGCTTAAAATTTATAATGGAGAAGAAATAGTTGAAAAAGGTTCAACAAAGAGAATTGATATTGGAGAGCTTAGAGAAGAAGCTGGTGCTTATGAAGGCATGAAGGGAATTTCAACTAGATTTATAGTTAAAGCTATTGATAATGCACTTTCAAATTCAGAGCATAATTGTATAAATCCATTAAGCATAATGGAAAGTATAATTAAATCTGTTAAGGAAATGGATATTTCTAGTGATGATAAAAAGAAATATCTTGGATTTATTCAAGATACTATAAGAAAAGAATATAATAAAATTCTTGAAAAAGAAATTACTAAAGCATTTATTCATTCATTTAGAGAACAAGCAGAAAGTCTTTTCAATAATTATATAGATAATGCAGAAGCATTTGTTAATAAGAGTAAAATAAAAGATTCATCAACAGGAGAAGAGTTAAATCCTGATGAAGAATTTATGAGAAGTATTGAAGAATATATAGGTGTATCAGAATCTTCAAGTAAAGGCTTTAGAGCTGATGTTACATCTTACATGTTCTATTTAGTAAGAAATGGAGCTAATATTGATTATACATCTTATGAGCCTTTAAAAGAGGCTATAGAAAAGAAACTTATGGCATCTGTAAAAGACCTTTCAAGAATAATAACAAAATCTAGAGTTAGAAATAAAGAGCAAAAAGAAAAATATAATGCTATGGTTGCTGAAATGCAAAACAATGGATATTGCCTACATTGTTGTGATGTAATACTAAAATATGCAGCAAATAATCTTTGGAAGGATTAATTTTTAATGGCTATATTTAGAGATAATACAGCAACTCCAGTTGATCATGACAGATCAATTGAAGATAGAAGAAGACATAGACAATTAGTTGAAAAGTCTATAAAAGAAAATTTAGGTGATATTTTATCAGAAGAAAGCATTATAGGTGAGGGAAAAAATAAAAAGTTTAAAATACCTATTAGAGGAATAAAGGAATATCAATTTATATATGGAAAAAACTCTGGTGGAGTAGCATCAGGAACTGGAGAAGAAAAGCGTGGAGATAAAATTGGAAATGGAACATCTAGGTCTGGCAAAGGAAATGGAAAAGGTGCCGGAAATAGTGAAGGTGATGACATTTATGAAACTGAAATAACATTAGAGGAACTTTTAGATTATATAGTAGAAGATTTAGATTTACCAAATTTAGATAGAAAAAAATATTCTGAAATATTAGTTGAAAGTTCAGGTAAAAAATGTGGTTATCAAAAATATGGAATAAGGCCAAGACTTGCTAAAAAGAAAACAGTAATGTCTAAAATAGCTAGAAAACAAGGAAAGAAAAGAGCATTAAGAGAAATTTCAAAGGATATAGATTCTATGGAGAGATTTCCATTTAGAGAAGATGATTTAAGATATTACAGAGTAAAACAAAAACCAAAAAGAGAAAGTAATGCATTAATGATTTTTATAATGGATGTTTCAGGGTCTATGGATAGTACAAAAAAATATCTTGCTAGATCATTTTTCTTTGTTTTATCAAGATTTTTAAATAAAAAATACAATAATATAGCTTTTGAATTTATATCTCATACAACTACTGCAAAAAGAGTAAATGAATTTGAGTTTTTTCATAAAGCAGAATCTGGAGGAACTTATATTTCAAGTGGAATAGTTAAAGCTTTAGAACTTATAGAAGAAAAATACCCAGCTGAAATGTGGAACATTTATCCTGTATACGCTAGTGATGGAGATAACTGGACAGAAGATAATGAAAAGGCTATTAAAAGTGTTAAAGAACTTTGTGATATAAGCAATATGTTTGCATATTGTGAGCTTTTACCTTCCACTTATTCTACAACTATGTATTATAGATTTTCAAAAGAAATTGAAAAGGAAAATTTTATACCTGTAATAGTTAAAGAAAAAAAAGATTTATGGGAAGCTTTAAAAACAATATTAAATAAAGAGTTAGGGGAGGAGTAAGCTTTGGAATATAACTTAAAAGATTTAGAAGTGTGGAATGAAAAAATTGAAAAAGTTGCTAAAGATTTTGGATTAGATTACTATCCCCAAGAATTTGAAATAATAAGTTTTAATGAAATGATAGGATATGAGGCATATGTAGGTATGCCTTCTAAATATCCTCATTGGAGTTATGGAAAGGCTTATGAAAAAAATAAAACTTTGTATTCTTTAAATATGACAGGACTTCCATATGAAATGGTTATTAATTCAAATCCTTGTCTTGCATATTTAATGAATGAAAATACTCTATTACTTCAAATTCTTACTATTGCCCATGTTTATGGACACAATGATTTCTTTAAAAATAATAGATTATTTAAAGAAGGAACTAACGCAGAGAGAACTTTAGAAATGTTTAAGTTAGATGCTGAAATAATTAGAAGTTATATAAATAATCCCGATATAGGATATGAAAAAGTAGAGAAAATATTAGATGCAGCTCATTCAATTAGGTATTCTATAGGTAGAACTATTGGAGTTAAAGAAATATCTGATAAAGAAATAAGAAGTAGAAGAATAGAAGATTATAAAAAAGAAATAGAAAATAGAGATTTATTAGATATGTATGAAGAAGTAAGTGTCCCAGAAGTAGATAAAATTCCGTTAGAACCTAGAGATGATGTTATGGGATTTATAATTGAATATGGAAAACTTGAAGAATGGGAAAAAAATATTTTAAGAATAGTAAAAAGAGAATCTGAATATTTTCTTCCACAGATAGAAACAAAAACTATAAATGAAGGTTGGGCTTGTTTTTGTCATTATAATATTTTAAAAAGATTAGATTTAGATGAAGGTTTATATTTAGAATTTTTAAAAAGACATAATGATGTTGTAGCTCCTATATTAGGAGGAATGAATCCTTATTATGTTGGATTTAAAATTTTTATGGATCTTTACGAAAAGTATGGAATAGAAAAAGTTTTTGAAGTTAGAAAGTTAGAAAGAGATTCATCTTTTATAAGAAGGTATTTAACTAAGGAGTTATGTGAAGAATTAAATTTATTCCAATATGGAAAAAAGGTATTTGATTTTGTTGTAGAAGAAGTTTCTGATGAAAAAGGTTGGAAGTCTATAAGAGATAAGATGTCAGAAGAAATGGGAATACAAGGAATACCACATATAAGAGTAATTGATTTAAATAAAAGAGATTATTGCTTAACTTTAGAGCATGTTTTTGATGGAAGAGAACTAGAAATTTCTTATGCAAAAGAAACTGTTAAATATATAGGAAAATTATGGGGATATAAAGTGAAATTAAATACGCAAAACAAAGAAGGAGAAGAATTTGCCATAACATGTAATGAAAAAGGCAAAATTTTAATTACTGAAAGTAACAAAAGAATATAGTATGAATAAGTATATATTATAGCAATCATATAGGAGAAAATCTTTGAAAATTTCAGGTAGTCAAACAGAAAAAAATTTATATAAGACTTTTGCTGGAGAATCAAGGGCCAGAGGAAAATACAATTTATTTGGAGAAAAAGCACGTGAAGAAGGATATATGTGGGTAGCTCAAGTGTTTGATGAAACAGCAGAGAATGAATTTGCTCATTCAAGAGAGGCTTATAAAAGGTTTTTAGATAACATTGGAGATACAGAAGAAAATCTTTTAAGCGCTGCTTGTGGAGAATTTGAAGAAACTGAAAATATATATAAAGAATTTGAAGAAGTGGCCAAGAAAGAGGGCTTTGAAGAGATAGCGACTTTTTATCGTGAACTTAGAGAAGTTGAAGAATCACATAAAGAGAGATTTTTATTTTTAAGTGAACTTCTAAAAAATAAAAAAATGTTTAAGTCTGATTGTAAAAGAACTTGGAAGTGCTTAAATTGCGGATATATACATGAAGGATATGAAGCTCCAATTGTTTGTCCACTTTGCAAATATGAAAGAGGATATTTTAGACAAGAAAGTGAATTAAAAAAATGTGAAGGGTGATAATATGTTTTGTAGATTCCCAAAAGAATATTTTTTCAAAGTTGAAAAGGAAGAAGGATTAATAGATTTTGAAGAAGAGTCATCAGACTTAAGAGGTGACGATTTAGAAGATAATATTTATGATGAAAGAACTAAGTGTGCTTGTAAAAAAGGACATGTTAAATATGTTGATGATAAATGCGAAAGTTGTAAAAAAGAACATGTTCAACATGAAGAACATAAATGTGAAGCATGCAAAGGAGAAAAACATAAAAAAGAAACTGAATGTAAGAGTTGCAAAAAAGAGAAAAAAGATGGGTATGTTTGTGATGTAAAAGAATTTGAAATCTATCATATGGCTGATGAAGATTATATTCATGAGTTAGAAAAAGAAGATAAAAAGTGCAAATGTAATTGTAAATGCAAAGAAGATAGAGAAGAGTAATGTAAATATAGACTGTATCTAATTTAGGTGCAGTCTATATTTATAAATTAATTTTATAGGAGTGGAGTATGGGAAAACATTTAATGGATACTCAATATGAGGACTTAATGAATTTAACTGAGCTTTTAAAAAGATTAGTAGATTCATATAGACTTCTTATAGGAGGGGCTGCTGAATTGAATAATATTTACCCTAGAAAAAAATCAGATGTTGAAGATGCATTAGACAGAGTTGATAATGTTGGAGAAGTAATTGATGATTTAATAAAAGTTATTGAAACGCATGGCGAAAAATATCTTGAATATATACATCTTAAAAATAAAGTTATAAATACAAAATATGAAAAGAAATTAATGGAAAAAGAATTGAATAATGTAATTCAAACAGAAATAAATAATGAATTATATTTTCAAAATAATCAAGTAGGACGAGAAAATGATGATGAAGAATAAAAAAAGCAGAGATATAATCTCTGCCTATTTTATAGTTTTTTAAGTTTTATATTACTAACCATTAAATATGAACCTATTATCATAAGAATTACTGTTAATAAAACAGGTAATTTAACGTATAGAGATATAATTGCATAAACTGCCATAAAGCATCCTGCAATAGTTATTGGAATACCTCTAAAATTTCCATCGAATGTAGATACATTATATCTTGCAAGTCTAAATGCACCACAAATAGGAAATGCTAAAAGAATAGCGTAGCCTAATATACCTTTTGGCCCTAATTGGCTAAAATGAAATAATACAAATATTAATATTGATGGAGCCACTCCAAAAGACACTAGGTCAGCTAAAGAATCTAATTCTTTTCCTAATTCACTAGATACATTTAAGTATCTTGCAACTCTTCCATCATATCTATCAACAAGTGCAGCTAATATGATAAAAATAGCAGCTTGAAGATATCTTTCATCAAAAACGGATAATAAAGATAATACCCCACAAGATAAATTTATAAATGTAAATATATTAGGAATACAACTTTTTTTCATATAATCACTCCTAAAATTTATATATAACCTACATTGAATAATTATATCATAGATAAATTTATAATATAAGAGAAATTTTATAGTTTAAGAATATCTTTAGATAAAAATGTTATTATATACAAATAATATAAATAAACATATATAATAAGGTTTGATAAAATCTCGACAATAAAATTTAATAATGATATAATTCTAAAATAGTGTAGTTTATAAGGGAGGAAAAACATGAAAAAGGTAAGGTTCATATATAATCCTTATTCAGGAGAAGGCGTAATACTACAAAAATTAGACAAGGTTATTGAAATACATCAAAAAGCAGGATATATAATATGTCCTTATAGAATTGAAAGAGGGCAAAATATAGAAGATGCTTTTGATTTAATTGATAAACATTATGAATATATTCTTGTTGCAGGTGGGGATGGAACAGTAGATTCAGTTGTAAATATTATGATGAAAAAAAATATAAACTTACCACTTGGAATACTTCCAGTAGGAACAGCAAATGATTTTGGTAAATTATTAGATATTCCGGCAGATGTAGAAGAAGCATGTAAAAGAATAGTATCAACTGTAGAGCCTCGTTCAATAGACATAGGTAAAATAAATGATAAGTATTTTGTTAATGTAGCTAGTACTGGATTATTTACAGATGTTTCTCAAAAAGTAGATATAAATTTAAAAAATACACTTGGTAAATTAGCGTATTATTTAAAAGGAATAGATGAAATAAAAAACTTTAGAAAATTAAAAGTTAAATTAACTTCTAACGAATATAATTATGAAGGATATATGTATCTAATGCTAATGTTCAATGGAAAAACTGCTGGAAATTTAAATATAGCAAGTAGGTCTGATGTTGAAGATGGTAAATTAGATATTGTTTTATTTAAACCAGTTCCAATAATTGAAGTTTTACCACTTTTCTTAAAAGTTTTAAGAGGAGAGCATTTAGATTCAAAAAAAGTAATTTACTTTAAAACAGATAGTCTTTTAGTGGAATGTGAAGAAGATATTGTTACGGATATTGATGGAGAAAAAGGTCCAGATTTTCCACTTAAAGTTAAATGTATAAAAGGTGGATTAAAAGTTTTAGGAATAAATTAAAAAGAATAATAATAAGTATAAATAACAATTATGTAATGAGGAGGAAGACCATTTTGAGTTTTATCTATTATACAATATTGCTGTTTATACTTTTTTTAATTTTAAATTTAATAATGAAAAATGAAGAAAAATCACCAAAGAAATTGAAGATGTACTTTAGAATAGCTTTAGGGGTATTTTTAATTAGATACTTAACACTTCTTTTAATATGCCTTTTAAAAAATGTTGAGACTGTATATTTATTTAAAAATTTTGTTTATCTAAATTATCTTTCTATACCATTAGTAGTTCTTGCACTATTTTTTATATATTTAAGATTTGATAATTTATCATTTAATATTATTTATGGAATAGGATCTATATTAATTTGTTTATATATTATAGGAATGGTATTTAGTACAGGAATAGTAACTTTAGATATAAATTTTGGATATATAATGCAATTGAAATATGGGGAATTTATTACTGCTATTATTGTAATAATATTAGGACTTTTCTTAGTATTTAGCGTTATATTTATAGACAAGCCTAATATTAATAAAAAAGGAATATGTAGTTTAATATTAATACTTATTGTAATATTAGTTGAAAATATTTTGATACTTATGAAATTTAGCATATTACCATATACAATAATAAGCGAATTTATATTTTTGATAATAGTGGAAAGGGCAATTGGTGGATTTAAAAAAGTAAAGAGTGAAAATAAATAAATGAAAAGGCTTTAATCACTTTTAATTTGTCTTTATATATACTATAATTAATTATATAACATATAATATTAGTAGCATTTAATGGCTTTTTTAAGAAAGCCATTTTTTATGTAGATTTATAAATAAAGGTGGTGTTTTTAAATGGAGGGTGGACCTCATATGAATAAAGAAAATCCAAAACCCAAAAAATACTTTAGAGAAAAACCTCTGTTTAAAAATTAATTTTTAAATAAGTTTCTCTAAAGATAATAAGGAGGAACTATTTATGAAAAGATTATCTGTATTTTCATTTACAGATATATTAGGAAATAAAATGTATGATGAATTTGGAGATGTTCTTGGTATATTGAGGGATGTTTATGTAACAACAGAGCAAGGATACCCGAGAATAATAGGATATAAAGTTAAAAGAGATGGAATAACTTATCACTTTGAATTTAGAACTATACAATATTTCTCTAATGATGGGAAAATAATAATTAAGACAAAAGGAAGTAAAGAAATACTTCCAAGAACATATTCATATCTTTTATCAAGACATCTTTTAGATAAAAAGATTGTTGATATAAATGGTAAAAAAGTAGTAAGAGTTGATAATTTAAGAATAGCTGAAATAGCTGGTGAATATAGAGTTGTAGCGGTAGAAACAGGTGGACTTAATAAATATAGAAAGTTTAAATTAGATAAGTTTATGAAATTTATATTTAAGCTTTTAGGAAAAAATATTGATGGAGCAGTCCTTATGTGGGATGATGTTGAGTCTCTAGAGATGGTAAATAATAATTTAAAGTTACAAGTACCATTTCAAAAGCTTTCGAAATTACATCCAGCGGATTTAGCAGATATTTTAGAAGAACTTGATACGAATTCTAGAAAACAAGTTTTTGAATCTTTAGATGAAGATTTAGCAGCAGATACTTTAGAAGAGCTTGAACAAGAATATAAAGGTCAAGTAATAAAAGAGTTATCAGAAACAAAAACAGCTGAGCTTTTAGAAAATATGGCAAGTGATGAAATTGCAGACATATTAGATGACCTTGATGAAGAAGAAAGAGAAAAAATTCTTGTAAATCTTGAAAAAGAGGATGCAGAAGAAGTAAAAGAACTTTTAGAATATGAAGATGAGACTGTGGGAAGTGTTATGACAAAAGATTTTATATCATTAAATTTAGATGTTACAGTTTCTGAAACAGTTGAAATTTTAAAAGAGATGAAACCTGATGAAGAAGAAATGTATTATATTTATATAACTGATAATGAGGATAAAATAAAGGGAGTAATATCTTTAAGAGATTTAATATTAAGCCCTGGAAATGAAAAATTAAAGAATATAATGAGTGAAAATTTTCAAACTCTTCAACATGAAGATGGGATAGAAAGTGCAATTGAACTTTCAAGTAAATATGATCTTTTATCTGTACCAGTTACAGATGAAGAAGGAAAGTTAGTAGGAATCATAATAATACATGATATTATAGATGAATATTTATATCCAACTTGGAAAAAGAAGAACAGAAAGTTAAAAGATTAATGAATTAGTTAATAAAAATATATATTGTTGACAATTGAATTTATAAGAATATAATTTTAGATAATGAAATAAATTAAATAAGCTAGGGGTGCCTTTTAGGCTGAGAGATATTTTTAAGTATTAACCCTTGAACCTGTATGGATAATGCCAGCGAAGGGAAGCAAATATAAAATTATAGAGTTATGATGCAAATTTAAAAGCTATATCCATATAGGATATAGCTTTTTTATATTAAACAAAAGATGAATGGAGGATATACCATGGGAATAGCAATTGTAGTTATAGGAATTGCACTTTTATTACTATATTTTTGGGATTTAAGAAAGGAGAAGTTTACCACAAGAAAACTTGTATTAATAGGATTATTTGCAGCAATATCAATTGTGCTATATATGATACCTTTTATAAAATATCCTCAAGGAGGAGGAATAACTTTCTTTTCAATGTTACCAGTAATGCTTTTAGGAGTAATATATGGAAGAAGAGAAGCATTAACTTGTGGACTTATATTTGGGTTTTTAAAAATTATTGGTGGTGGAGGAATAATAAATCCAGCAGAATTTTTATTAGATTATACACTATCAACAATGGTAATTGGACTTTCAGGAATGTTTGGAACAGATAAAAAATGGAAAATTTTCTTGGGATGTATAGTAGTTGGTTTTATAGCAGCAGGTTTAAATACTTTATCAGGAGTTTTATACTATGCACAATATGCTCCAAAAGGAATGAATATTTGGGTTTATTCAATATTATATAATTATTCAAGTACAGGTGTTGAAGCTTTAATAACAAGCATAGTAATGATGCTTTTACCTATTAAAATGTTAAAAGAAAGAATAGGTAAATAAAAATTAGTAAAGATATTACAAAAATATATGTTGACAAATAATGATATAAGAATATAATAAATTATATAAAGCATATCGAAATAGTAAGAATTAAAAGCTAAGAAAAAGAAGAGTAGTTTAAAAGAAGAATTTCAGAGAGAGGGGAATGCTGGAAACCCTTATTTAGATTTTAAATGAAGTGCCCTTTGGAGCTTAAACTCAGAAATGAAGTATGAGTTTACGGGAGTGCCCGTTATAGTAATAAAGCATGTTAGTGCTTGAATAAAGGTGGAATTATTGTTTTTAATTCAATTAGAGTGGGACCGCGAAAATACTTCGTCTCTATAAGTTTTATAGAGATGGAGTTTTTTTTTACAAAAATAAATTTAATTGAAAAGGAGAAATGAGAAAATGATTTATAATAACATTATAGAAATGATAGGAAATACACCAATATTAAAAGTTAGTAATTTAACTGATGAAAATAGTGCTGAAGTTTATGTAAAATTAGAAAAATTTAATGTAGGTGGAAGTGTAAAAGATAGAGCAGCTCTTGGAATGATTGAAAAAGCAGAAGAGTTAGGGGTATTAAAAGAAGGTTCAGTAATAGTTGAGCCTACTAGTGGAAATACAGGGATAGCAATTGCTATGGTTGGAAAACTAAAAGGATATAAAGTAATAATAGTTATGCCTGACACTATGTCTCAAGAAAGAAGAAGTCTTATTAAAGCTTATGGAGCAGAACTTATTTTAACAGAAGGATCAAAAGGAATGAAAGGTGCCATTGAAAAAGCAAATGAACTTGGTAAAAAAGATGGATATTTTATTCCTCAACAATTTGAAAATGTAGCTAATCCTCAAAAGCATTATGAAACAACTGCTGAAGAAATATATAAAGATATTCCTGATTTAGATTATTTTATAGCTGGAGTAGGAACTGGAGGAACAATAACAGGAATAGCTAAAAATTTAAAGAATAAGTTACCAAATTTAAAAGTTATTGCAGTAGAACCAGAAAATTCACAAGTATTAAGTGGAGGAGAACCAGGTCCACATAAAATTCAAGGAATTGGAGCAGGATTTGTACCTTCAATTTATGAAGAAAAATATGTAGATGAAGTAAGAACTGTAAGTGATGAGGATGCATATGATATTGCAAAGAGATTTGGAATAGAAGAAGGTGCATTAGTAGGAATTTCAAGTGGAGCTGCTATAAAAGTTGCTTTAGACTTAGCTAAGAAAGTTGGTAAAGGTAAAAAAATATTAGTTATTGCTCCTGATGGAGGAGAAAAATATATATCAACAGGATTATATGATTAATTAAATTTAAAATCTAATTTTAACAGGAGGATAAAGCGGTGTTTAAAAATTTAAAATATGGCTTAAATAGAATTTTAAAAGAAGATCCAGCCGCTAGAAGTAAGCTAGAAGTATTTATTCTATATCCATGTGTGCATGTAATGATTTTGTATAGAATTTCAAATAAACTATATAGAAAAAAGTGGTTTTTTCTAGGAAGGTTAATATCACAAATAGGAAGATTTTTAACAGGAATTGAAATACATCCAGGTGCTACTATAGGAAGAGGATTATTTATAGATCATGGAATGGGAGTAGTTATTGGTGAAACAGCTGAAGTTGGAGATGACGTTACTATATATCATGGAGTTACTTTAGGTGGGACTGGAAAAGATACAGGTAAAAGACATCCAACTATTGGAAATAATGTTATTATAGGAAGTGGAGCTAAAGTTTTAGGGCCTATTAATATTGGAAATAACGTTAAAATAGGAGCAAATTCTGTTGTTCTAAAAGATATTGCAGATAATAAAACAGCAGTTGGTATACCTGCAAAAGTTATAGAAAAAGTAAATAACAATAATATTATTGAGATAGAGGACTTTACAGGCAAAAAGAAAAAAATATATAATGATATGATTATATAGTTTATTTAAAAGAAAAGGATAAAAATATGGATAGAGGAGAAATTTTAGAGTTTTGTAAAACATTAAAATTAGATTTAGTTGGTTTTGTGAAAATGAGAAAATTCATAGAGCTTGAAGATTTATTTTTGAAAAGAAAAGAATGGAAAGCTGAAAATGAATTTGAAGAAAAGGATATAAAGAAAAGGATAGATCCTTTTACGTATATGGAAGATGGGAAAACTATAATATCTATAGCTTTCCCTTACTTCTTTTACGATAATGGAGAAGAAAATGGATTTTCAGTTTACACAAAGGGAATAGATTATCATAGAGTTGTACATACATATTTAGATAAAATATGTAAGTTTATAGAAGAAAAAGGTGGAAAAGCAATACCTTTAGTAGATAGCAATACTTTACCTGAAAGGTATATTGCTTATTTAGCTGGAATAGGATTTATAGGGAAAAATAATATGCTTATAACTAAAAGGTACGGATCTTATGTATTTTTAGGGGAAATTATTACTGATTTAGAATTAGTAGAAAAAGAAGAGAGAGATTTAGAAACTCTTTTAAAATATTCTGAATGTGGAGATTGTGAAATTTGTTATAAAGAATGCCCTACAAAGTCTATAAATAAGTTTAGAAAAAATACAAATATTTGTGTTTCTTACTTAACTCAAAAAAAAGAGTTAACAGATAAAGAAATAAGTCTTTTAAATGGAAGAATATTTGGATGTGATAGTTGTCAAAAGAAATGCATTTATAATGAAGAAGTAGAAGAAAGTAAAATACCTGAATTTAAACCGTTAAATTTTATGAAAGTAGAAAATTTAGAAAATATAATAAATATGAATAATGGAATATTTAAAGAAAGTTTTAAAAATACATCTTGTGGTTGGAGAGGAAAAAATATTTTAATAAGAAATGCAATAATAAGAAAAAGAAAATGCAAACATGAGGACATAAAAGATTTAAAAAGTGAGTCACCATACATAAAAGGTTACATTGATAGACTTTTATAAATTTCTATCATATAATAAAGTTGGAGAAAATTCAGAGGAAGAGGTGTAGAGGTAGATGTTATCGCCATTTGCTAAAAAAATAATAACTAGCTTACCTACAGGGTTAATGGTCTTTTTTGGGAAAAAAATAACAGATGGATATATAAGAAAACATGCTAATTTAAAGATTGAAGGTTTAGAAAAAATTAAAAAAATTGAAGGACCAAAACTTTTTATATGCAATCATTTAAGTAATTCAGATGGATTAGTTTTAAATAAAATTTTAAAAGAGGATTTTGATCCATATTTTATAGCAGGAAAAAAATTATCAGATGATCCTATAACTAATATAGGAATGGAAATGGTTAAAAATATTCCAATTAAACCTAATACAGCTGATAAGGAAGCTATGACTAAAATGGTTAAAACATTAAAGAATGGGGAAAATATAATGATATTCCCAGAAGGTACAAGAAGTAGAACAGGTGCCATGATAGAAGGGAAAAAAGGAATACTTCTTTTAACAAGAATGACTAAGGCTACTATAATTCCAATAGGAATGTCTGGTACTGAGAAACTATTACCAATAAGTGATAATAAAGATATGGGCGAAGAAAAATGGCAAGATGCAGATGTAACTGTAAAATTTGGAGACCCAGTAATTTTAGATAAAAAAGGAAAAGATGAAGATAAGCATGACTATGATGACAGATGTATGTATACAATGATGAAAGCTATTGCAAATCTTTTACCAGAAAGTTATAGAGGAGTTTATAAATAGCCTTTAGAATTAGAGGTGAAATAAATGAAAAAGAGAACAAAAAAAATATTAGAAATTTTAAAGGAAACTTACCCAGATGCAAAATGTGAGTTAAATTATGAAACTCCATTTCAATTGCTTGTAGCAACTTGTCTTTCAGCACAAACTACTGATGTTAAAGTTAACCAAGTTACAGATACGTTATTTAAAGATTATCCAGATTTAGATAGTTTTTTAACTTTAACTAATGAGCAAATAGAAGAAAGAATAAAATCTATAGGATTATATAGAAATAAAGCTAAAAATTTAGTACTTATGTGTAAGCAATTAAAAGAAAAATTTAATGGAGAAGTTCCAAAAACTATGGAAGGAATAACTTCTCTTGCAGGAGCAGGCAGAAAGACTGCAAATGTGGTTTTATCAAATGCATTTGGAGTTCCTTCAATTGCAGTAGATACTCATGTTTTTAGAGTTTCTAATAGGCTAGATCTTGCTGATTCTGATAATGTTTTAGAAGTTGAAAAACAATTACAAAAAGAATTACCAAAAGAAGAATGGTCACTTACACATCATCTTCTAATTTTTCATGGAAGAAGATGTTGTATAGCAAGAAAGCCAAAATGTTTTGAATGCCCATTAAATACTATTTGTAAGTGGGAAGATAAAAAAGATTATATGTAAAAAAAACACCGCATAGATAAAATCTATGTGGTATTTTTTTATTTTAATTCTTGAATTTTATTTTTTTCTTCAATATTTTGGTCAAGTTTTTTATTGTATAAGAACATATAGAAAGATGCACCAAGTACAATAATATATCCTATAATACTCCAAATATCAGGTACTTGACTAAATAATAAGAAACCAATAAGTGCTGTGAATATTATTTGTGAATAATTGTATATTGAAATTTCTTTAGCAGGAGCATATTTATATGCAGCTGTTAATGCAAATTGTCCTACTGAAGCAACTACTCCTGCCATAAGTAAATAAAATAATTCTATAGGAGTAAAAGGCTTAAAATCTGCAATAACAAATGGAGCAGTTGCTACTATTGAGAAGAATGAAAAGAAAAATACAATAGTAGGTCCATTTTCACGTCCGCCTAAATATCTAACAAAAGTATATGCAGCTCCAGCACATAAAGCAGAAGCAACTCCTACAAGAGCAGGTATTACAGTAAGACTAAAAGTAGGTCTTATAATAAATAAACTTCCGAAAAATGCAACACATA
This sequence comes from Clostridium thermobutyricum DSM 4928, assembly GCF_002050515.1. Classification (GTDB taxonomy): domain Bacteria; phylum Bacillota; class Clostridia; order Clostridiales; family Clostridiaceae; genus Clostridium; species Clostridium thermobutyricum. The sequence continues at coordinate 18,245 of NZ_LTAY01000029.1, read as the reverse complement.
AAATTATTATCTGTTTCTTTGTTATTTTTTCTTTTAAGAATAAGAAAGAAAATATTACAACAAAGAAAGGTGAAAGATTATTTAACATATTAGCATCAGAAAGTATAAGTCTGTCTATAGCATAATAATTTGCTATTATTCCTAAAGTACCAAATAAAGCTCTAAGAATTAAATATTTTCTATTTTCGCTTTTACCAAATAATCTGTCGCCACTTTTCCTAATTAAATAGAATGCGACAGCACAACTTACTAAATTTCTAAAAAAGCTTTTTTCTACAGATGGAATATTATTTCCAGCAAGCTTAACAAAAGTTGACATAGCTGCAAATGAAAGAGCTGAAATTATCATAAGTATTATTGCTTTGTTTTTATTTTTCATAAAGTATCTCCTTTGTAAATATAGTTAAAAAATAATTATACCACTTATATTATAGTTTAAATAAATAATAATTGTTATAAAATATAAGTTTTAATTTAAAAAAAATATTTAAATAAAAAAGAAAAAAATAACAAATATGTATTTTAAATGAATAAAATGATATAATGATAAATATTTACTTGATGATATAATGGGGGATTAAAAAGTATGAAAATAGGAATTATAATGGGAGGAATTTCTTCAGAAAGGGAAATATCTATAAAAAGTGGAGAATCAATATTTAAAAATATAAATAAAGAAAAATATGATGTAGTTAAAATTATTATAGATGAAAAAGAAGATATAATAACAAAAGTAAAAAAAGAAAATATTGATTTTGCACTATTAGCATTACATGGTCAATTTGGGGAAGATGGAACTGTTCAAGCAGTTTTACAAGCAATTGGAATACCATATTCAGGTTGTGGACCTTTAAGTAGTGCTGCATGTATGGATAAAGATATGACAAAAAGTCTTTTAAAAGCAGAAGGAATAAGAACAGCTAAATGGATAAATTTAAAATCAATAGAGGAGTTAGATTATAAAAAGATAGAGGAATTAGGATATCCTGTATTTATAAAGCCAACTCATGGAGGTTCAAGTGTAGCAACTTATTTTATTAAAAGAAAAGAAGAAGTTTTAAAAGCAGTTGAAGAAGGATTTAAAGTAGATACAGAAGTTATGATTGAAGAGTTTATAAAAGGTGAAGAAATAACTTGTCCGATAATTAGAGATAAAGTTTATCCTATATTAGCAATAGAGCCTACATCAGAATTTTTTGATTTTGAATCAAAATATAATGATGGAGGAGCTAAAGAATATATAGTTCAATTAGATGAAGAGTTGAAAAATGAAGTTGAAGATATGGCACTAAAGACATATAAAGCTTTAAAATGTTCTGTATATGCAAGAGTTGACTTTATTGTTACAAAGGAAAAAGTTCCATATATTTTAGAAGTTAATACATTGCCTGGAATGACTGAAAATAGTCTTTTCCCTAAAAGTGCATTAGGATTAAATATGAGTTATTCAGATTTGGTAGATAAAATAATAGAAGAATCTTTAAATGAAAAAAGATAAAAAATTAAATTTGTAGATAAAAAGACTTTTTTATAAATAAAAAGGTCTTTTTATTTTGTATAGAAATAAAATAATGATACAATGTGTGTATAAAATATTAAGAAAATATTAATAAAAACCTTAGATAAAAATTAAGAAGTAGAAGTTAACATTAGAGTATAAATTGGGGGGATTAAGATGGAAAAAATTCTTATTGTTGATGATGAAAAAGAAATTAGAGATTTAATAGAAATTTATTTAAAAAGTGAAGGTTATGAAATATTTAAAAGCGAAAATGGACTAGAAGCTTTAGAAATTTTAAATAGAGAAGAAATTGATTTAGTTATATTAGATGTTATGATGCCTAAATTAGATGGAATTCAAACTTGTATAAAAATAAGAGAAAAAAGTGAGCTTCCTGTAATAATGCTTTCAGCTAAAAGTGAAGATATTGATAAAATATTTGGGCTTAATATGGGAGCTGATGATTATATAAGTAAGCCATTTAATGCACTTGAATTAATAGCAAGAGTAAAATCACACTTAAGAAAATATAATAGATATAAAAATATGTCTAGTTATTCAGAAGGCGTAAAATTAGAAAATGAGATAGTAATTGATGATTTAGTAATAAAATTAGATTTGCACCAAGTTTATAAAGGAGATGAATTAATAAAGTTAACTCCAACTGAATTTGAAATAATAACTTTATTAGCAAAAAATAAAGGAAAAGTATTTTCAATAGCAAATATTTATGAAAGTGTATGGAAGCAAGAATATTTAGAATCAGATAATACTGTTATGGTTCATATAAGAAAAATAAGAGAAAAGGTAGAGGAAGATTCAAGAAAACCAAGATTTATAAAGACTGTGTGGGGAGTAGGTTATAAAATTGATAAGTAGGTGATAGGTTTGAGGATAGAGAGGATCGAAAAACTAAAAGAAAAAATTACAAAATCAAAATTTTATATAAAAGGAAATGAGAATTTTAATAAAGTATCTGATAAGATTAGAACAAACTTAAAATATGAATTAATATTTTTAGTTGGATTTTGCCTTATAATTAGTTTAATAGGGGCAGTGGTTTCTTCAAGACTATTTTTTTCAGAAAACAGAAGGACTGTTGAGACTATTGTAGGAATAGAAGCCTTTACTGAATCTGCAAAATCAGCAGCAGAAGGTTTAAAGATGAAAGTAGAGGAAGGAAATATAACTATAGAAGATAGTAAATTTTTCAGTGAATTTTTTAAATCTGAAAATTTATCCTTAGGAGAAAATCATAAAGGATATATAACTGATTTAGATGGTAAAGTAATTTATAAAAGTCCTGATGCAAAAGAAACACAATTTAGTATATTTCAGCTTTTAGTAAATGCTAGTGAAATGCCTAATCAGGACACAGAATATGTTGAAGAAAGAGTAGGTTCAGGAGAAAAAAGAATAAATTCATATTCACCAAAGCAAATGACCAAAATGTTTCCAATAAAAATTGGAGGGAAAGAATACTACTTTATATATGAAGGAGTTCCAGAGATTGTTGTAAGAACAAACGAATATAAACAAACAAATGAGTTGTTAGGACTTTTAGTTGGAACTTTAATATTTATTATTACATTTTTATATATAATAAATAAGAAAGTAAAAGAGTTAGATGAAATTTCAGATGGAATAAAAATTATAGCTAATGGTGATTTATCATATAGAGTAAAAATTAGAGGGGCAGATGAAGTTTCAAATATAGCAAATAATATAAATTTAATGGCAAGTGAAATAGAAAAGAAAATTAAATCAGAAAGAGCAGCAGAAAAAACCAAGTCAGAACTTATAACTAATGTTTCTCATGATTTAAGAACTCCATTAACTTCAATAATGGGATATATAGGTTTATTAAAAGATAAAAGATATAAAAATGAAGAAGAAATGAATGAATATTTAAATATAGCATTTAATAAATCTGAAAAACTTAAGATATTAATTGAAGATTTATTTGAATATACTAAATTAAATAATGCAGAAATGAAAATAGAAAAGACAAGAGTTAATCTAAGTAACATTGTTTCACAAATAGCTGATGAGATGACACCGATTTTTGAAGAAAATGATTTAATTCTTTTAAAAAATATAATAGATGATAAAATAATTTGTAAGTTAGATCCAAATAAAATGGTAAGAGTATTAGAAAATATTCTTAGCAATGCTTCTAAATATTCTTATAAGCCAGGAACTGTAATAATAGGACTTTACGAAAATGAAGGAGAAGCAGTTATTTCTGTTAGAAATAGAGGAGATAATATAGAACAAGATAAGCTTAATAAGCTTTTTGATAGATTTTATAGAGGGGATGAATCACGTGCAACAGAAAGTGGAGGAACTGGGCTTGGACTTGCAATAGCAAAAAGTATAGTAAATATGCATGGAGGTCATATGTGGGCTGAATGTGTGGGGAATGATATAACTTTTTATATAAAGCTTAAAATTATTAGTAACTAATTCAAAATTCAAAAATAATATATAATAGCAATATTATTTTTGGAGGAAATATGCAAGATAGAAATCCTAATAGTACTTTTGGAATAGATTTAAATGAATATTCTCAAAATCCTAATTTCCAAGTACTTTCATCAAAAGTTGATTTTATTTATTTAAGATCTTCAGGGTCAAGAGCAGGTTACTTTAGAGTAGACAGAAAGTTTTTAGAGTTTGCAGCGGAGTGTAAAAAATATGGAATTAAATCAGGGGGATATCATTATGGAATTCCGTCATATGATTTAAGCACTGCAGATATGCAATGTGATGATTTTATAGACATATTGCAAAGAGCTTATGGAAATAAAAATTATGGACCTTTAATGCCAGTTTTAGATATAGAGGAGCCTATGAATCCTAATATGAACACTGATGCATTATTAAGATGGATTAATAGATTTAGAAATAGATTCGAATCTAAAACAAGAAGAAGACTTATGCTTTACGCATCTGTATTCTTTATTCAAGACAATAATAACTTCCAATCAAGTGATGGAACATATCCTTTAAATAATATGCCACTTTGGGTAGCTATGTATACGAGAATACCAGGTAATCCTCCTTTCCCACCAAATGCAGGGGGATGGACAAGATGGAGAATTTGGCAATATACTGATAGTCAACAAATAGATGGTGTAGATAACCCAGTAGATGCTAACTGGGGACCAAATAATTTAGATCTTTTAACTCAACCAAGACAAGTACAAAACTTTAAAGCTAGTGTTTCAAATGGAAATGTTTATTTATCTTGGACTAAAAATAGTGATATAGATTTAGCTGGATATAATATTTTTGCAGATAATTATTGGATTGGAACAGTAGATAGGCAAGATACTTCATATAGAATACCAATTACTAAGCTATATAAGCCACATGGAAGAAATATTACTTTCTCTATAGAAGCTTTTGATTATGAAGGAAATGCATCACAAGTTAGAAGTAAAGTTACTTTAAAATTATAAAATAAAAGTTTTTTAGCTATCTTAAAATAACTATATTTAAAATAAAAGTTATTCTTAAGATAGCTTCTATTATTTGGAACATGGTTAAAAGTATTTTTTAAAGAGTTATAAATTATACTTATAATTTGTTAATAAATAATGTATAATTAGTATGTAATTATCTAATAAATTTTAATTTATACAAAAAAATAGGGGGAAAAAAGTGTGGGAAATAAAAGTGGTGAAGATAGGGGATTTCTTACTTTTATGAAAAAAAATAAAAAAAGTGTAAGTATTGCAACAGTAAGTGTATTAACTGTGGCAATAGCTGGTGGAGTCTATGTTGCCAATATAAAAAATAATTTAAATGATTGGAATTATAAAATATATCCAGGAGTAACAGTTAAAGGTATAGATTTATCAGGAAAATCAGCTGAAGAAGCTAAAAATATTCTAAATGATAATCTTAATGATAAAATTTCCAATAAGGATATAGTAATTAAAGTAGATGATAAAGAATATAAAGGTAAATATAAAGATATTGAGGGAAAATATAATGTAGATAAAGCCGTAGATGATGCTGTTAAATATGGAAAAGACAAAAGTATATTTAAGCAAAATAAAATTATAAAAGGAAAAGAAAATAAAGAGTTAGAAATAGAATTTTTATATAATGATAAAAAGTTGGGAAAACTAAAAGAAAATGCTCAAAAAAACCTTAATATAGAACCTAAAAATGCAACTATAAATATAGTTGGTTCAAGCAAGAATATTACAGAAGAAACATTAGGGAAAAAATTAGAAGTTGAAGAGTTAAACAATTCATTAAAAGAAAATTTAAATGGTGATTTAGAAAATCCAACAATAATAAACTTAAATTACGTAGAGTCAAAACCAAAAGTAACTAAAGAAGAACTGTCAAAAATAAAAGATGTAATGGGAAGCTTTGAGTCTTCTTTTGCAACATCTACACCAGAAAGATCAGCAAATGTTCAAGCAGCTGTTGGTTTTGTAGATGGAACAGTATTAATGCCAGGAGAAGAATTTAGTTATGATAAGGCAACTTCTACTGATAAAAGTAAATATAAACAAGCGCCAGTTTATATAAATAACAAAGTTGAAATGGATATTGGTGGAGGAATATGTCAAGTATCATCAGCACTTTATAGAGCAATGATGAGAGCTAATATTAGACCTACAGAAAGACATAATCATTCATTAACTGTTAGTTATGCAAAACCAAGTCTTGATGCAACAGTAGCTTGGGGATATTTAGATTATAAATTTAAGAATCCATATGATTTTCCAATTTATATTAAGGGAACATCTGATGGAAAAGTAATAAGATTTTATGTTTATGGAGATAAATCAGCTCTTAATGGGAAAACTTATGATATGGAAAATGAAATAATAAGAACTATTGCTCCAAAAGAGAAAATAGAGAAAGATTCTAATCTTGAAGAAGGAAAAAGAGTAGTTCAATCTAAAGGTCAAGCAGGCTATGTGTCAAAGGGCTATCAATTAACTTACGAAAATGGTAAACTAATAAAAAGAGAACTAGTGTCAACTGATACTTATGCAACAACTGATTCAGTTGTTAAAGTTGGAACTAAAAAGCCAGAAATAAAAGTAGATAAGCCGAAGGAAGAAGTTCCTGCAAATAAAGAAGAGCAGCAACAACAGCAAGAAGGATCTGAGGCTCCACCAGTTGAAACTACAACGTAATGTGGTAAAATTTATATAATTAAGGGGCATATCAAATTTAATTTGTTTGAATGTCTCTTTTTTATAGATGGAGATGAAAATATGAAGTATAAAATGATGTGTATTGATATGGATGGTACTCTTTTAGGGAAGGGAAGAAAAATATCAGAAGAAAGTAAAATAGCTTTAAGAAAAGCAAGAGAAAAAGGAGTACAAATAGTAATAACAACAGGAAGACTTTATAATAATGCAGCGTATTTTTCTGAGTTAGTAGGAGTAGATTCTCCAGTTATAGGGGCAAATGGAGCTATTATAAGAGAAAAAAGAAGTAATGAGATAATATATAGAAGTAGTTTTAATGAAAAAATAACTAAAAAGATTTTAGAATTAGCAAATAAATATAGGATAGTATTACATTTTCATACTGTTAGTAGTATAATTTCTAACAGTTATGTGAGTACAACTGTTGCTAGAATAGTTTTACCAGGAAGAAACCATGAAGATTTTAAAGTGAATTTAAGAACAATAAAAGGAAAAGAAAAATGGTTAAAAGCATTGGAAAAATATAGTGATAAAGTAACGAAAATTATTGTATTCTCACCTTCAGCTAAAAGAATGGAAGAGTTTAGAAAAGAAATAGGCAAAATAGATGAAATTACTTACTTTACTTCAGGAAATAAAAGTATGGAAATAAATATGAAAGAAGTATCTAAAGGAAATGCAGTAAAAATATTAGCTGATTATTATGGAATAAAGAGAGAAGAAGTTATTTGTATTGGTGATAATGAAAATGATGTTTCTATGATAGAGTATGCTGGACTTGGAATAGCTATGGGAAATGCAATTCCAAAGCTTAAAAAAATAGCTGATTACGTTACTGATACGAATAAGAATGATGGAGTAAGAAAGGCTGTTGAAAAATTTATTCTAAGAGAAGAGGATATTTAATGAATTTTTAGTTAAAAATAAAAAGTTTTGACTTAAAATAATACATGTAGTATTATGTGTTGTATAGAATTTAAATAAAATTAAGATGGGTGCTTTAGACTTCTCATCTTATGATAATTACAAAGCTTGAAATAGAAGGTGAGTTTTTTGAATTTAAATATAGTTATGTATCAACCAGAGATACCTCAAAACACTGGAAATATTGCAAGGACTTGTGTATTAACAGGATCAAAACTACACTTAATAAAACCATTAGGTTTTAAAATTGATGATAAGCAAGTTAAAAGAGCTGGGTTGGATTACTGGAGTGAATTAGATCTTGAAATTCATGAGAGCTATGAAGACTTTATGAAAAAATATGGGGATAAAAAGATATACTTAGCTACTACTCATGGAGGAGAACATTATGATGAAGTTGAGTTTAAAGAAGGAGATTTCGTAATGTTTGGAAGGGAAACTTGTGGAGTGCCTGAAGATGTTCATAATGCACATGAAGGTATAAGAGTTCCAATGATAAAAACTAGCACTAGAAGCTTAAATTTATCAAACACTGTTGCAATAATAGCTTATGAAGCTTTAAGGCAAATAGGTTTTCCGAATATGAAATAGAATGAGAGGAAATAAGGGAATGGAAAAAATAAAAATAATAACAGATAGTACAGTTGATTTACCGAAAGAACTTTTAAGAGAATTAGACATAGAAGTTATGCCAGTTCTTATAAATTTTGGTGAAGAAAGTTATTTAGATGGAATCGAAATAACTCCAAATGAATTATTTGATAAAATGGAAAAAACAGAAGTTTTTCCTACTACAGCTCAAATAATTCCAAGTAGATTTGAAGAAATTTATAAAAAATATATTGATGAAGGTTATAAAGTTTTATCAATAATTATGTCATCAGGAATGAGTGGAACATATGAATCTGCTTGTTTAGCAAAACAAATGTTAGAAACAGATGATGTTTACATAGTAGATTCACAAACTATAACAGCTGGACTTGGGCTTTTAGTTTTAAAAGCAGCTAAATTAAGAGATTCTGGAATGAATATTGAAGAAATAGTTGAAGAGTTAGAAAAAGTTAAAGGTTCAATAGATAGTTCTATAAGTTTTGAATCTCTTGATAATCTTGTAAGAGGAGGAAGACTTCCTAAAGCTGTAAGTGTAGTTACAGGACTTTTAGGAATAAGACTTATCTTAGAAGTAAGAGATGGGGTTATGTCTCTTAAAGGGAAAGTTAGAGGAAACAAAAAAGCAGTTAAAAAGATTATCTCTGATATGGAGGAATTAAAACCAGTAAAAGATATGCCAGTTGTAATAGTTGGTGTTGGAGATAATAGAGAAATAAAAGATGGAATTATAGAATACTTAGAAAAAAATAACATTGAATATATAGAAGGACCAGTTGGATGTTCAGTTTCAATACACTCAGGACGTCAAGCAATTGGAGTTTTCTTTATAAGTGAAAATCAATAAAAAGCAATAATTTATTTTTATATTTATGCCTAGATTAAATTAATCTAGGCTTTTTTATTAATATTATTTAATTTAGATTTTATATTTAAACTATATAATATTAATTTAAAGGATAAGAAATAAAGAGAAAAAATTATAATAAAAATATTTTTATTTATAAATTATACAACTCATGAATTAAAACCTTCTAAAGAGGAAAAAATATTTTAAAAGTATTTTTAGAAGGTGAAGATTTTATGGAAAGAATAAAAGGAAATAAAGAGATTGTAGTTCTGTTATTAATTGTCATGTGTTTTTATGTTCTTATGTTCTTAGGTGGATGTACTAATAAAAGTGTTGGAAATAGAAATTTTTTTAATAGTGATTTAAAGGTTGCTTTAATATGTGAAAATAATAAAAATGAGCCTTTTTTAGAAATAGGGAAAAAAGGCATTACAAAGGCTGGAAAAGAGCTTGGAATGAAGACAGAAATAGTATTATTAAATTTAGATGAAAAACCAGAAGTTATAAATAAAATAATGAATCAAACAGCTTTAGATAATAATTTAGTAATTGTCTTAGGAAATTGGTTAAAAGAATCTGTTAAAGTTTCAGCAAGGCAATTAAAATCAAGAAATTTTGCAGTTGTAGATTCAGTTGTAGCTGAAGGAAATGTAAAATCTGTCTTATATAAATCAGAAGAAGGAGCACTATTAATGGGGATAATAGCTGGTGGACAGACAAAGTCAAATAAAGTAGGTTTTATAGGTGGATTAAATGATACAAATGGAGTTAGATTTTTAAGTGGATATGCAGCTGGAGTTAAGATAAATAATATGCAAGCATATGAAACTATTGTTGATTATTCTTATGTACGTTATACAGAAGATTTTAAGGATGAGAAAAAAGCATATGAAAAAGCAAAAGAGTTATATTCAAGTGGATGCGATATAATTTTTGAGGCTTGTGGAGCAGCTGGAAAAGGTGTATTTAAAGCTGCAAAAGAATCAGGAAATAAAGCAATAGGAGTAGATGTAGATTGTGCTGAATATTATCCAGAATATAAAGATGTAATAATATCTTCAATGATAAAAAATATGGATAAAAATATTTTTGACATATGTTCTGAAATTAAAGATGGTAAGTTTAAAAGTGGTATTAAAAATTTAAAAGAATTAGGTATAAGTGAAGGAGCATTTAATTATCCTAAAGAAACAAAAAATAATGTTTCTGAAAATACATTTAGAACACTAAATGATTATATGAAAAAATTAAAAAATAAAGAAATTGAAGTACCACAAAGAGTTTTTGAGGTGTTAGAGTTTAAAGAAGAAACCAAAGGACAATCAGAAGAACAACCTAAATCAAAAGCTAAAGAACAATAGAAGGGAATATAATGATAGTCTCAATATAATTGTTTACATAATAGTATTTATGCTATAATTATTACATTATAGGAATATAAAGTAATAGTTAAGAGAGTAGGTGATTACATTGAAGATGGAATATTCTATGAAATTGACTCAAGAACAAAAATTACATATGACTCAAGAGATGCAATTATCTATAAAAATGTTACAGATGTCGGTAACAGATTTAAGAGAATATATTGATAAGGAATTTGCTGAAAATCCAATATTAGATATGAGTGATAATAACCAAGAAAAATCTTCAATATCTGAAGATAAATTCATGGATAAATATAATTATAAAGAAATGATAAAGTATTTTGAATTTGATAATTATGGCGCACAAAGCAAAGGGATATATGAAGATGAGGTTTCACCTTTTAATTTTATATCAGAAAAAAAATCACTTAAAGAATATCTTTATGAGCAGTTAATAGAACTTAACATAGATAAATATACAAGAGTTATTTGCAATTATATAATTGATAATTTAGATCATAGAGGATATTTGGAATGTGATTTAGAAATAATATGTAAAGAATTAAAAATATCAAAAGAGCTAGGGGAAAAAGCTCTACTTATAGTTCAGGATTTAGAACCATATGGAATAGGAGCAAGAGATATTAAAGAATGCCTTCTTATTCAGCTTGATAAGCTAGCATTAGATGATGAAAAAATGATTACAATCGTTAACAATCACTTAGAAGATATAGCAAATAATAAATATGCTTTAATCGGAAAAAGCTTAAATATTTCTCCAAGAGAAGCCCAAAGGTATGGTGATGTTATAAAAAAATTAGAACCTAAGCCTTCTAGTGGCTTCTATACTGGAGAAGAAGTTAAATTTATAATACCAGATGCGGCTGTAAGAGAAATAGATGACCAATTAATAATAATAATGAATGACAGCATTCTCCCAAGATTATCTATAAATAGTGGATATAAAAAAGTAATTAATGAAGAAGGGGATAAGAATGCTACTGAATATGTAAAAGACAAGCTTAATAAAGCTATGTTTTTAATAAAAAGTATAGAGCAAAGAAGAAGTACGTTATATAATGTACTAGAAGAGATAATTAAAAGACAGGAAGAATATTTTAAAAAGGGATATAACTATCTAAAGCCAATGACTTTAAAAGAAATATCTGAGGTTTTAAATATTCATGAATCTACTGTTAGTAGAGCAATAAAAGATAAATATATATTAACAGATAGAGGAACTGTAAAAATAAAAGATCTTTTTACTACTGCTATAAAAAATAGTGAAGATTTAGGAGTGGTAAAAATAAAAAATAGAATAAAAGAAATAATAGAAGGTGAAAATAAGAAGAAGCCTTTTTCAGATCAATATATTTCAGATAAGCTTACAGAAGAAAATATGGAAATAAAGAGAAGAACAGTTGCAAAATATAGAGAAGAGTTAGGAATAAAATCTTCAAGTAAGAGAAAAAGACTTTAAACTTAAACTATACTAAAAAGATCTTTATATAAAAAAATATATACTAAAAAGAAAGAAGTAAAATAAATAAAATAAAAAAATTTAAAATTACTCTTTAAAATTTGTACAATTTATTCTATAATAGTCTTGTGGGACGTAAAAAGTAAGAGCGGGACACTATGTGACCAAAGGAGTGTTTAGGTTGCAAGAATTAATAGAATTACAAAACAAAATAGTTCCAGAATTAGTGGAAGTATTAGAAAAAAGGTACAATATTCTTAGAACTATATTTTTTAATCAACCAGTAGGAAGACGTGTTTTATCTAATGAACTTAATTTAAGTGAAAGAATAGTTAGAACAGAAATAAGTTTTCTTAAGGGGCAAGGTCTTATAGAAATTAATACTCCTGGTATGACAGTAACTGAAAGTGGAGAAGAAATAGTTGATAAGTTAAATGGATTTATCCATGAACTTAAAGGATTAAATGACTTAGAAGATAAGATTAAAGAAGCTCTTTCAATAAAAAAAGTTATAATAGTTCCAGGTGATGTAGAAAATAACCAAGGTATATTAAAAGATATTGGTAAAGCTGCATCAAAATATTTAAAAACAGTTATTAAGGATAATTCAATAATTGCTTTAACAGGAGGAAGTTCTGTTAAAGAAGTTATAGAAGCATTCCCTAAAATAAATAAATATTCAAATGTTCTTGTAGTTCCTGCAAGAGGCGGGATGGGTAGAAATGTTGAAACTCAAGCTAATACTTTAGCCGGCTCTTTAGCTAAAAAGCTAAATGGAAATTACAAGCTGTTACACATTCCAGAGAACGTTAGCCCAGAGATTATTAATTCTTTAAAAGAAGAAAAAGAAATCAAAGATATAGTCCAAAGTATACACAATGCAGATATACTTATATATGGTATTGGGAATGCTATGGAAATGGCACAAAAGCGTGGAATCTCTGAAGACAAAATCTCTAGATTAAATGAACTAGAGGCCGTAGGAGAAGCATTTGGGTGTTACTTCAATAAAGATTCTAAAGTAGTTTCAGAAACGACTGCTATTGGAATAAATATAAGCAACGCGAGCCAAATCAATACACATATTGCGGTGGCTGGTGGTGCAAATAAAGTTGAGTCTATTATAGCCACTCAACTAAATAACACACATGCTGTGTTAGTAACTGATGAGGCAGCAGGAAGAAAAATTTTAAAAATTCTAATGTCTCGGCAAAAAAGTTTATAAAAAATTTTTTATAAAAGCTATTTTAAAGCTATTTTAGGAGGTATTTACAATGGTAAATGTAGCAATTAATGGTTTCGGAAGAATAGGAAGATTAGCGTTAAGATTAATGATCAACAACCCAGAATTCAACGTGGTTGCAATCAACGACTTAACAGATGCTAAAATGTTAGCACACTTATTCAAATATGATTCAGCACAAGGAAGATTCGATGGAGAAATCGAAGTTAAAGAAGATGCTTTCGTAGTTAATGGAAAAGAAATTAAAGTAACTGCAAATGCTAACCCAGCTGAATTACCATGGGGAGAATTAAACGTAGACATCGTTTTAGAATGTACTGGATTCTTCGCTTCAAAAGAAAAAGCTTCAGCTCACATAGCTGCTGGTGCTAAGAAAGTTGTTATTTCAGCTCCAGCTGGAAACGACCTTCCAACAGTTGTATTCAATACAAACAATGAAATATTAAAAGCAGAAGATACAGTTATTTCAGGTGCTTCATGTACTACTAACTGTTTAGCTCCAATGGCTAAAGTATTAAATGATTCATTTGGATTACAAAAAGGATTCATGACTACAATCCACGCTTACACTAATGACCAAAATACATTAGATGCTCCACACAGAAAAGGTGATTTCAGAAGAGCTAGAGCTGCTGCTGCTTCAATAATCCCTAACTCAACTGGTGCTGCTAAAGCTATCGGATTAGTTATTCCAGAATTAGCTGGTAAATTAGATGGAAACGCTCAAAGAGTTCCAACAATCACTGGTTCATTAACTGAATTAGTTTGTACTTTAGACAAAAAAGTAACTGTAGAAGAAGTTAACGCTGCTATGAAAGCTGCTGCTAACGATTCATTCGGATACACTGAAGATCCAATAGTATCATCAGACGTAATCGGAATCAGCTTCGGATCATTATTCGATGCAACTCAAACTAAAATCATGGAAGTTGACGGACAACAATTAGTTAAAGTTGCTTCATGGTACGACAACGAAATGTCATACACTAACCAATTAATCAGAACTTTAGGATACTTCGCTAACTTAAAGTAATCTAAATTAATTAGATAGTATAAAAAAGTATTATAAGTCTGGTTTTGTAGTATAAGGCTATAAGGCCAGACTATTTTAAAATATTGAAATATTTAAGAGGTGAAAGAGAATGAACTTCAACAAAAAAACTGTAGAAGACATCCAAGTAAAAGGTAAAAAAGTTTTAGTAAGATGTGACTTTAACGTACCATTAAAAGATGGAGTTATAACTGATGAAAATAGATTAGTAGGTGCTATGCCAACTATAAAATATTTAGTAGATAATGGGGCGAAAGTTATCCTTTGCTCACACATGGGTAAACCAAAGGGAGAACCAAAGCCAGAATTATCATTAGCTCCAGTTGCTAAAAGATTAAGCGAAATGTTAGGAAAAGAAGTAGTATTTGCTGCTGACAACAATGTTGTTGGAGAAAATGCTAAAGCTGCTGTTGCTAACATGAAAGACGGAGATGTTGTTTTATTAGAAAACACAAGATACAGAAAAGAAGAAACTAAAAATGGAGAAGAATTCTCAAAAGAATTAGCTTCACTTGCAGAAGTATTCGTTAATGATGCATTCGGAACTGCTCACAGAGCTCACTGTTCAACAGTTGGAGTAACTGAATTCATAGACACAGCTGTATGTGGATACTTAATCCAAAAAGAATTAAAATTCTTAGGAGAAGCTGTTGAAACTCCAGTTAGACCATTTGTTGCTATCTTAGGAGGAGCTAAAGTTTCAGATAAGATTGCTGTTATAAACAATCTTTTAGAAAAAGTTGATACTCTAATAATTGGTGGAGGAATGGCTTATACATTCTTAAAAGCTCAAGGATATGAAATCGGAACTTCATTAGTTGAAGAAGACAGAATTGAGTATGCTAAAGAAATGATCGAAAAAGCAGCTGCAAAAGGAGTTAAATTCTTATTACCAGTTGACCACAGAGTTGCTACAGAATTTAAAGATGTTGAAGCTACAATAACTGAAGATCAAAATATTCCAGCAGGAAATATGGGATTAGATATTGGACCAAAAACAGAAGCTATATATGCTGAAGCAGTTAAAGAAGCTAAAACAGTTATCTGGAATGGACCTATGGGAGTATTCGAATTCGAAAACTTCAACAAAGGTACTATTGCAGTAGCTAAAGCTATGGCAGATTCAGATGCTACTACTATAATTGGTGGTGGAGATTCAGCTGCAGCTGTAAATATTTTAGGATTTGGTGATAAAATGACTCACATCTCAACAGGTGGAGGAGCTTCACTAGAATTCTTAGAAGGTAAAGTATTACCAGGAATAGATGCTTTAAATAGCTAATTTAAAAAGTTTTAAAATATAAATTTAGCCACTCTGTAAGCGGAAAATTTAGAGTGGCTAATACAATTTAATTTGTAAAAATATTATGAGGTGATTCTAAATGAGAAAAGCAATAATTGCAGGAAACTGGAAAATGCACAAAACACCAGCTGAAGCTGTTGAAATGATAAATGAATTAAAACCATTAGTTAAAGATGCTACTTGTGATGTAGTTATCTGCCCAACTTTTGTATGTTTAGATGCTGCTGTTAAAGCTGCTAAAGGTTCAAACATTAAAATAGGTGCTCAAAATATGCACTTTGAAGAAAGTGGAGCATTTACAGGAGAAGTTGCTCCAGGAATGTTAGAAGCTATGGGAGTTGAATACGTAGTAATTGGACATAGTGAAAGAAGAGAATACTTCAATGAAACTGATGAAACTTGTAATAAAAAAGTTAAAAAAGCTTTCGAACATAACTTAATTCCAATGCTTTGCTGTGGAGAAACTTTAGAGCAAAGAGAATCAGGAAAATATGTTGAAGTTTTAGCTGGGCAAATTAAAGCTGATATGGCTGGATTAACTAATGAACAAGCTGAAAAAGTTGTTATAGCTTATGAACCAATCTGGGCTATTGGAACAGGAAAAACTGCTACTTCAGACCAAGCTAATGAAACTATAGCTGCTATAAGAAATGTTGTAGCTGAAATGTTTGGAAAAGAAGTTGCTGATAAAGTAAGAATCCAATACGGTGGATCAGTTAAACCAGGAACTATAAAAGATCAAATGGCTAAATCAGACATTGATGGAGCATTAGTTGGAGGAGCTAGCTTAGTAGCTGAAGATTTCTCTAAAATAGTAATGTACTAATATTTTAAGAAATTACCAAAAAGCAATAGGAATGACTGAATTTAACTTCTTTCATACTTATTGCTTTTATTGTTATAAGAGATTAATTATAGTATAATTATATAAAGAAATTAATATAAATGATTTCTTTAAAACTGTATATAAGAACACATATTTATAGATAAATGGAGGCAGAGAATTATGGCAAAAAGACCAGTAATGTTAATGATATTAGACGGTTTTGGAATTGCAGAAGCATCTGAAGGAAATGCAGTTTCATTAGCTAAAAAACCAAATTTCGATAGATTAGTTAAGGAATTCCCAACAAGTGAACTTCAAGCTTCAGGAATGGCTGTTGGATTACCAGATGGACAAATGGGTAACTCAGAAGTTGGACACTTAAATATAGGTGCAGGAAGAATAGTATACCAAGAGCTTACAAGAATAACAAAAGCTATGGAAGATGGAGAAGTTTTCGAAAATGAAGCACTTTTAAAAGCAATGAAAAATGCTAAAGAAAACAACACTGCATTACACTTAATGGGACTATTATCAGATGGTGGGGTTCACTCACACATAGATCACTTAAAAGGACTTTTAGCTTTTGCTAAAAAAGAAGGACTTCAAAAGGTTTATGTTCATGCATTTATGGATGGAAGAGACGTTGCACCATCATCAGGTAAAGAATTCATAGAAAAAACTGAAGCTATGATGAAAGAAGTAGGAGTAGGTGAAATTGCTACAATAAGTGGTAGATACTACGCTATGGATAGAGATAACAGATGGGAAAGAGTTGAGCTTGCATACAATGCAATAGTTCTTGGAGAAGGAGCTAAAGCAGGAAGTGCTGTAGAAGCTATAGAAAATTCATATCATGATAATAAGACTGATGAATTTGTAGTTCCATGTGTTATTGAAAAAGATGGAGCACCAGTTGCTAAAGTTAAGAGTGGAGATTCAGTAGTATTCTTTAACTTTAGACCTGATAGAGCTAGAGAATTAACTAGAGCTATAAATGATAAAGTATTTGATGGATTCAAGAGAGAAACTTTAAATCTTACATTTGTAACAATGACTCAATATGACAAAACTTTAGAAGGTGTTGAAGTTGCATTTAAACCACAAACACTTACTAACACATTAGGTGAATTTGTAGCTAATAAAGGATTAAAACAATTAAGAATTGCAGAAACTGAAAAATATGCTCACGTTACATTCTTCTTTAATGGTGGAGTAGAACAACCTAATGAAAATGAAGATAGAGCATTAATAGCATCACCAAAGGTTGCAACTTATGATTTACAACCAGAAATGAGTGCTGTTGAAGTTACAGATGAATTAATTAAGAGATTAGATAGCGATAAATATGATATGGTTATATTAAACTATGCTAACCCAGATATGGTAGGACACACAGGAGTAATTCCAGCTGCTATAAAAGCAATTGAAACTGTAGATACTTGTCTTGGAAGAGTAGCAGATAAAATCTTAGAAAAAGATGGTTCATTATTCATAACTGCTGACCACGGAAATGCAGAAACTATGATAGATTTCTCAACTGGAACACCATTTACAGCTCATACAACAGATCCAGTTCCATTTGTATGGGTATCAAATGATGCTAAAGGAAAAACTTTAAAGAATGGTAAACTTGCTGATATAGCTCCAACTATGTTAAATGAAATGGGACTTGAAGCACCAGCAGAAATGACTGGAGAATGTTTAACTAAATAATTATAAAAGTGTACCTTAAAAATTAAGGTACACTTTTATTTTTATATGATTTTATAGATTAATATAATTTCAAACTTGTAAAAATTTTCCGGGAAATAATTATATGATAGATAGATAATATAATTTATTACATAATAAATTAATAACAATGTTAAAAAATTATTTTATATAGCATATTATTAAATATAATAT
>NZ_LTAY01000028.1 GCF_002050515.1 Clostridium thermobutyricum DSM 4928 | reverse complement strand
CTCATTCGGAAATCTTCGGATCTCTGGCTATGTGCGCCTACCCGAAGCTTATCGCAGCTTATCACGTCCTTCATCGGCTCCTGATGCCAAGGCATTCACCATACGCCCTTTGTAGCTTGACCTATTAGTCATATTTCAGATTTTACAATCTTGAATTAGTCACAAAGAATAGTATTTAAAATACATTTTCTTGGCTTTGTTGTATTAACAATCTATATTATGCAATTTTCAAAGAACTTATTTTCTTTCGGAAAACTTAATTTGATTTTTCCGACTCGCTTATTATAGCATCACATTAAAAAATATGTCAACACTATTTTTTAAAAAATTTTATTTAATTATATTTTCCATTAAAACTAATAATTATTCTAAAGTTTTTAGATTTATATACTATAACTTTTATTACGTAAAAATTATTTTAAATCCTGTTTATCTAATAACTTTATTCCTATTACGCATTTACTTAAATGGATAAACCCGACTTTTATATTTATTTATCTAATAACTTTATTCCTATCCCCAATAAAGCGTAATATAATTTTTTAGACTCAACTATAATAGACTTATTATAGTAAATTATTCACTATATATCTTTTAATAATAAAGAATATATTTAAAACTATTTTTAATTGGCTTCTTAATTTTAAAAAATGCTATTAAATAAAAGCACTAAAAAAAGCAATCTATTTTTAAAATAGATTGCTAAATAAGTATATTAATTATTCTATATTTTTGTAATTAGCGATTTTCAAAGACACAGACACTTTTAATATACTAAAATCACTTTATTTTCTTTATATTTTAAATTATACACTATTTATTAACTTTTTATCCATATTTTTTTAAATTAAATTTTCTATTCATTAGAAATTTCTTTTTTTATTTTTTTCATTTCATTTTGAATATATATATTTTTTAATTCGAAATCTCTTCCTCCCAATAATATAGATTCATTTTTAATATTAATTCCTTCTTTCTTTTTTTGTATAAGGAATATTATATCTTCATCTTTTATTTTGAACTTAAATTTATCTTTTTTCTTTATAACTACTTCCAAAGCTCTCACATCATCTGTTTCTTTATAAAAATCATACATTATTTTTATAAGTCTATTATCATATCTTATACCTTTGCTACATAAAATTTTATTTGCCATTTCTAAAGATACATTTCCTTTTTTAAAATCTTCTAATGTATCATTATCTATTATTTTAAATTTTTTCTTTAATTGTAAGTTTAAATCTGTAAATTTTAATACTTGTATTACTTCTTCAGTATTATCTGTAAAAAAGCCTTCACTATATAATTTCTCTAAATATAGTTTTATTTTTTCTGTTATTAAATAATTTTCTAAGATAAATTCTTCTATCAATAAACCTAACTTTATATTTACTTCATCAAAATTCATGTATTTTTCTAATATTTCTAATGAAAACTTAACTGAAAGATTTTTTTCATTATGTTTGATATAATCTTTATATTTTTTATATACTTCTAGCCCAATGCTTACATTTTTTATTTTCTTTATATAATTTAATGCAAAATCTTTATCTTTTTCTTCTAATAACCTCTCCATACCTTTACTTACTGCAAAAATTCTTCTAGTTCTTTCTTTCATTAAATGTAAAGAATTAAATATTTTTATATCATAAAAATTTCCTTCTATAATATCTCTCTTCTTTATATCTAATTCAAAAAATAAAGTTTTATAATCAGTATATATTATTATAGTTTCTCTTATATTTATTGGATATTTTATATTTTCTTGGGCTAGTATATTTATATTTATATAATCATAAAACTCATTATTTTCAAATGTTAAATTTACTAACCCTTTATATTCATTGCTTATATACTTTACTTTAAATGGATATTTATTTTTAATTAACTTTATATAGAAGCTTTTGCTTATTCCTTCGCTACTTCTAAATTCTATCTCTTTTTCTAGATCTGTTTTATATTCTATTTTTTCTCTATTTATTATATTTGCATTTATTAAGCTTTCATATATTTCTTTATAATCTACTTCTTTCTTATTTAAAAGAGAATATAACTTATTACTTAGGTAGGTATATCCTTTATATTTTAATATCCAAACTAGAGCAGACCTAAATACTCTATTTCGTTTTAATTCTTTATATGGTATATATTTTTCTTTTAGATATTCTATAACTCTAAGAGTTTCTTCTGTATATTCAGAATCTACAAATTGATTTACTTCTTTTTCGATTATCTTCATATACTAATTCCCCTTTTGGTCACTTACTCTATCTTTTATCGCTTTTTCTAAATCTTTATTTGAGAATACCATCTTAATTTCTATTTTTCTTTGAGAGGCTACATTTTCTATGTCATCTTTTGAATAGTCTTCTCTATCTCTATCTTCTTTATTTGGATTTGTCTCAAACTCTGACATTCCTGAAGCTTTAAATTTTCCACCAAAATCATTTTCTAATTTACTATCCATTTTAACCATTTGATTTAAAAAACTCATTGCTCTTTCAGTAGATAATTTTCTATTATCTATAGTATTCCCCGCATAATCTGTATGTCCAACTACTTCTATATACTCTATTTCTTCTCTTAACATTTCATCTTCCAATATAGAATAAAATATTTCTCCCAATTGTTCTGCCATAATTTTCCCATCACTTTTCAAATCCCATTTTCCTGTATCAAAAAATGTTTCTGTATTTAATATCATCTTTCCTTCATCTCTATCAAAATACATTATATTTTTATCTACTTCATTTGAATTTAAATTTTCTTGTATCTTATTGTATATAGTTTCTCTTTTAATAGATATATTATCAACAAAAAGACTAGATAACCCCATTGCAATTATCATTAAAAAGAAAAATACTAATGCTGTTGTAGTCATTACATCTACAAAAGATGGCCAATATGAACCGTCTTCTTCTCTAGACTTATATCTTCTACTTCTTATTTTCATATAGTATCCCCCCTATTCTTTTCTAATATCTACCCAATCATTTGTGGCCTTAACCAATCTTCCAACTGTTTGTGTATTCATGCTTAATGTATTTATAGCTTCATCTATATCTTCTAGTGCCCCTTTTAATTCATTTACTAAATCATATGATATTTTAGTAAACCCTTTTTGTACTGAAGATTGTACTCCTAATTCTATTTTTTCTCTTAAGCCTTCTATATTAACTTTAAATTCTTCTGTTATTTCTTCAAACTTCTCATATCCAGAATTTAAACCTTTTATTTCCTCAGCTAAATTTTCATCTCTTGTTAAAATAGATTTATTTATTTCTTCCATAACAGTTACTATTCCACTATATGTGCTTTGAAGTTTATCTCTACCTTCCTTAACTTCTAAAATAACATCTTCAAATATATTATTTCTATCTGTAGTTGTAGTATTTAATTTACTTATAACTCCTGAAAGATAATCTAATTTATCCTCTAACTTTTCTATAGATTTATTCATTATAAATTCTAATTTATCTGTAGTTAAAGTAAATTCATTTATTGAACCTTTAAATCTTTCTATTGGAGCATTAAAGCTTTCAATAGTTTCTCCTAATCTTCCTATTACTTTTCCAAAATCTTCTGCATATACTGTAAGCTCCTTAGCTGTATTTGTCATATCAAGTGTATTCTTATTTATATTAGATACAAGTTCATTTACCCCATTCATAAATAACTCTCTCATATCTACAGCTAGTCTTAACATTGATTTTGAAACTATATCATTGAATTTCTCAAATTGAGTAACAAAACTATATGAATATTCTCCATATAAAGTATTGTCTAAATAATCTTCCATTTCATCAAAAAATTCTTCTTTAGTTTTTTTAACTTTTGCATTTAATCCATTTAATATTAATGACATTATTACTCCAAAAATACTAGTCCAAAAAGCACTAGACATCCCTTGAAGTGGAATACTCATTTTTGATAAAAATACTTCCATTGTTTTTACCCCAGATTCTAATACTCCATTAGTTCCATGAATTGAAATAGTTAATCCTAAAAATGTTCCTAAAAGTCCAAGGGCTATACAAGAAGCAGGTAATACTGTAAGAAGTCTTTCATTTACATTATTAGATTCTTTTAAATGCTTTATTATTAAAACCTCTGTATTTATATTATCTATCCCTCTTTTTGCACCTCTTTTAAAATCTTCTGATATTTCTAAAAGTGGTCCTGATAAAAACTCTTTTTCTCCTGCACTATTTATAGAGTTACTTTCTTTTAATTCATCTAAAAGCTCACTATAAAATCTCTTCATTTTAATATTTAAAAAAATGTTGTATCCACCTACTAATATAATTATTAAAATTACTATCCAACCAACAGAACCTTGTTCTAAAAAGGATTTTAATAGTTCTTTAAATATTCCCATATACTCATCTCCCTTATTTACAAATCTTTTATTATACTGCTTATAATATTTCTATTATTATTTCTAATTAAATATTCTGTATTATTTCTTAATTTTTTCTTATAAAAAAAGACTAGATTTTAATTTATATAAACTAAAATCTAGTCTCCTATTATTTTATTCCGCCTAAAACACTATTTTGTCCTTCTATTACTCCACTCATTATTTGAGCTAATGCAGAATACATACCACTACCTTCTACTATTTTCCACTTTCCTTTTATCTTTGTTAAATAAATTTTATCTGATTGAACATCACTATAATCTGATCCATTTTTATATGTTATATCTGTTTTATATTTAATATCATAAACAGCTGTTTGATTATCTCCTGAAACTTTAGTTAAATTTAATATATTAATATGAATCGTTCTTTCTTGTATATTAAATTGTTTTAGAAAAGTTTGCATTATTTTTTCTCTATCTTCTTGATTAGGAACTTGTGCATCTAATCTATCTTGTATATCTGTATATGTTATACATCTTTCTAACTGGTTATTAGAAATTGAGGCATAAAAATTTCTTATTGTTGTTTCTGGTGTTGAGAAAAATAAACTTCTACATATATATGTACCACCAGCAATTACTGCTAATGCTATTACTACTATTGTTGAAATCTTTGTTATTTTATTTAGAGAGCCTTCTTTTCTATTTTTTTCTTTTTTTATTTCTTTTTGTTCATTAGTATCTTTTTTCATAAAATTGCTCCTTTCATCCTATTTTAATATTATATAATTTTACGTTTAATTCAACCTTAATTCATGATTCAACTTAATTTTTAATAAAAAAGACATTTTTATTATACTATATTTTTTCAAAAAAAAACTTTACAATACCTTTAATAAAAAGTCATTGTAAAGCTTAAAAAATTTATCTATTAAGATGCTACTACTGCACCTTTAACAGCAACTTTTTCTTTCTTCTTACCTAAATCATGAATTACACTTATTAATGTACCACTAACTAAAACAGCAATTATAGAATAAACTATTCTATCTAAACTTATATAAGTTAATGATAAAGCTAACACAACTGCGTCCATTAAATAATACATATGGTGTATTTTTAATCTTGAAAACTTGCTTCCTAGTATAGCTAAAACATCATCTCCTCCAGAGGCTGCTCCAACTCTTACTACAAGTCCAACTCCTAGTCCAACTGCAACACCAGATAAAATTGCCGCTAAAATCATATTATTTTCTAAGTTTGGTACTATAAATCCTATACTTTCCCATATTCTATATGTTATAGAAAATGTAGCAGTTGATAAAAATGATAAAAATAAGAATTTTTTACCGAAAAATTTCATTCCCACTAAAAATAATGAGAAGTCTACTATCACACTAGTTATAGATGGTGATATAGCATATAGCTTTTGAAGTAATAGAATTAATCCTAATACCCCACCTTCTGTAACATCATTTTGATAGTTTAAATTATAACTTCCAAATGCTAGAATACTGGCTCCTAAAATAACCAAAAGTATATCTCTAGCATTCTGCCTGGCCGAGTACACAATATCACTCTCCTATTTTTTTTACTAATAATATTATAACTCTTTCAACTCTTTTTTGCCATTTTAATAATATTCGCTATTTGTAATTAACTCAAACTATTCACTCTGTTCATTAAAGTTCCTTCTATTTCGTCCAAGTTCCTATATTGTTTGTTATCTTTTTAGCTTTATTGCTAATTCTGTTCTATTTTTAACTTCTAATTTATCTAATATCTTTGTCACATAATTTTTTACTGTTCCTTCAGATAAATAAAGTTTTTCTCCTATTTCTTTATTATTTAATCCTTCTGCAATTAAATTCGAAATTTCTTTTTCCCTTTTAGTAAGAATATCTAAATTTACTTCTTCTTTCTTATTTAACACTCCAGCAATCTTCATTGCTACTTCTGAATGAATAAGCATATTTCCTTTAAAAACTGTTTTTATTCCATTTATTATTTCATCTGGATCTGCATCTTTTAAAAGATATCCATTAGCACCATTTTTTATTGATTGGAAAATATATTCATCTTCATTAAATGTAGTTAAAATAAGAATTTTTATATCTTTATTTAACTCTTTTATTTTTTCTGTTGCTAAAACTCCATCCATAATTGGCATTCTTATATCAATAAGAATAACATCAGGATTTAAGTCTCTACAAAGAGAAATTGCATCTAACCCATTTTCTCCTTCTCCTAAAACTTCTATTTCATCATCTAATGATAAAATCATTTTTAACCCTTCTCTTATTATTTTTTGATCATCAACTACAATAACTTTTATCACTTTTATTCCTCTTCTCTTTTTATCTTTCCAGTAATACTAAATCCATTATTTAATATGTTAAATTCACATTTACCATTTAAATTTTTTATTCTTTCTTCAATTCCTCTAAGTCCATTAGATTTTTTTATATTTATAGGAGACTTTCCGTTATTGAATATAGAAAAATTTATAATCTCTTCATTTATATATATTTTTATTTTAAAATACTTTGCATCTCCATGTTTTATTCCATTAGTTATTGCTTCTTTTATAGTAATATATAAAGCTTCTTTTATATTATCATCTACTTCTTCTATATTTTCATGTATATCATTTTCAAATTCTATAGCTTCATTTAAATTTTCTTCTATTTCAATTATTCTCCATATTAATTTTTGTTCTTTTTCATATTCTTTAAGTTTATATACAGTTGCTCTAAGTTCTTTAATACTATCTTTAACTATAACCTTAGTTTTCTCTATTATCTCTCTTCGTTTTTCTTCATTATTATCAAATTTCTCTATTAAATTAACATGCATAGATATTCCCATTAAATAATGCCCCAAAGAATCATGAAGTTCTTGAGCAACACGATTTCTTTCTTTTTCTATTGTTAATTTTTCTAATTCTTTTGAGTATTCTTTTAACTTTTCATTTTGAAGAAGAAGTTCTCTATTTAATATTCCTACTTTTTCTCTTTCTTTTCTTTTTGTATAAGATATTATAGAAATACTCAAAACTAGTAGATAAGGAAATAGCATTATTAAAATTATATTAATGTAACTATGTATATTGTCAATAGGTAAACTACCTATACACACTGAAAAAATATATGTTAATATATTTACTAAAATATATAATTTTTTATACAAGTTATTATATTTAATATATATAGCCTCACAAACACTTAAATATAAATATGTTCCTATCATTCCTTTATCATATATTCCTGAAGCTATACCAACTAAAATAACACTAAAAAACCCTAATATTACATATTCTTTGTAGTTAGTAATTCTTAATCTATATATATCAATTATTATTGCTATAATTAGAATAATAGCTAAAAAAACTCTAAAATTAGCAGTTTTTCCATTTAGAAGCTGTGCTAATCCTAGAGCTAACATTATAATTTTTATTTTACCTGTTCCTGTTCTTACAACTCTTGTTTCTTCCATTAACATTTTCCTTTTAATCTTAAGTAATTATAGTATATTATTACTCTTCTAGCCCCAATTGATGCAGTTGCTGTTAGTATAAATGCTACATTAATATAATTTAAAAAATTTCTATCATACATTCTAACTGCATAAGATATTATAACTTTTATTAATAAATATACCACTAGTACTAGTATATCAAATACTTGTCTTTTATACACTACTTCACCTAATTCATTTATATTAACTTTATAAAATCTACTTCTGAATAATCCTATAATTCCCCCTATAATTAATGAAATAATTATAACTCCTATATATTCTAGATTTAAATTTACTTTTATTATTTCTGTAAATGATAAATATAAAAATATTAATGGAACTATAAATATACCATCCTTAACTTTTTTTGTTTTTCCTTGTAAGCTACTCTTTATCATTAAAAATAATATTAATAAAACTATTATTCCTGTTTGCATAAAATCTCCTCCAGTTATCTTTTGTTTTTTATACATTAATTATAAAATCATATGCATTTTTTGTAGTGTTACTAAAGTCATATAATTAGTCATAACTTTACATTCTATTTATTAATGTTACTTATTGACTTACATTAGATTTTTAAATATAATAAAAGACAAATGATTACAATTATATACTTTATTGCTGTGATTAGAAGTAGTACTATATATAAGTATTTTTAGAGAGTTAATGGTTGGTGAAAATTAATAATACATTTATAGGAACTTGTCTATGAGCTTACTTGTTAAAAGCAAGTACGGATTCTTATCCGTTATTTAAATAAGTGAAGAATATTTTTTATTCTTAATAAGAGTGGTACCACGGAATTTATACCTTTCGTCTCTTTTTATAAGAGATGAAAGGTTTTTTTAATTTATAGAACACTCTAAAGCTATGTAATCTAATTTATTAAATAAATTTTAGGAGGTTCAATATTATGGGAAATTACGGAACTAATATTGATAAGAAATGGCAAGATAAATGGGCTAATGAAAATCTTTATAAATTTGATAGCTCAAACCTTGATAAGAAACTTTATGTTTTAGAAATGTTCTCTTATCCATCAGGAAGCCAATTACATGCAGGACATTGGTTTAACTATGGTCCAGTTGATACTTGGGCAAGACTTAAAAGAATGCAAGGATTTAATGTATTCCAACCAATGGGATTTGATGCTTTCGGATTACCAGCAGAAAACTTTGCTATAAAAACTGGTATTCACCCAAAAGATTCAACATTTAAAAATATAGCTACAATGGAAGAACAGTTAAAAGCTATGGGAGCTATGTTTAACTGGGAAAATGAAGTAGTAACTTGTTCAGAAGATTACTATAAATGGACTCAATGGTTATTCTTAAAACTTTATGAAAAAGGTTTAGCATACAGAAAAAAAGCTCCTGTAAACTGGTGTCCTTCATGTCAAACTGTTCTTGCAAATGAACAAGTTCATGATGGTGCATGTGAAAGATGTGATACAGAAGTTACTAAAAAAGATCTTACTCAATGGTTCTTTAAAATAACTGATTATGCTGATGAATTATTAGAAAAATTAGATGGATTAGATTGGCCAGAAAAAACTGTTGCAATGCAAAAGCACTGGATTGGTAAATCAACTGGAGCTGAAATTACATTTAAAGTTAAAGATTCTGATTTAAAATTTAATGTATTTACAACTAGAGCTGATACTCTTTATGGAGTTGAATATGTTGTTCTTGCACCTGAAAATCCATTAGTTGAACAAATAGTAACTGCTGAACAAAAGTCTCAAGTAGAAGAATATCAAGAAAAAGCTAAAAAACAATCTGATATTGAAAGACAATCAATTACAAGAGAAAAAACTGGTGTATTTTCAGGAGCATATGCTATAAATCCTATAAATGGAAAAGAAATTCCTATTTGGATTGGAGATTATGTTCTTGCAACTTATGGAACTGGAGCTGTTATGGCTGTTCCTGCACATGATGAAAGAGATTTTGCTTTTGCTAAGAAGTTTGATCTTCCAATGACTAAAGTTGTAGCTCCTAAAGATGGTTCTGAAGTTGAATTACCATTTGGAGAACATGGTATTCTTATTAATTCTGGAGAATTTGATGGCTTAACAACTAAAGAAGCTAAGATTAAAATAGTTGAAAAATTAGCAGAGCAAAAACTTGGAGAACAAAAAGTAAATTATAGATTAAGAGACTGGTTAGTTTCAAGACAAAGATATTGGGGAGCTCCAATTCCTGTTATTTACTGTGAAGATTGTGGAACTGTTCCAGTACCTGAAAATCAATTACCAGTAGAATTACCATACAATGTAGAGTTTACTCCAGATGGTAAATCACCTCTTGCTAAATGCGAAGAGTTTGTTAATACAACTTGCCCTTGTTGTGGTAAACCAGCTAAGAGAGAAACAGATACACTTGACACATTTGTTTGTTCTTCATGGTATTATTTAAGATATCCAGATAATAAAAATACAGATGCTCCTTTTAATCCAGAAGTTATAAATAAAATGCTTCCTGTAGATAAATATGTTGGAGGACCTGAACATGCTTGTATGCATCTTTTATATGCTAGATTTATAACTAAAGCATTAAGAGATATGGGATACTTAAAATTTGATGAACCTTTTAAATCACTAACTCACCAAGGACTAATATTAGGCCCAGATGGTTTAAAAATGAGTAAATCTAAAGGAAATACAATTTCACCAGATGATTATATTAAAGAATACGGTTCAGATGTATTTAGAATGTATCTAATGTTTGGTTTTGCTTACACTGAAGGTGGAGCTTGGAGTGATGATGGAGTTAAATCTGTTGGTAGATTTGTAGATAGAATTGAAAGAGCTCTTGAATTAGTTAGAGAAGCTAAAAATAGTGATAAAGTTAAAACAACAATAGATAAACCTGAAAAAGAACTTAACTTCTGGTTACACAATACAATAAAAGGTGTTACTGAAGATGGTGAAAAAATGCAATTCAACACTGCAATTGCTAGAATGATGGAATTTGTTAATGCAATTTCAAAATACAACAATGAAAAAGTAAAAAATATAGAATTCTTAACTAATGTTGCTAAAGATTTCATTAAAATTCTTGCACCATTTGCACCTCACTTCTCAGAAGAACAATGGAGTCTATTTGGAATGGAATCTTCAGTATTTAATGAATCATTCCCTACATTTGATCCATCTGCACTTGTAAAAGATGAAGTAGAAATAGCTATTCAAGTTAACGGAAAAATTAAAGCTAAAATAAATGTTCCATCTGATTTAGATGAAGAAGGAATAAAAGAAGCTTCATTAAATAATGAAAATATTAAAGCAGCTACTGAAGGAAAAAATATTGTTAAAGTAATAGTTATAAAAGGAAGACTTGTTAATATAGTTGTTAAATAATGCCTTTATAACTTAAAACATATATTTTTAAACTAACCATCAAATAAGTTAAAATAAAAAGAGTTTCCACAAAATATGTGGAAACTCTTTTTTAATAAAATTATTTTTGAATAAAAGTATATATTATTAAAATTATATTATTCTACTTCTACTATTTTAAATCCTTTACTTTTAAGCTCATCTTCATCTATTTCCTCATCTAAATGCATAAGATAAACTCTATCTCTAACTTCTTTTTTAAATGCATCTTCTAAAGATTTTATATTTGTATGAGGACTTTTTTCGATATCTAATGAGCTTACTTCATGATAAACAATTGCTTTTTTATTTCTTTCTAATAATTTAATTGCTTCTGGATTTATCTCATTAGTGTCTCCACTATAGTAATATTTTTCTCCATTTATTTTTATAAGAAATCCATATGAAGGTATTTCAACAACATGTTTGTTATTTGAAAATTCCAAATCAACATTTCCAAACTCTTTATCTTTTATCCAATTAACATATCTACTTTCTACATCATAAAATTCTTTAGATACTCCTACATATGCTAGCATATCCTCAATGGTTTTTTTATGTGGAAAATATATTTTTGGTTTTATTCCTTTTATGTAATGAGAATAAAAAATTAAATCTCCTAAACTTCCTACATGATCTGGATGTGTATGTGTTATTATTATATGAAGTGTTTCACAATTTTCTAAAACTCCTTTTGTTTTGAGGTCATGAAAAACTGTTCCTCCACAATCTATAAGTATAATTGATTTTTCTTTTTTTATGTATGCACTTGTATTTCCTAGTTTTGTATTGAAAGCACTTCCCTTTCCTATAAACTTTAACATGCTTCCCCTCCTAAATTACATTAAATTAATCTATATTTTACCACAAAATTCATTATATTTCATAATATAAGAAAATAAATAAAAAGCTGATTACTCAATAAAAAAGTAATCAGCCAACAATATATTATAATTTCTTAAATATTTTTTTCTTTAATTATATATAGCTTATTTAGAATTTTCAAATACATTTATATACATTTGTTTTATTTCACTCATAAGTGGATATCTAGGATTTGCTCCTGTACATTGGTCATCAAATGCCTGTTCTACCATTTCATCTAAAGTTGCATAAAATTTATCTTTTGAAATTCCAGTTTCATGTATAGATTTAGGTATATTTACTTTTTCTTTTAATTCATCAATAGCTTTTATTAAAAGCTCTATTTTTTCTTCTTCTGTATTTCCACCTAAATTTAAATAATCTGCTATTCTAGCATATCTCCATTTAGCATTTGGATATTTATATTGTGGAAAGGCTGCTTGCTTTCTTGGAGCATCTGTTGCATTAAATCTTATAGTTTCATTTATTAATAAAGCATTTGCAATTCCATGTGGCACATGATGAAATGCTCCTAATTTATGTGCCATTGAGTGGCATATTCCAAGAAAAGAGTTTGCAAAGGCCATACCAGCCATTGATGCAGCATGAGCCATTTTTTCTCTTGCTTTTATATTTTCTGTTCCATTTAAATAAGCTGTTGGAAGATATTTAAATATTAATCTTATAGCTTCTAAAGCTAATCCATTTGTATATTCTGAAGCAAGGACTGAAACATAAGCCTCTATAGCATGAGTTAGTGCATCAATTCCTGAAGCTGCTGTTAATCCCTTTGGCATACTCATCATAAGTTCAGCATCTACAATAGCCATATCAGGAGTTAATTCATAATCTGCAAGTGGATATTTTACTCCAGTTTCGCTATCTGTTATAACAGCAAATGGAGTTACTTCTGATCCTGTTCCCGCTGAAGTAGGAATAGCTACCATCATTGCTTTTTGACCTAATTCTGGGAATTTATATACTCTCTTTCTTATATCCATAAATCTCATAGCTAAATCTTCAAATTTAACTTCTGGATGCTCATATAATACCCACATTATTTTTGCTGCATCCATTGGAGAACCTCCTCCAACAGATATTATTACATCAGGTTTAAAGCTAAGCATTTGTTCTGCTCCTCTTTTTGCTGCTATTAATGTAGGATCTGGTTCAACATCTGTAAATATTTTATAATCTATTTTACATGACTTTAATATGTCAGTTACCTTATGAGTATATCCTAATTCAAAAAGAACTTTATCTGTTACTATAAAAGCTTTCTTTTTCCCCATCTCACATAATTCTCTAAGTGCAACTGGAAGACATCCATATTTAAAATATGTTTTTTCAGGTACTCTAAACCAAAGCATATTTTCTCTCCTTTCTGCTACACTTTTTATATTTAAAAGATGTTTTGGTCCAACATTTTCTGATACAGAGTTTCCACCCCAAGAACCACATCCAAGGGTTAATGATGGAGCTAATTTAAAATTAAATACATCTCCTATTGCTCCTTGTGATGCTGGCATATTTACAAGAGTTCTTGCAGTTTTCATTTCTGCTCCAAACCTTTCTATTTTTTCTCTTGCTTTTGTTTGATCTGCATATAAAACAGAGGTATGACCAAATCCTCCAAGCTCTATAAGTCTACTTGCCTTTTTTAAAGCTTCATCAAAGCTTTTTGCTTTGTACATAGCAAGAACTGGTGATAATTTCTCATGAGAAAAAGGTTCTTCTAATTCTACTGATTCTACTTCTCCTACTAAAATTTTAGAATCTTCTGGTATTTTAAGCCCTGCAAGCTCTGCAATTTTATAAGCTGATTGTCCAACTATCGCTGAATTCAATCCACCTTTTTCATTTAAAATTATATTTTTTACTTTAACTATTTCATCTTTATCTAATATATAGGCTCCTCTATCCATAAGCTCTTTTCTTACTTCATCATATATTTTTTCCATTACTATAATGCTTTGTTCAGAAGCACATATAACTCCATTATCAAAAGTTTTTGATAATAATATTGAATTTACTGCCATTTTTATATGAGCTGTCTCATCTATTATTGCTGGTGTATTTCCTGCTCCAACTCCTATTGCTGGTTTCCCAGAAGAATAAGCTGCTTTAACCATTGCAGGTCCACCAGTAGCTAAGATTATATCTGCTTCTTGCATTACTGTTTGAGATAATTCTACTGAAGGTTCATCTATCCAGCCTATTATTCCTTTTGGTGCTCCTGCCTTTACAGCAGCTTCTAATAAAATTTTTGCTGCTTCTATAGTAGAATTTTTTGCTCTTGGATGTGGTGATAATATAATGGCATTTCTTGTTTTTAAAGCTATTAAAATTTTAAATATTGCTGTAGAGGTTGGATTAGTTGTAGGAACAATTGCTGCAATAACTCCAATTGGTTCTGCAACCTTTGTTATTCCAAAAGTTAAATTATCTTCAATTATTCCACATGTTTTCATATCTTTATATTGATTATATATGTATTCAGCTGAAAAATGATTTTTTATTACTTTATCTTCAACTACGCCCATTCCACTTTCTTCAACTGCTAATTTAGCAAGTTTTATTCTATTATTATTAGCTGCCATTGCTGCTTCTCTAAATATTTTATCTACCTCTTCTTGTGAGTATGTTGCAAATTTTTTTTGTGCTTCTCTTAAACTTTCCATTTTAGCTATAAGTTCTTTTTTATTTGTAACTTTTATCACTTAAAATACCTCCTGTATATTTTATTTTTAATATTCAACTTAGTTTTTGAAATTTTAAATAAAATTATGTACAAAAAAATGGCTTAACTTATTTTAAAGTTAAACCATTCTCTACTAATCTAATAAAGGTTTTAGTCCCGCTAAAACTTCACTCACTACTTCTGGATTTAATTTTTTATAATTATCTAAATAATTTGTTTCTTGAAGAGCTGCAAACATTCTTTTACTCATTTCCATCCAAATTTCAGGAACAAATACCCATATAACTTCTTCATATCTTGCATTTAAAAGAAAATATTCTAAACCAAAGAAAACATAATCTTTTATTTTGTGTAATTTATTAAACTTTTCATAATCTTCAACTATTTTCATAGATATTTTATATTCATATATATCTGAAAAGAAATAATCAAACTTTCCTCCTTTTGCTTTAAAAGCATCTCCATGAATTATTTTTATTTTTCTTTGTTTACCAAAATTCTTTTCAAAAATATCTATAACATCTTTTTCGCTTTCATATACAATAACTTCTTTTACATTCTTTTTTTTACTTATTTCAATTGCTGAATATCCTAGTCCTAATCCAACTATACCAACTTTTCCATGTGCTTTTTTTATAATATTGTATGTACCTTCTATTTCTCTTGCAGAAAGTTCCATCCAAACTTTATCTTCTCCAACTAATTTTAATGTATCTATATCTAAATCATTTTCTTTTTCATATCCATAACCTATTAATTTTTCATTTTTCTCATTACTAAGAACTACTTCATATTTACCCACTTTATTTTCTTTTATTATTTCATTGTACTCTTTAATTTTTTCTAATAAAAATTTCCTGTTATATGGTTTCACCCAAACCATCCTTTCTAACTCTATCATTCTTGATGAATATTACCAATTCAATACCTATAATATCATAAATTTTATATTTATAAATTAAAATTCTACTTCAATGTAATATTTCCTTTTATTTTCACAAAAAATCTATACATTTTTTGTTTATAAATTTTTTCAATTCAGAGTGTTTCACTTTGTTTTAAACTATGTTATAATTACTTCATAAAAAATTTTTTAATCACAGGAGAAATATATTATGAAAAATGTAACAATTAGCGAACAAGCATATAATGAATTTAAAGAATTCTTAGTTGAAAATAAAGTTGAAAACTTCAACATAAGAATAAACTTAGCTGGAATGGCTTGCAGTGGTCCAGTTTTTAACATAACAGTTGATGAAGCTACTGCTGATGATGCTACTGAAGTAGTAAATGACATAACATTTGTAATGGAAAAAAGATTAATAGATGAATTTGGTGGATTCATGATTCTTTCTTCAGAAGAAAATAACGGAAATGGATTAACACTTAAACCAGTTATCCAACCAGAAGGTGGATGTGGTTCATGTGGAGGAGGATGTCACTAATTTTTTATTGACATTCTAACAAAAGACAGGTAAATTCCTGTCTTTTTTTATATTTAAAGTTCTTCTATAGGTTTTCTCTCCCCTTTTAAGTTATTTATTTTATCTCTTCTTCTTTTAAGTTCAAGCTCTATATCTTTAAGGTTAATTTCTCTTTCACTAGCTAAAACAAGCAAATGATATATTAAATCACACATTTCATTTATCTGTTCTTCTTTATTGTCATCTTTCATACTGGCAATAATAACTTCTGAACATTCTTCCCCAACCTTTTTTAATATTTTTTCTCTTCCATTTTTAAACAAGTAACTAGTATAGGACTTTTTATCACTACTATTTTTCCTTCTTTCAATAACATCATATAAATCTTCTAAAACTTTTTCCATATTACTCTCCTTTTAAAGCTCATCAATACTCCTATAAAAACAACTTTTTTCTCCTGTATGACATGCTGGACCTTTTTGTTTAACTAAAAAAAGAACTGTATCATTGTCACAATCTACTTTAATCTCCTTTATTATTTGTATATTTCCTGAAGTTTCTCCTTTATGCCATAACATTTTTCTACTTCTACTAAAAAACCAAGTTTGTCCTGTTTCAATAGTTTTTTTCATACTTTCTTTATTAACATAAGCAAGCATTAAAACCTCATTATTTTTATAATCTTGAACTATTGCAGGTATTAATCCATTTCCTTTTTTAAAATCTAATTTTTCAATATTCATAACCTCTCTCCTAAATTTATCCACATAAAAAAAGATAGATTTCAAATTATTAACATTTATATCCTTACAAGTATATTCTTTTTATTTAAATATTCTTTTACTTCTTTTATTTTTAATTCTCCATAATGAAATAAAGAAGCTGCAAGAGCTGCATCACTTAAATCATCTTTTAAAACTTCTTCAAAATGTTCTAAACTTCCACAGCCCCCAGATGCTATTATAGGAACATTTGTATTTTTTCTAACTTCTCTAGTCATTTCTAAATCAAATCCTTTTTTAGTTCCATCTGCATCCATAGATGTTAAAAGAATTTCTCCACAACCTAATTCAGTTACTTCTTTTACCCAATCTATTAAATCAATTCCTGTATCAGTTCTTCCTCCATTTATATATACATTCCATCCTGTATTATCTTTTCTCTTTTTTCCATCAACAGCCACAACTATACATTGGCTACCAAATAATTTTGCTCCTTCACTTATTAAATTTTTATTTTTAACTGCTGCTGAATTTAGACTTACTTTATCTGCTCCTGCTCTTAAAATTTCTTTTATATCTTCTAAAGTTCTTATTCCTCCTCCAACTGTAAATGGAATAAAAACCTCCTTTGCAGTGTCTGAAACTACTTTTCTCATTATATCTCTTTCTTCATAGGAAGCTGTTATATCTAAAAAAACCAATTCATCAGCACCTTGATCATTATAAAATTTTGCAAGTTCAACTGGATCTCCAACTTTTTTTAATGATACAAAATTAACTCCTTTTACAACCTCACCATTTTTTACATCTAAACAAGGTATTATTCTTTTTGTATGCACTTTAATACCTCCTTAATTCTTTGAAACTTTTAAGCTTTCTTCTAAGTCCAAAGTTTTTTTATATATTGCCTTACCAGTAATTGCTCCATATATATTTAATTCTTTTAATTTTTTTATATCATTTATACCTTTTATTCCTCCTGAAGCTGTAATATCTATACTAACTTCTCCTTTAAGCCTTTTTAACATATCTATGTTAGGACCTTCTAATGTTCCATCTTTACTTATGTCTGTAACAATAATATTCTTAACTCCTAACTTTTCTAATTTTTTTGTAAATTCAATATAATGAATTTTACTTTTATAAAGCCATCCATCACCGCAAATATATTCATCTTTACAATCTATCCCAACAGCTATTTTATTTCCATAAAGTTTTATAGATTCTCTCAATAATTTTTCATCTTCTATAGCAGCTGTTCCTAAAATTACTCTCTTTACTCCACCTTCAATATATTTTTTTATAGTTTCTAAATTTCTTATTCCTCCACCAATTTCAATAGGAGTTTTTATTTCTTTTGCTACTTTTAAAATTAACTGCATATTTTTAGGTTCTTTTTCTTTTGCTCCATCTAAATCTACTAAATGTATCCAATCTGCACCTATATCTTCAAAATATTTAGCTGTTTCTAAAACATCTTTTGCAACTATTTCTTTTTTACTATAGTCACCTTTATAAAGTCTAACTGGCTTACCATCTATAATATCTATTGCTGGTAATATAAGCATCTTTTATTCTCCTTTACCGAAATTTTTAAGAAGCTTTAACCCAACTTCTCCACTTTTTTCTGGATGAAATTGTGCTCCTATTATATTTTTCTTTCTAAATAAACCAGGAATTAAAATTCCATTATAATCTGCTCCTATAAGAAGGTCTTCTTTTAAATAATCACTAGCTATATATGAATGAACATAATAAAAATAACTTTCATCTTTTATTCCTTTTAAAAGCTTGTCTTTTTTATACTGTTTTCCATTATTCCACCCAATGTGAGGTACTCTTCTTCCCTCTCCACTCATCTTTATTATTTTTCCTTTTAATAATCCAAGACCCTTCATTTTTTCCCCTTCATATCCTTCTTCAAAAAGAAGCTGCATCCCAAGACAAATTCCAAGCAATTCTTTTCCATTTTCTACTTCTTCTAAAATAAATTTATCTAGATTATTTTTCTTTAAATTTTTCATTGCATCATTAAAAGCACCTACACCAGGTAATATAAGTTTTTTACAAGACTTTAATATCTCTTTATCATCTGAAATAATATTTTTTATATTTAGTGAATCTAAAGCATTAGAAACACTTTTTAAATTTCCCATACCATAATCAATTATTCCTATCATAAAGTCTCCTTTTACAAAATACCTTTAGTACTTTGTATTTTATTATTAGTTATATTCTTAGCTATTTTAAGTGCTCTACCTAAGCCTTTAAATAAAGCCTCTGTTTTATGATGATCATTTTTTCCATAAAGAATTTTCATATGAAGCGTTAATCCTGCATTAAAAGAAAATGCTCTAAAAAATTCTTCTATCATTTCAGTGGAAAGCTCTCCTATCATCTCTCTGTTAAAATTGCAATCAAATACTAAATATGGTCTTCCACTAATATCAAGTGAAACTAATGCTAAACTTTCATCCATAGGTAAATAGAATGTTCCATATCTTTCTATTCCAACTTTATCACCTAAAGCTTCATTTAATCCCTTTCCTAAAGCTATTCCTATATCTTCAACTGTATGATGATCACAAATATAAGTATCTCCATCACAACTTAAAGTCAAATCTATACCACTATGAAAAGAAAATAATTCTAGCATATGATCAAAAAATCCAATTCCAGTATCAATATCACTTATACCATTTCCATCTAAATTTATATGAAGTTTTATTTTTGTTTCACTAGTATTTCTATTTACAATTGCTTCTCTTTTCATAACACTATACACTCCTTTAAAACTTTAAGCATATAATCATTTTCTTCTTTACTGCCTATAGTTATTCTAAATGTATCATTATTAAAATTTCTTATTGATATATCCTTCTCTTTAAAAACTTCTATAAATAATTTATCTCCTCTTCCAAATATGAAATTAGCCTTTGAAGGATAAAATTTTATTTTCCCATTTATTTTTCTTTCAATATTTTTTAATTCAATAAATATCCTTTCTCTTTCTTCTATAACTACATCTCTAAGAAATTTCATTTTTTCTTTTTTCTCTATTAAAACTTCTCCAAAAGTTTGAGATAAAGTATTTACATTATAAGGAACTTTAAATTTATTTAATTTTCCTATTATTCTTTCATTTCCAACTAAAAATCCAACTCTTAGTGAAGCTCCTCCAAAAGCTTTTGAAAGAGTTCTAGTTACTAATAAATTTTCATAATTATTTATTTCTTTTATTACAGATTTTCCATAGAACTCAATATACGCTTCATCTACAACTACAATAATATCTTTAAAACTTTCTAATATTTTTTTTATTTTATTTTCTTCAATTGCAAATCCTGTAGGATTATTAGGATTTGAAAATATAATTAAATCTACCTTTTCTTTTTTACCTAAAGCTATAAAATCATCTACACTATAACTTCCATCTTCATTACAATCTAATTTTATTAATTCCCCTTCATTTGAACTTACATAAAAATCATACATAGAGAAATCTGGATTTAATGTAAGTACTTTTTTTCCGCTCTGTATATAAGCACTAATAATTAAACCTATTGCTTCATCTGAGCCATTTCCAACTATAATATTTTCTTTATTTACTCCTATATATTCTGCATATTTTTCCTTTAACAAATTGCTATCACTATCAGGATATCTATTAAATTCTATATTTTTTAATTTTGAAAAAAATTCTCCTAATACTTCTTGTCCAATATCATAAAAACATTCATTTCCGTTTAATTTAATTCCATTTTCTATTACTAAAGGTTTATATTCTTCTACTATTTTCATTTTTCTAACCTCACTTTTATAGAATTTGCATGTGCAGTTAGTCCTTCTTTATTTGCTATATTTATTATCTTTTCTCCATCTTCCTTTAAAGCTTCTTTTGTATAATAAAGAAATGATGATTTTTTTATAAAACTATCTACAGAAAGTGGTGAAAAGAATTTTGCTGTTCCACTTGTAGGCAACACATGATTTGTTCCTCCAAAATAATCACCAACTGGTTCTGGAGAATATTCTCCTAAAAATACAGAACCCGCATTTTTAATAAATTCTAAATAATTTATTGGATTATCTAGTAATAGTTCTAAATGTTCTGGTGCTATAAAATTTGAAATTTCAAAACACTCATCTAAATTATTACAAAGTATTGCTTTTCCAAAATTATTTAAAGATTCTTTTATTATTTCTTTTCTCTCTAATTTTTCTATTTGTATTTCTAATTCTTTTTTAACTTTTTCAATTGTATTTTCTGATGTAGTAAGTAAAATTGAAGAAGCTAAAATATCATGCTCTGCTTGAGACATTAAATCAGCAGCTATATATTTAGGATTTGCTTTCTCATCTGCTATAATTAAAATTTCACTTGGACCTGCTATCATATCTATATCTACTTCCCCAAAAACTTCTTTTTTAGCTAAAGCTACATATATATTTCCAGGCCCAACAATTTTATGAACTTTATTTATACTCTCAGTTCCATATGCTAAAGCACCTATTCCTTGAGCTCCTCCAATTTTATAAATTTTATCAATCTCTAATATATTAGCTGTAACTAATATATACGGATTTACTTCTCCATTTTTTAATGGAGGTGTTATAATTGTTATTTCTTTTACTCCCGCAACCTTTGCTGGAATTACATTCATTAAAACAGAAGATGGATATGCAGCTGTTCCTCCTGGAACATAAACTCCTATACTTTCTAATGGAATGACTCTTTGTCCCATAAAAACTCCATTTTCTTTCTTTAATATATACCCTTGTTGTTTTTGCATCTTATGATATTCTTCTATATTCTTTTTTGCTTCCTTTATATTTTCTATAAATTCTTTCTCAACTTTTAAATAAGCTTTTTCTATTTCTTCTTTTGAAACTCTTATATCTTTAATTTCTTTTGAATCAAATTTATTTGTGTATTCTAATAAAGCCTTATCACCATTATTTTTTATATCTTTAAGTATATTCTTTACTATCTTTAATTTGTCCAAATCCTCTTTTGAGCTTCTATCAATTAAAAGCTTAAATAAATTCTCTTTATTTTCTTTAGAAAATTTTATTTTTTCTATCACTTTTATCCCCCCTCAGCTTATACCTTTTTCTATATTAGATAAAAATTCTCGTATCTCTTTTCTTTTCATTTTAAAACTAGCTTTATTTACTATAACTCTTGCACTTATATCACAAATATCATCAAGCACTATAAGTCCATTTTCTTTTAATGTAGTACCTGTTTCCATAATATCTACTATCCCATCACAAAGTTCTAATATTGGTGCAAGCTCAACTGACCCTTCTATTTTTATTATCTCAACATCCATACCTCTTTTTTTGAAATATTCTTTTGCCACTTTTGGATATTTAGTTCCTATCTTTACATGTCCAATTTTCTCAAATAAATTTACTTTTGGAAGAGATGCAACTATAAATTTGCACTTTCCTAAATTTAAATCTAAAACTTCAAAATACTCTTTATCACTTTCTAATAAAGTATCTTTTCCTACTACTCCAATATCTGCAACTCCATGTTCAACATATGTTATTGAATCTGCTGCTTTAACAAGGAAATATTTTAAATCCTTTTTTGTATCATTAAAAACAAGCTTTCTTCCTTTATCCTTTAGTTCCTCTATTCCATAACCTACTTTTTCTAATATTTTTATAGTTTCACTTTCTAGTCTTCCTTTAGTTAGTGCTATACTTATAGTCATGTATTTATTCACCTCTTTCTACTTTGAAATAATCTTTTTTATCTGAAATAAATTTATATTCTATATTCACGCCTCTTTTTCTTAAAAGATTTCCTTCCTTCATTCCTCTTAAGATAGTATTTTCTCCATATGATATAATAAATTTTAAATTTTTATCTAATTCTTTTATTCCTTCTGTCAGTAAATCAATATTTACTGAAAATCCTATTGCATCTAGATTTCTTCCATAAGCTCCTATAAGACTGTCATATCTTCCTCCATTTAAGACAGTATCTCCAATTCCAATTTAAATAGCCCTTAAATATTATTCCTGTGTAATAATTAACTCTTGGAACCATTCCTAAATCAAAAGTTATATATTCTCCATATCCTAACTTTTCTAATATAGAATATAATCTTTTCATATATTTCAAACTTTCTTTTACTTCTTCATTAAAAGCTAGTTTTAATCCATTATCTAAAACTTCTTTATTTCCAAATAGCCATGGAAGCCTACTAAAAAAGTCCTGATACTTCTTTTCTATATTTAATGAATTTAAAAAAGTTTTTAGCTCTATTAAGCTTTTTGTTTCTATTAAATTTGCAAGAATTTCTCTATCCTCTTCTTTTAATCCCATTTCATTAAAAGCAGAATTAAAAAATTTTATATTTCCTATTTCTAACTTAAATTTATCTAATCCAAGCTCTTTTAATCCTTCTAAAGCTAAAACTAAAATTTCTAAATCTGAGCCTAAACTAGAATCTCCTATAAACTCAACTCCACAGTCAGTGTATTCATTTCTTTTTCCACCAAAACTTTTATTTACATTAAATACATTTGAGCAATACCTAAGCCTTATTGGCATTTTTACTTCTCTCATTTTTGTCCCTACTACTCTAGCTATTGGTATTGTCATATCTGGTCTTAATACTAATATTCTTCCGTTATTATCAAAAAATTTATATACCTCTTCTTCTTTTAATCCATCTTTACTATTAAAAAATGTTTTATAATATTCAATAGTAGGAGTAACTATGCTTTCATATCCAAAGCTTTCATAAATTTTTTCTAATTTTTTTATCACCCATTCTCTTTTTCTACTCTCTTCAAAAACTAAATCCTTAGTTCCTTCAGGAATAACTTTTCTACTTAACATTTATTCACCCCTTCACTTTAACACGTTAAATTATTGATGTATTAATATTATATTTATTTTCTATATTTTTGTTAAAAATACTTTTACTGTAAATATTTACTTTTAAAAAAGAGAGATTTCAAAATTAGAAATCTCTCAAAAAAATTTTAGCTCTCTGCTAAAGCTTTTATTTTATCTCTTGTTAATCTATAAACAGTCCATTCATCCATTCCAACTGCTCCAAGACTTTTATAAAATTCAATTGAAGGCTTATTCCAATTTAAACAAGCCCATTCCATTCTTTCACATCCATTTTCATAAGCTATCTTTCCTAAAACTTTAAATATAGCTTTCCCATATCCATTTTTTCTATATTGTTCTTTTATATAAATATCTTCTAGATAAAATCCCCCTCTTCCTATAAAAGTTGAATAATTAAAGAAATATAAAACATATCCTATTACTTCTTTATTCAATTCTACAAAAAGTACTTCTGCCTCTTTTTTATTAAATATTGACTCTTTTAGACTTTCTTCTGTAGCTACAACTTGGTCTAGCATTTTTTCATAAGTAGCTATTTCTTTTATTAAATCTAAAATTAAACCTGTGTCTTCAATTTTTGCCCTCTTTAGTTTTAAATTATCAATACTCGTTTGTATGTACATACAAATTCTCCCCCTTATATATATATTAAAAAACTATCTATAAAATGCAAAAGGCAAAAGCCTTTTACATTTCAAAAGATAGTTTTTTACTCCATGGCTATAAAATCAACTCGTTCTACATTTTCCATTTTAGATAATTCATCTAAAAGATCTGTTAAATCTAACTCTAACATAGACATATCTATAGTTAAAGTTAAGTTAGCAACTTCATTTATAGGTAATCCTTGATCTATAGTTAATATGTTTCCGCCTTTATCAGAAATGTAATTTAACACTTGTGATAATACACCTTTTCTATGCTTAACCATCATATTAAAAGTCATTTTTCTGCCTTGTGCACTTTCTGCAAAATCAAAAACATAATCTTTATATTTATAATAAACACTTCTACTTACACCTATAATTTTAGTTGCTTCAGTGATTTCTTTAACTTTGCCATCCTTTAGAAGCTTTTTTACCTCTAATACTTTTTCATAAACATCTGGTAAAACCTTCTTATCAATTACTAAATATTTTCCCTCCATCATTTATCACCTTCTATTACAATTGCCCCCTTTATATCCACAGAAAGTTCTAATATTTTATAAGAAAACTTCATATCTTTTAAAAATGCTTCCATAGATTTAGCAAAACAGTCTAATCTTTCAACTATAATCATTATAGTTGGACCTGCACCACTTAAATAGGAGGCTAGCGCCCCATTATTATAAGCTTCTTTCTTAATTAAATCAATTCCTTTTATAAGACTATTTCTATATGGTTCATGTAATTTATCTTTACATGCAATTCTTAGAATTTCGTTATTACCATTATTTAAGCCAATTGCAAGAAGAGCAGCTCTTCCAATATTATAAACAGAATCTTCATATGTTAAATTTTTAGGAAGTACACTTCTCGCTTTTTCAGTTTCTAACTTAAAATCTGGAATTATTGAAATAAATGATAAGTTGTTTTTATTTTCTATCTTTTCATATATAGTTTTTCCATTTTCTATTACAGCTATTACTATTCCTCCAAGTAAAGCTGGTGCAACATTATCAGGATGTCCTTCTATTTCTACTGCTAAATTTAATAAATCATTCTTACTTAATTTATTTCCTAATAATTTATTAGCACCTACTAACCCTGCTACAATACAACTCGAACTACTCCCAAGTCCTCTTGCTATTGGAATATCATTTTTTAATAATTTTATTTTAATTCCCTTAGTTTTATACTTACATACTTCAAATACTTTCAGCATTGATTTATAAA
This sequence comes from Clostridium thermobutyricum DSM 4928, assembly GCF_002050515.1. GTDB lineage: Bacteria > Bacillota > Clostridia > Clostridiales > Clostridiaceae > Clostridium > Clostridium thermobutyricum. The sequence goes on along the minus strand of NZ_LTAY01000028.1, from coordinate 20,206 downwards.
TTATATTGTCTTTATTAGAAAATTCTTTTGGAAAGTCTTCAAATACCAATCCATCTTCTATCTCTTCAAATCCATACTCATTATACAAATTTAAAGCAACTCCTAAGCAATCAAATCCTGGCCCCATATTAGCTGAAGTTGCTGGGACTCTAACCTTAATCATTATTCTACTCCTAAATATTCTTTTAAAGACTTTTTCATATCTTCTACTTTAGAAGTTTTAGTATGAATTACTTTCTTTTTATCTAAATTACTTAAGTTTTTTGGAATTTCATTTTTACTTTCTTCAAAAAGTGTATTTAAAACTTTAAAATCATCCATAAAATCAACTTCAAATCCTAATGAATTGCATATACTTCTTGGGAATTTAAAAGGACTTGCTGTTGAAGCTATTAAGACTTCTTTATTATCTCCAGTTTTCTCTACATACTTTTTATAAACAACATAAGCCACTCCTGTATGAGTATCCATTAAATAATTTTCTTTTACATAAACCTCATTTATAGCTTTATGTACCTCTTCTGTTGTAGCAAAATCTCCATAAAAGTCTGATAAATTCTCTTTCATTGATTCTGATATTTCATATATACCATTTGTATTCAAACTATTCATAAGCTCATTTATTTCGTAACTATCTCTATTGCTTATTTCATATAATAATCTTTCAAGATTTGATGAAAGTAATATATCCATTGATGGTGATTCAGTTAAAATAAGCTCTCTTCTTTTATCATAAATTCCTGTATTAAAAAAATCTGTAAGAACTTTATTTTCATTAGAAGCACAGATAAGTTTATCTATTGGCAATCCCATTTTCTTTCCATAATATGCTGCAAGTATGTTTCCAAAATTTCCAGTTGGCACAACTACATTTATCTTATCTCCCTCTTTTATTTTTCCATTTTCAATTAATTTAATATAACCATAAAAATAATACACTATCTGAGGTATAAGTCTTCCTATATTTATAGAGTTAGCTGAAGATAATCTAAATCCTTTTTCTAATAACTCTTTTTTTAACTCTTCATCACCAAAAATATTTTTAACTCCTGTTTGTGCATTATCAAAATTACCTTCAATAGCAATTACATGCACATTATCCCCTTCTTGAGTAACCATTTGCTTTCTCTGAATTTCACTTACTCCATTTTTCGGATAATAAACTACTACTTTAAAACCTTCCACATCTTTAAAGCCTTCTAATGCGGCTTTCCCTGTATCTCCAGAAGTTGCAGTTAAAATAACTATTTCTTCATTTGCTCCTATAATCTTTTTAGCTCTTTTCATTATTTGAGGTAAAAATAAAAGAGCTGCATCTTTAAAAGCACATGTTGGCCCATGATATAGCTCTAAAAAGTTTTTTACTACTTCTACTTTAAATCTATCTATATATGCATCTTTTATAGCTCCTTTTAGCTCTCTTATTTTTATGTCAGTAAAAAACTTACTTATTACTAAATAAGCTATTTCTTCATAACTGGCCCCTTTTTTATTTATTATTTCCTCATATACTCTTGGAAAACTATCTGGTACAAAAAGTCCCCCATCTTTAGCAATTCCTCTAACAATTGCTTCAGCACTTTTTATCCCTTTTTCCTTTCCTCTCGTACTTCTAAAATTCATATATTACACCCCCAAATAAAATTTTAGAATTTCCCTTTTTCTATTCTCATATTATCACTCATATTTTTTAAATACAAATGTCCTTTATAAGAACACATTTATGGAGGTTTTGTTTTCCATATTATTAATAAACCTATATTTCTAAATCAAATTTAAAATTATTGCTCCTTTTATAGAAACATTATTATTTTTTGCAAATTCCTTTGCATCTTCTAATTTAATTTTAATTACTTCTATCTCTTCATTTTCTTCTAAGTTTGAAGTACTAACCTCTCCTTCAACTATCATTTTTATTACCGCTGTAGTTTCATCTGTCATTCCTACAGAAGTATAACTTGGTTTAACTAATACCTCATAGCTTACACAATTTAATCCTGTTTCTTCAAATAATTCTCTTTTTCCAGCTTCTATAAAATCTTCTCCTGGATCTACCATCCCTGCAGGAAATTCATATAAATAATCATCAATAGGTGCTCTATATTGCTTTATTAAAACTATTTCTCCTTCTTTTGTTATAGGAATTATCATTACTCCATCTGCTTTTTCATGATTTTTAGTTACACATGCTAATTCTTCTTTTTCTCTTCTACTAGCCATAAAATATTCTTTTATATTATCTTTTTTATTTCTTAAAGTTAATTTATATAAGTTCAGATATTTGTTATTTGTTTGTTTTTCTATTTTTAGTAATTTCATAACTAAACACTTCCTTGACTAAATAAAATTTTAAAGTTTATTTTTTAGATTAATCATTCTTTTTTTATTATATAATATTTATTTTATGCTGTGCATAAATTAGATAAAATTTTCACAATCTTTCTCTTGTAATCATATAAACTCTATTGTAAAATAACTCTGTCGGTATTCAAATTAATGAAACTGAACGCAAATTACAAAATAACATTGTTTTTTGCCGAATTATATCCATTATGGAATAAGAACGGGGGATTTTAAAAATGGAAAGAAGCAGAAGCCACCTTAGTGTACGTCAATTAGTTGTAGTTGGTATGCTATCTGGTATCACAATTTTTATGGGTCTTACAGGGCTTGGATTTATTCCAATTCCACCAGTTAAGGCTACTATAATGGGAGTTCCTGTTATTATAGGTGCACTCATTGAAGGACCTATGGTTGGTGCATTAGTAGGATTAGTATTTGGTATATTTTCAATTTATCAAGCTATTTCAGCACCAGTATTAACATCTTTTATGTTTTACAATCCAATAATAGCAATTGTACCTAGAGTACTTATTGGAATTATAGCTTATTTTGTTTATAAAGGTTTAAAAAACAAATTCAAAAAGGATGGAATACCAATTGTAATATCTGCAGTTGTCGGTTCACTTGTTAACACTGTTGGTGTATTAGGATTAACTTACTTAATCTATTTAGATAAGTATGCTCACACATTTGGAATTTCAGTAAACGCTGCTAAAGGAGCAATAGCTTTAGTTGGTGTTACTAATGGAATCCCAGAAGCTATAGTTTGTGCACTTATTACATTACCAGTTGTTTTAACAATGAATAAAATAAAAAAAAGAAGATAAATTCAAATTCATATATAGGGTTGTACAAAGCTAATTTTGGTTTTAGTACATCCCTTATTCTATTATTTAGGAGGTATTTATTATGAGAGAAATAAAATTTGTTGATATTAAAGGTATAAGACTTGGACATGCTGAAAATAAAGAAGGTTCTACAGGTTGTTCAGTTGTTATCTGTGAAAAAGGTGCAACAGGAGGAGTAGATGTTCGTGGAGGAGCTCCAGGAACTAGAGAAACTGATCTTTTAGATCCATCTGAACTTGTAGAAAAAGTTCATGCTATTATGATTTCTGGTGGAAGTGCATTTGGATTAGAAGCTTCTACTGGAGCTATGGAATATTTAGAAGAAAGAAATATTGGTTTTGATGTTCAAGTAGCTAAAGTTCCTATTGTATGTTCTGCTGTACTTTTTGACTTAGCTTTTGGTAGCCCTAAAATAAGACCTGATAAAAAATTAGGATATGAAGCTTGCATAAATTCTGAAAACTATACTCAAAATATAAATGGAAATATTGGAGCTGGATATGGTGCCACTGTTGGTAAAATTGCTGGACCTGAATTTGCTATGAAAGGTGGCCTTGGAACTTTTGCAGTAGAATTAGAAAATGGTCTTCAAGTTGGAGCTATTGTAGCAGTTAATTGTTTGGGTGATGTTGTTGATCCAATGGATAATATGAATATAATAGCAGGTGCATATAATAAAGAAACAAAAGAATTTTTAAATAGTGAAAATATTCTTTTATCTTCAACTGAAAATCCTAAGAATCCTTTTAAAGGTAATACTACAATAGGAATAATAGTTACAAATGCTAATTTCAATAAAGCACAAGCTAAAAAAATTTCATCAATGGCTCATAATGGATTCGCCAGAACTATGAAACCTGCTCATACAATGTTTGATGGAGACACTATTTTTACTATGGCAACTAATTACATAGATGCTGATGTATCTACTGTTGGAATGTTAGCTGCAAATGTTATGGAAAAAGCAGTTTTAAATGCTATCAAAAATGCTGATACTTTAAATGATGTTGTTTCATTTAAAGAATTAAATTTATAGGAAAAATTTTATAAATAAAAAATACTGTTTAACTTATAGTAAAAATATTATAATTTATTAAAAAACTTCACCTTATTTTAATCTAATGTGAAGTTTTTTTAATGACTTAATACTTTATGTCTGTATATAAAAATATATTATATATATTTTTATAGTTAACATTTGTGTATTTTTAATTAATTTTTCTTTTTTTATTCATATTTTCTTTATGTTAATATGTTACAATAAAAAAATCATAATTAAAAAGGAGGCGTCTTATGTCACACTCAAATCATAAAAATAAACTGACTCTATTATCACTTATATTAATGATATTCACATCAGTTTTTGGATTTACTAATATTGCTAGAGCCTTTCTACTTATGGGGTATTCTGCGATACCATTTTACATAATTTCAGCATTAACATTTTTTATACCATATTCATTTATGTTATCAGAATATGGTGCTGCTTTTAGAAAAGAACGTGGTGGTATTTATTCTTGGATGGATAAATCTGTAGGCCCTAAATATGCATTTATAGTTACATTTATGTGGTATACTTCTTATCTTATTTGGATGGTTTCAACATCATCTTCAATTTGGGTACCTCTATCAAATGTTTTCTTCGGGCAAGACACAACTTCAAGATGGTCATTATTTGGATTATCTTCTTCTCAGACTTTAGCATGTCTTGGTATTATTTTAATGCTTATTATTACTTTTGCAGCGTCAAAAGGATTAGATAGTATAAAGAAAATAACATCAATTGGAGGAACTTTTGTTGCATTAGCTAACATAATACTTTTAGTTGGAGCTTTTATAGTTTTAGTTGCTAATGGATTTAAGGTTGCTGAACCTATTACTGCTAGTTCATTTTTCTCATCTCCAAACCCATCATACCAATCACCAATAGGTCTTCTTGGCTTTATGGTTTTTGCAGTATTTGCTTATGGAGGATTAGAATCAATTGGTGGTCTTGTTGACCAAACTGAAAATCCTGAAAAAACATTCCCACGTGGAATAAAAATAGGTGCTATAATAATAGCAGTTGGATATTCACTTGGAATTCTTTGTGTTGGTTTCTTTACAAACTGGGCAGGAACTTTAAGCAAATCTACTGTTAACATGGCTAATGCTGGTTATATAGTTATGGGGAACTTAGGATATACTATAGGAGAAGCATTACACTTAAGCCCAGATGTATCAGTAAATATAGGTCTTTGGTTCTCTAGATTTATAGGACTTTCAATGTTCTTAGCTTTAATTGGAGCATTCTTTACACTTACATACTCTCCAATTAAACAACTTATCGAAGGAACACCAAAAGAATTATGGCCTAAAAAATTAATTAAACTTGATGATAAAAATGGAATGCCTAAAAATGCTATGTGGATTCAATGTATAATTGTTATAATAGTTATTATTCTTACTTCTCTTGGTGGTAAGAGTGCAACTACTTTCTTAAATTATTTAATATTAATGAGTAATGTTGCTATGACTATTCCTTATGCTTTTATAGCACTTGCATTTATTTGGTTTAAGAAAAATGATAGCATAGAAAAGCCTTTTGTTATTTATAAATCTAAAAAAGGTGCTACTATAGCTGTTGTTATAGTTATGATAACTGTTACTTTTGCAAATGTATTTACAATAATAAAACCTATACTTGAAAGTAGAGATTATACATCTACTATTTTCCAAATTGCAGGTCCTATTGTATTTATGATAATAGCATTATTAATTTATCATAGATATGAAAAAATAACTGGTAAAAAGTAATATTATAAAAATAAAAAAGTGGATTCAATTTGAATCCACTTTTTTTAATCTCTACTATTTGATATTTGCGCTAACAAATTTAAAATTTCAACATATAACCATATTAATGTTACCATTAAGCTAAATGCACCATACCATTCCATATATTTAGGTGCTCCACTTCTTGCAGCTCTTAATATATAGTCATAATCTTGCATAAGACAAAGTGTTGCTAAAATAACAACAGCTAAGCTGAAAATTATTCCTATTGGCCCATTTTGATATATTGGTAATATTACACCAAAGAAACTTAATACAACTCCTATAAGTGAAGTTATACAAATTGTAATTAATGCAATCATTACACCTTTTCTTGTTCTATCAACTATACCTGGTTTTTTACCATAAATAGCTAAAGTTACTAACACACATACAAAAGTTAATAATACTGCTGGAAGAACTATTCCTGGAAACATTCTATCAAAAAGTTTTGATAAACTACCTAAAAATAACCCTTCAAGACCGGCATATATTATACCTGTAAATTGACAAATCTTTGGAGAAAAAGTTGTTATAAGAGCAACTATAAATGTTACTAATGAAACTCCAATCATAACTCCAGAACTATATGGAATATTAAGCCAACTATATGCAAAGCATACTGCTAAAACTGCTAAAAATATAACTATTTTAGTTATAGTGCCACTAATAGTCATAGTTGTTCCATCACTTACGATTTCTGAAAATCCTTTTGCCATAGCAGGATTTGTTCTTCTACCTATCTTCATATTCATACTCCTCTCATACTTATCTATATCTTTATCTCATAAGTATAATTTTATACTATCATATGATATTTTTTATTTCAAACATCTCCATATAATTTAAGAATAATATAATTTTTATATTTTTTTAATTTGAGTATTATAAAAATCAACAAATTGACTATCCATATATAAAATATGATTTTGTATCCAATCTAATACAAAATCTAAAAGTTCTTTTATATATTTTTCTTGATCTTTATCTATATCATTTAAATTTATATCTTCTAATTTCTTTATAAATTCTATATGTTGTACTTTATGAGAAAAAAATTTATTATATTTCATTTCTAACATTAATTCTTCTTCTCTATTAAAATGATATATTGTATAACCTCTTAATTCTTCTATTACATCAACAATTTTATCATATTTATCTAAAGAAAATTTATCTAGTATTATATCATAAGATTTATATACTAATTTAAATAATTCTTTATGATCACCATCTATTAATTCTTGTCCCAACATATATTTATCTAATTCATTGCTCATCTCCCAATCCCCTTTTCTCAATATTTCCCACTTTATAAGTTTAACTTATTTTCTTTATAAATGTCTACATTATGTATATATAAAAAAAGAGATTAAAACTCTGTTTAATCTCTTATATATATCATTAATTTTTAAAAGCTATTTTTAATAATATAGGTGTTATTATTGTAGTTACAACAACTACTATTACAACCGGTGCTAAGAAACTAGTATTCATTAATCCAATTGCAATTCCTTTATTAGCCACAATCAAAGCAACCTCACCTCTTGAAATCATACCTATTCCAACTTGTATTGATTCCTTTGTAGAGTAATTGAAAAATTTAGCACCTATCGCACATCCAACAATCTTTGTGATTATAGCTACGATTAATAAAATTAAAGTAAATATTATCAAATCATTTGTCATATTTCCAATTTCTACTTTTATCCCTATACTAGCAAAAAATATGGGAGATAAAAGTATATATGAAAGAGTTTCAAATCTAGAATTAATATATTTTGTTCTTTCTGTATTAGAAATTATTAATCCTGCAATAAATGCTCCAGTAATATCTGCTACTCCAAAAAACTCTTCTGCACAATATGAAAGAAGAAGACAAAATACGAATGCTACTATCACAAATCTTCTCATATCCTTATGGTATCTATTTTCCATTTTAATAAAAATATAATAAAATAAATATCCACTAATTCCTGCAAATATAAAGAATAAGATTATTTTTAATAGTACTATCCATACATTGACTGTTGAATCTGCCAAACCAGTTACTACTGTTAAAGCTATAACACCTAAAATATCATCAATAAGTGCTGCTCCTAAAATTGTGTTACCTGCTTTCGTGCTTAATTTTCCCATCTCTTTAAGAGTTTCAACTGTAATACTTACAGATGTTGCGGTTAATATTACCCCTATAAATACATTTTGTAAAACATGACTAACTTGACTTCCTGGAATAGTTTCAGTATTAAATACTGTTGCTACTAAAAAACCTACTATAAGTGGAAGAATCACTCCTAAAACAGCTATTAAAGCTGAGGCTTTTCCAGTTTTTTTAAGTTCAGTTATATCTGTTTCTAGTCCAGCTGTGAACATAAGTATTATTACTCCCAGTTCTGACATTTGACCTATAAAATCTGTCTCATGTAAAACATTTAAACATGCTGGTCCTAAAACTATTCCAGCTAAAAGTGCTCCAACAACTTGTGGCATTTTAATTTTTTTAGTTGCTATCCCAAACACTTTTGTACTTAATAAAATCAATGCAATATCAAATAAAAATTTATATGATAACATCCCAATCCCCCCTTTTTAGTACAAGGATAATTATAGGAGCTTTTACTTTTTTATTCAAATTACTTTTACTACATAATCAACCTTTTATAGGCTTTTTAAGGCTTATTTATCCTTAATTAAAATATAATCAATCAATATTCTTTTTATCTTTAATATTCTCTTATATAATCCATTTTACAAATTTGATTAATTGTTTATTTATGATTTATTAATTATTTATTCATTATAAAATTTAATAAGTTTTTGTATTAACTAAAATATTTTCTATTTCATATTTACTTATATCAAAATTTATATCATTCTTTAATAATTCTCTTATTATATCCTCTTTTTCATCTTGGAACATATCAGATTCTTGAATATTTTCTATTAAATCATCTATGTCATATATTTTTCCCCAACCTTCTTCGGCTCCAATTACATAAGAAATATCATCTCTTGATTTTTCTTCATACATATCATATTGACTATAAATATTTTGCTCACTTTTTATATCTATCCTATCTTCAAAATATACGTGTAATACTCTATCAGCATCTTTAAGCTCTGAAAATCCCATAGCTCTATAATCTGGTAAAACTAATAAATAATTCATAAAAAACACCTCCATATACTAAAAAGGATTGTCTTTTTTTATTTTAAGACAATCCCCTCTAATAGTATTTTTATATTTTTATATGTTTTATATACAAGCTTTTTATAGGTTAATATTTAATTATTAGCCTTCTCTGTTAATAATTACACTTATTCTTTACATCCATTGCTAAACAGAAATATCTAACAGATTCTTTTAAATTATCTAATTTATAATAAAGATTTCCTAAATCTAAATATCTTTCATAGAAATCTTTTTTAGTACCAAATCTAGCTAATGCATCTAATGATAAATTAAAATTCATCTCAGCTTCTTCATATTTTCCTTCTTCTTCTAATAAAGCTCCCTTTAAATAATATGAATACTCCATCAATTGAATATTATTAGTTACAATTGCTATATTTAATGCATCATCTAATATTCTTTGTATATATTCTCTTTGATTATATTGCTTTAGTATTTTTAAGAATTTTACAAACTCTTCAGCACAAATATCTGTGCTTTCTATTTGTAAAATAGGAATTATTTCTTCAATAGTTTTCTCAGCTTCTATTGTATTAAATGTTTTAAAATAACATTTAACATAATCTGATTTCATATCTATTATTTTATAAATATCATCTTTAGCATAACTACATGCTTTGTCCCTATTTTCTTTTGAATATTGTTGCATTAATATATTTTTTATAGCATTTACATGATATATTTCACATAATATTTTTCTATCTGTAACTTTATCTAAAAGGTCTAATGATTTATTTAATACTTCTTCACCTTCTATATACTTACCAAGTTTAAAATGACATTTGCTTAATTCACAACATATTTTTGCATATAACTCTGTATTATCTAAAGAGTTATTTTTCATTAAATCTAAGATTCTAGCAAAATAAATCCCAGACTCATCATATTCTTCATTTAAAAATAAATAGTCTCCTATTTCAAATAAATAAATTAATTGATTATTTAAATCCTCTGTTTTGCTATACAAATCATAATATATTGGTATAATTTCAGATAATTTACCCCATTTTTTCTTCTTTTTATAGTATCTAAATAATTTATTTATTATTTCCATACCTTGTTCTATATAGCCATAATCAATTGCATATTCTAAATTAAATTTTAATTCTTTTTCATAATCATATCTTGATAAATTTTCTTCTACTTCTTTTACATTATCTTTTATTTGATCATAAACACTTTTTGATAAGTAATTAAAATCTATTTTTAATTTATCTGATATATATTTTAGAATTTCAGTATCTGCTTCTATCTTTCCATTTTCTATACAACTCATCTTTGATATAGAAATTTCTGTTCCACATAATTCTTTTAATGTTATTCCATTATACACTCTTATACGTTTTATTTTTTCACCAGTTGAAAGAATTTCCATGTAAACCACCCATCATAATTTAATTTTTTAATATCCCTATTTCTCTAAAAATACCTATTCCTTCATTTAAGTATTTTCTTGCTTTTTCAGTATTTTTTATATCTATATAAAATTTTCCTATCATAATTGATAGTTCTGCTAATTTATCTTGAAGTTTATTATTTAAAGCATATTCATAAGCTTTTATTAATGTACCTTCTGCCATTTCTTCATTTTCTTCTATTTGATGCATTCTATACTCTATAAGAAGACATTCTATTTTTTCTTCTCTATTTTCTTCTTTTATAATTTTATAAATTTCACTTAATGTTTCTTTGCATTTATTTATCTTTTTTATTTTTAGATAATTTTTGCAAATATTTATTAATGTTTTAAGTAAACTTTCATCTCCATTTTTCTCTTTCATGTCTCTTGAAATCTCAAAATGACTTGCTGCTTCTGTTATATTCTCAAAATTGTAGAAAAGCTCTCCTATATTATTTTCTATATTAGATACACTTGAATATTCACCTAAAACTTTATATACATCCAATGTTTTTCTTGAATATTTTATCGCATTTAACAAATCTCCGTTATCAGCATATTCTTTTGATATTTCTAAAAGATTCTTTGCATATTCCTCTCTATTATTTATTCTTTGTAATTTTTCTCTTGTCAGCTCTGAATACTTTTTAGCTTGTTCGATATTTTCAATTTCAAAATAAGTTGTTGCTAAATTATAATATATTTCACCTATTAAAAATTCATCTATAATTTCATTATCTAAATATACTTTTTCAGCTTGTTTTAAATAACTATTTGCTGAATGATAAGCTTTTAATTTTAATGTTATTTTTGCTAATTCTAGAAATGTTCTTACTATTTCTTCGTACTTTTTATTTTTTATAAATATAATATTTGCACTTAATATTTCTTGCTGTGCTAAATGATATTCGCCTTTACCTAAATATATTTTTCCTTTTAAATTTAATATATTTGCTATTCTATATTGTAAATTATATTTTTCAGCATATTCTAAAGCTTTGTTTATATTTTCTTCCGCTAAATTATATTTTTTATCTAATATGTATGCTTCTGCTATTTGTTCATAATATAAACTTATGTTTTCAGCTTGGCTCTCTTCTGATTCCATTAAATATTCTACATTAACATTTAATGTATCTGCTAAATATTCTAATAAATCCATAGAAGGATTAGAACGTTGTGATTCAACTAAACTAATCTGACCAGGAGTTATTCTGTCTTTAGCTAAATCTTTTAATGTCATATTAAGTTCTTTTCTTCTTATTTTTATCTTTTCCCCTAAAGATAGAATTTCCATAAATCTTACACACCCCATACTTTATTCAAATATTTTTAAAATTGTTTATAATTTGTTAAAATTTATTATAATTATAACATGTTTTTGTAAATATATACAATATTTTTATCGAATTTAGCTTTCATTTTTTATTTTTTATTTAGTATATATTTATTTTTGCTATAAATTTTTTCTTTATTTTTATTAAAATAACTTAATTTTTATTAAAATTAATATTTTCTATTCAGTTTTTAATATAAAAAAATAAGATGAAAAAATTTCATAATAGAAATTTTCTCATCTTACTCATATATAATCATTATTTCATTGCTGATGCAATAGTATCAAAAGTATCTTCTGCTGCAGATATAATCACTCTTCCTGCTTTTCTCATTTTCTTTTGAGTTTTTCTATCCAGTTGTGGTAGTATAACCATACCAACAGCTGCTCCTACTACCGCTCCAGTTGCTAATCCAGTCATTAATTTAAGTCCCATTTTTATCACCTCACTTATTTTCCTAGATGATATTATGGTTTGTAAATTAATATTTTTTATTCATTTAAATTATTCCTAAAGCTTCTTTTGCTAACTTATCTGCCATATCATTAAATTTATCTCCAGAGTGTCCTTTAACTTTCTTAAAGTTTATTTTTATTTCTTTCATTTTCTCTTGCATAAATTCATTATAATTTTTAGTTATATCATTATTTCTTTTCCATGTACCTAAAGCCCAAGATTCAATTCCTTGATAATCAAAAACTATAGTTATTTGCTTAAAATTATTTTCTATTGCATATTCAACAGCTTTCATTGCACCATTTACTTCACCAGATACATTTCTTAATGATATTGCATTTTTATCTGTTCCTACTCCATTAGCAGTAAAAACTACTTCTCCATTTTCTATACATACCATTCCATAAGAATAATTTTTCTTTTCTAATGAAAAACTTCCATCAACATAAGCTGTAAGTCCTTCATCTGCTATAAAACTTTCTTCTTTTAAAGAAGCATCTTTTTTAACTCCGCTACTACTATTTACATTTAATAATATAAACTGTTCTGCTTCTTCCTTTGTTTTAAAACTTTTATATATAGCTCCTTTAAACCCTATTACTTCTTTTTTACATTCATCCCATGAAGTAAATATTTTTGGTTCTCCTGATTTACCTTTATATACTGAATAGAATTTTCCTGCCATGTTTAACTCCTCTTTATAATGTCTGTAATTCTTCAATTACACTAAATATTTTTTCTAAATTTTTAGCTCCTGTAAAGTTTATTACATAATCTAATCCTTCTTTTAATACAATTAATAATTCATTTTTTCCTGACCAATTTTCAACTAAAACTTTTAATGGAACATTTTTTGCTATTCTATTTAAAGCAAAAAATAATACTGCTATATCATCTATAGTTCCTATAAAAGGTATTTTACTAGGTATTAAATCATTTGGAAAAGCAATATACGCTATACTTCCTGAAACAGTTAATTTAGTTTTCATAGGAACTCTTTCATCTTTTAGAAGTCTAACTATTAATGCTATTAAATCAGGAACTACAAGCAAATACTCCGAAAATGGCTTTGCTTTTGGTGGTAATTTTTCATCTAATTTTTCTTTTGTAAAATCTCTTCCTTTATTATAAAAGTCTTCTGTTTTTTCTTCTATTAATAAAGCTTCTAGTTCTTCTGTTTCTTCCTCACCAACTTCTTCTTCAACAACTTCAGCTGCTACTTCTTCTGCAGTTTCTTTTGAACCTTCTTTATTTACTGTATCACTTAAAGTTTCTTTTTCTTCACTCTTCTCTTCTAAAGTATTTCCTTTTAAGTTTAAATTTATATCTTTAACTTCAGCAAAAACTCTATCTCCTTTTATATAGAAGTCTTTTACTTTTAATTTTATTATTTTTACATCTTCCAAAACTTTATCTACATCTATTATAAGCTTATCTTTTGTCCCTTCAAATCCTAAGTCTCCAATAAACTTTAATGCTATTTTAACTCCTAAGCTTCTAAAAACTCTAAATAAACCTAGCTTGTACACCTTAAATGAAGAAAATCTACAATGAACTTTTTCATCTATTACATTCATATCTGAAATAGTTCCTTCAAAGTTTATTTTTATAACTTTTTTAAAGCTTCCTTTTATATGTATTCCATTATCTATAATAACTGATGATAAATCTAATCCGTCAATTTTAACAAAATCATTTATGACACTTAATATATCATCTCCAGTTAATTGAACCAAAACATTCGATATATTCATATTCCACCCTCCAACTTTTATATTCTTTTTTATTTTACCTTTTTATTAAAAACTTGTAAAATAAAATGACTGATATAATTATTTCAAAATAAAAAATACTACAAAACATTTAAATTTTGTAGTATTTTTATATATTTTTTATAAATTATTTTCTCATTATAAAGTTAAAATACTGGTATAACATTTCCATCATAATTTTCATTTATAAATTCTCTAACTTTATCAGAAGTTAAAGCTTCTGTTAAATCTTTAATTTTTTGAGTATCTTTATTTTCTTTTTTTACTGCTAAAACATTTCCATATGGCTTTGAAGCTTCTGAATCTTTTGTCTCTGCAAGTAATGCATCCTTTTTAACTGAGAATCCAGCATCAATTGCATAATTTCCATTTATAACTGCTAAATCAACATCATCTAAAGCTTTTGGAATAGCTGCTGCTTCTAATTCTTTAAAAGTAAAGTTTCTTTTATTTTCTGTTATATCTTTTGGAGTTATAAGCTCACCATCTTTAACTTTTATAAGCCCATTTTCACTTAATAATTTTAAAGCTCTAGCCTCATTTGAAGGGTCATTTGGAATTGCTATAATTGCCCCATCTTTTAATTCCTTAATATCTTTTATTTTTTTTGAATATGCTCCTAATGGCTCTAAGTGAATTTGTGCAGTATAATCTAAATTTAATCCTTTAGTATTATTTTGATCTTCTAAATATGGTATATGCTGAAAAAAGTTTGCATCTAAACTTCCTTCTGCTAATGCAGTATTTGGTGTAACATAATCATTGAATTCAATTACTTCAACTTTATATCCTTTCTCTTCTAAATCAGGTTTTATTTGTTCTACTATTTCTTTATGTGGTACAGGTGATACTCCTATTTTTATTGTTTTATCATCTTTTGCTTCAGATGACGCCCCACATCCACCTAAAGCAAAAGCTAATGCCCCTATTAATATTCCTGTAATTATTGTTTTCCTCTTCATTATAAATTCCCCCTTTTTATTTAGATAATCTTTTATATAAATAATTTCCCAAGCTTTGAAGTACTTGTACAATTATTATTAATAATATTACTGTAATAATTAAAACCTGTTTATCATTTCTATGATATCCATATCTTATAGCAACATCTCCAAGTCCACCAGCACCAATTGCTCCAGCCATTGCTGAATATCCAATTACGCTAATTACTGTTAAAGTTAATCCAGATACAATTGAAGGTATAGCTTCTTTTAAAAGAACTTTAAATATTATTTGAAAATCTGTTGCTCCAAAAGATTTTGCAGCTTCTATTATTCCTTTATCAACTTCTCTTAATGCATTTTCTATTATTCTAGCTATGAAAGGTGCAGTTCCTACTGTTAAAGGAATTATAGCTGCTTTAACTCCTATAGAAGTTCCAACTAATATTCTTGATAATGGAAATAATACAACCATTAATATGATAAATGGAAAACTTCTAAGAATATTTATTATAAAATCTAAAATCCCATATATAGTTTTATTTGGCTTAAGTCCATCTTTAGCTGTTAAAGTAAGTATTATAGCTGGAATAAACCCTAATATTGTTGCAAATATTGTTGAAAATAAAACCATTACTGCTGTGTCCTGTATTGCAGTTAAAATCTCTTTATTCATATTAAAGCACCTCCAACTTAACTTCTTTATTTTCTAAATATTTAACTATCTTTTCTTTATCTTCTTCATTGATGTTTATAACAAGACTTCCTAAAATATCTTCTCTAAACTTTTCAAGTTTTCCAAATACTATTGAAAAATCAACATCTAAATCTCTAGCTAGTTTTGTTATAATCGCATTTTCTGAAAAGTCACTTGGGAAAAATATTCTAATATTTATTCCTTCCTTTGGAAGAACATTGTCTTCATCTTCTCCTAAAAACTTTTTAAGATGAGTCTCTGGCTTTAAGAATAAATCTTTAGCTTTTCCTTGTGACTTTACAACTCCACCATCAAGAAGAGTTACTGTTTCGCAAACTTCTTTTACAACTTCCATTTGATGAGTTACCATAACTATAGTTATATTTAATCTTTTATTTATTTCTAAAAGTAACTCTAAAATATCTTTTGTTGTTTTAGGATCTAATGCAGAAGTTGCTTCATCACAAAGTAAAATTTTAGGTTCTAATGCTAAAGCTCTAGCTATTGCAACTCTTTGCTTTTGTCCTCCACTTAATTCTTTTGGTTTACTATTTTTCTTTTCCTCTAATCCAACTAATTTTAAAAGCTCATGTACTTTATTTTCAATTTTCTTTTTATCATACTTCCATACTTCTAAAGGAAGAGCTATATTTTCAAAAACAGTTTTTCTATTTAAAAGATTAAAATTTTGAAATATCATTCCTAAATTTCTTCGTAAATTTCTTATTTCATTTGAATTTAAATCTTTTATTTCTTGTCCCATAACAGTTAAAGAACCACTATTATACCCTTCTAATCCATTTATACATCTTAGCAAAGTACTTTTTCCTGCTCCACTATGACCTATTATTCCATATATTTCTCCTTCTTTTATTTCAAGAGAAATATTTTTTAAAACATTATTATTGCCAAAACTCTTATCCAAACTTGTTATTTTTATCATTTTTTCCACCCCCAAAATTAAAAAATGCACTAGAGAACAAATCTCTAGTGCATGGAATATACCCTATTAACTTTTCTCTCATCTCCCAACATTTTGTTGCAGGATTTAGCACCACGTAAAAATAAATATAAAAATACTATATTTTAATTTACAGGTTGCCGGGTTTCATAGGGCCAGTCCCTCCACCACTCTTGATAAGTATTTATTAAGTTTTCCGTTTTCTTGTTATAAATATATTATTTTTTTAACAGCTTGTCAACTATTTTTTTAAAATATTTTAATTTTCTTCATCTGCATATTTGTGTGCTATTATTAAAAATTCATCTTTAACTTCTAAAAAAACTTTTACTAAATCAGGATCAAATTTCTTTCCACTAAATTCTTCTATAAAATTAATAGCAACTTGTGGATCTTTTGCACTTTTATAAACTCTTTTACTTACTATTGCATCAAAAACATCAATTATCATCATTATTCTAGCTGACAAAGGAATATTTTCTTCTTTTAAACCTAAAGGATATCCATTTCCATCCCATTGTTCATGATGATAATAAGCAATTTCTTTAGCACAAGCAAGAAGCCTATTTTCTTTTCCTCCAAATTTTCCTTCTGCATTTTTTAATATTTTATATCCATAATAAGAATGACCTTTCATAACTTCAAATTCTTCATCTGTAAGTTTACCATTCTTAAGTAATATATTATCTGGTATTCCTATTTTCCCTATATCATGTAGCGCAACTGCTTTAACAATAGCATATGTATTTTCATAATCTATAACTTCTTTATATTTATCTATTTTTCCCATATATCCTAACATAACTTTAGCATATTCTTTACATCTTTCAATATGACACCCTAAATCTGAATCTCTAGTTTCAGCTATAAGTGCAAGTGTATCAATAAAAGAACTATTAAATTGCTCTATCTCTTTTATTTTTTCATTAACAAGTCTTTCTAAATTATCACTATATTCTTTTAATTTTATATAATTTTTTATTCTAGCTCTTATTAATTTAGGGTGAACAGGTTTAGTTATATAATCTATAGCTCCTAAACTTATTCCTAAATACTCATCTTTTATATTGCTTAAAGCAGTTAAAAGTATTACTGGTATATGTTTTGTTTCCTCTGTACTTTTTAATATTTTACAAACTTCATATCCATCCATCTCTGGCATCATAACATCTAATAATATTAAATCTGGTCCCCAAGATTTTGCAAGCTCTATTCCCTTAACTCCATTTAATGCTACATTTATTTTATATTCATTTTTTAATATTTCAACTAAAACTTTTACATTATCTGAAACATCATCAATAATTAAAATTTTATTATTTTTTCTATTCATCTTTATAAATCCTATACTTTCAAAATTTATTTTCTAAATTATTTACTTCTTCTATTGCTTTTTCTAAATCAAATTCATCCATTAATTTTTTTATTTTAACTATATCGTCTTCAAATTCTGTTTTTTCTAATTTTCTATATATATAATCAAAGATATCTATAGCTTCCCCTACATCATTTTTAATTGCTAATTTTAATTTATCTAAATATAGTTTTATCTCCTGAAAATCTATATCTTTTTCTAATAGATTTTCATTTAAATTTTTAGGTATTAACATTTTACTAGATTTTTTTATTAAAATTCTCTCATTTGAAGCCTCTGTAAATATTTCTTTTAAAGTAAGAATTACATTGAATTTACTTCCTTTCCCTTCTTTACTTTCAACAAATATTTCTCCCCCTAATTCTTCAACTATATTCTTGCATATTGTTAAACCTAATCCTGTCCCCCCATATTTTCTAGTTATTGATTCATCCCCTTGAGTAAATGGTTCAAATATTTTTTCTATTTTTTCTTTAGATATACCTATTCCAGTATCTTCTACAATAAATTTAACTTTACATAAATTTCTTTCTCTTTTAATGACCTTTATAGTGAATTTTATATATCCTTTTTCAGTAAATTTTATAGAATTACCAATTAAATTTATAAAAATTTGTTCTAATCTAAATTCATCACCTATAACTTTTTTAGGAATATCTTCATCTATTTCTTTTATAAAGTCTATGCATTTTTTATCTATTTCATCTTCTTTTATTAATATTACTGTATCTATTACTTTTTTTAAGCTTATTACTCTATTTTCAGTTTTTAATTTAGCCTCTTTTTCTTTTGAAACATAAAGAATATCATCTATCATTTTTAATAGTAAATTTGAAGCTCTATCAATCTTTTTTGTATATTCCTTTTGTTTTTTAGTTAACATAGTCTCTTCTAATAAGTAATTTATTCCAGATATAGTATTCATGGGAGTCTTAAGCTCATGACTTATTCTTGCCAAAAGAGATGTTTTTTCTTTATTAGCTTCCTCAGCATTTTCTTTTGCCTTTTTTAGCTTTTCTTGTACTGTTTTAATTCTATTTATATCAGTACCTATTCCAGATATAAATAGCTTGTCCATATATCGAGTAATAAATATTTCTTGCATTATATAAGTGTCATCAATCATAATTTCTTTTCTTATACTTTTTATTTTGCACTTTTCTAACTCTTCTAAAGCTTCTTTAAAACACTCAATAGAATATATATTATTTTCTTTTATAAGCTTATTGAAAGAATTATTTGAATATATTATATCTCCATTTTCATTTGCAATAAAAGCAGTATTCTTTATTGAATCAATTAAAATATCCACTTTTTGAAGCATCTCTTTATTTTCTTTAGCTTCTTCTTTTAATTTTTCATTTTTTATACTTATCTCTTTTATTAAATCTTTATTTTTATTTTTTAAAATAGCTAAGAAAAAACAGGTCGTTAATACTACTACATAGAATAATTGTAAATCTGATACTAGATATTCTTTAAGATATCCATCTAATCTTCCTAAAAAAAGATTAACCATAAAGAATGAAATTATGAAGTCTTCCATTATCAATAGTATAAATTCTTCTGGTTTTAATAATATGCATGATAATACAAGTATAAATATAGATATATATTCTAAATGAGATCTATTCATATCAAAAACATTTCTATAATAAACCTCTTGTACATTAAATAAAAATATAATTACAACAAATATATAAAAATTAGTTGAAAACTTTATTTTTATTTCATCTATTTTGATAAATATATAGTATATTGTAAAAGAAAATACATATCCTAAAAAATTGGATAATACAAAGTTATAAAATCTGAAATCTAGATTTCCATAAAAAAAATAATTATAAACATATTGTATAAATAAACCTAATACTAGTATGCTTGGCAATACTTTAAAAAAAGTTATGTTAATTATCTCATTTAAATTAGACTCAATTAATTTTCTTCTTTTATTTATAAGTATAGAAATAACATATGAATCTACTATATTAAAAAAAACTATAATTATTTCACAAATTATAAATTTTAAATCGTTTTTATTACAAAACCATATATAGTAATGTATAC
>NZ_LTAY01000027.1 GCF_002050515.1 Clostridium thermobutyricum DSM 4928 | reverse complement strand
GTGAAGTAGTAGTTGCTGATACAAAAGCAAACTTACAAGCAAGAGTAGATGCAGAATTCGGAGCTTGCCAAGGTAAGAAAGAATTAGCTACATTAGCTAAACAATTAAACTTAGATGCAATCCATGACACAGTTCACGAAATGTGTAAAGATGAAGCTAGACATGGAAGAGCTTTCAAAGGTTTATTAGACAGATATTTTGCATAATTTAAAAATTAAGGAATAATAATGGGCAAATTAAGACGATATTTATATGTTTAATTTGCCCGTACATAAGCTAAATTTAAGCTGTTTATACTAAATTTAATTAATCTAGAGCAATCTGGAGATGATTAAATTGTCCATTTAAAAAATTACTATAAACATTCATCCAAATTAGAAAGAACCTGACCCCTTCAGGTTCTTTTTTTTATTAAAAAACAACATTTGAAATACTTTATTTACCTTAAAAGTAATTATGATACAATTATATAAGGGGGTATTTAGATGAGTGAGATATATAAATACATTATTTTTGCTTTAATAATTATTTTTTCAATGTTATTAACTGAAAAATATATAAAATACAGATGGAAAAAAATCGTAAAAAAAGATATTATAAAATCTTATGGGACAAGATATCATTTAGAAAAAGAGTATGTCTATAAAGATAAAAACAATAAAAGCTTTTTTGAAAATACAAAAGGAGAAAATTTTTATATTGATGATATAACATGGAATGATTTAGAGATGGAATCTATATTTGAAATAATAGGTAATACTAGAACTTCTATTGGAAGAGAAGTGTTATATAAGATGTTAAGAACTCCTAGTTTTAGCAAATCTGAAATTGAAAAGAGAGAAAATTTAATAAAATTTTTAAGCGATAATGAAAAAGAAAGATTTAATATACAAGTAATACTTAGTAGTATAGGATTTGAAAATTCTGCAAGACTTTCAGATTATTTTAAAAAAATAGATGTTTTTATTACTAAGGGATATATATTTGATATTTTAAGATGGAGCTTAATTATATTTATATTTTTATCATTTATAAACTTAAAATTAGTGGTATTATTAGTTTTAAATATAATAGTTAATATTTTCATTCATTTTAGAATTGAAAAATTAGTTCAATATAGAATGAAAGATTATATGTATATGAATATTATGATAAATAATGCTTTAAAAATATATAAGAAAAATATAAAAGAGATAAATGATAAATTTGATAAATTAGATAAATCTTTTAAAAAAGTAAAGGATTTGAGGAATAAAAGAGTTGGTAAAAAAGAAATTAATATAAATAATGAATTAGAGGTAATAGGAGAGTATTTTAAAATTATAACTTTAAGCAAAGTTGTTAATTTTATAGAGGTTGAAAATATAATTAAAAATGAAGGAGATAGTATAAGAGAAATTTATGAATTTATAGGAAGTATAGATTCTTTTATAAGTATAGCATCATTTAGAAAAACAATAGAATATTCAAATCCAAAGTTTGAGAAAGAAAAAATTATAAGTTTTAAAGAGATATATAATCCATTAATTAAGAATCCAATAAAGAATAGCTTAGAAACTAAGGAGGATATATTAATAACAGGATCTAATGCTTCTGGAAAAAGTACTTTTTTAAGAAGTATAGGATTAAATTGCATTTTAGCTCAAACTATTAACACTGTATGTGCCAAAGAGTTTAAAACTAGTTTTTTTAAGATATATAGTTCTATGGCTTTGAGTGATAATATTTTTAAGAATGAAAGTTATTATATTGCAGAAATAAAATCTATAAAGAGAATTTTAGATGGAAGTAAAAGTAAGGAATATAGTATTTGTTTTATTGATGAAGTACTTAGGGGAACAAATACATTAGAAAGAATAGCAGCTTCAACTGAAATATTAAATATGCTTTCAGAAAATGAACAATGTATTTGTTTTGGAGCTACACATGATATTGAACTAACATATATATTAGAAAATAAATTTAAAAACTATAATTTTGAAGAATGTATAGAAGATAATAGAATAAGATTCGATTATAAATTAAAAAAAGGACCATCTAAAACTAGAAATGCAATAAAAATGTTAGAATTAATAGGATATGATAAACAAATTACAGAAACAGCAGAAGAAAATATTAAATTTTTTATAAAAAATAATAAATGGAAAAAGTTGAATTAATTATAAATTAGTATCAAAAGTTTAAAATTTGAATATAAATATATAGTGAATAATATATCTATAAAATTTATATAAAAATATTAGCTATAATAAAATATTAAAAGTATAAAATATATTAAAAATGGATATATTAAAGTTAACTGCTTTTTATATGATAGGAATAATTTATAAGGTAGAGTTAATGTTAAAATTAACATTAAAAATAGAATTAAAAGTGAAAATTTTAAATTTTCAAAATATTTTATGAAAATCTATTGATAAAAAGTTCCTAATCTGTTAAAGTGAAATAGTAGAAATACAGTAAATATTTGAATTAAAGATGTGGTAAATTATAATTTTCTCCTTATTTAGAGAATTTATAAGTTTCAATCAAGTCTTTAAACAAGGAGGAATTTAAAATGGATAAAACAATAGTATGTAAAGATTGTGGAAAAGAATTCTTATTCACTGAAGGAGAACAAGCGTTCTACAAAGAAAAAGGATTTGAAAATGATCCAGTAAGATGCCCAGAGTGCAGAAAAGCTAGAAAACAACAAAGAAACAACAGATAGTTTTGAAATTTACAAGAGACCTTTTTAGGTCTCTTTTTTTATTGTGAAGTTATAAATAATTTTAGCTATTACATAATTAAAAACAAAAGTCATACATCCTAAATTAATTAATACTAAAAAAGCAGAAAAATATTTTTTTGTCAGATATTAGAACATTTAAAAATAAATTGTAGCCATATTAGTTATAAAAAATATATTAGTAGTATAAACATTAATTATAAAAAAGGCGGTGGCATTTTGATTAGAAAAAATATTTACACTAATAGTGATACGTTTGTTTCATCTGCTTATCCAAATGATAATTTTTCAAGTGAAAATTTTTTACTAGTAGAAAAAAAGGAAGAATGGGGATGTAAAGATAAAATTGCAAATTCTTTAATGAAGTTTAATTTAAATATTCACGATTGCGGATGTGGATATAAAATACTTGAAGCTGAATTAAAATTATATGTTAAGAAACTAAATACGAACTGTAGTTGTAAAAATGTTAATATAGATATTTTATATAATGAAGAAAGTTTTAATCCAGAAGTGGTAACTTATAATACTGCACCATCTACTAAATCATTCAAAAAGAACATAATGATTTCAGAGGATTGTGTAGGAAAATATATTTCAATTAAAATAACTGATTTAGTTTCTAAATGGGTTAAAGGTACTATAAAAAATAATGGAATTACTATAGCTATTTCTGATAATTCAATAGGAGAAGTTGTATTTGAATCTTCTAGAGAAATGAATGGACCAGTTTTAAAAGTAGTATGTGAAGATAAAGAAAATTGTTGTTGTCCAGGACCAAGAGGACCGGAAGGACCAAGAGGGCCAGAAGGACCAGAAGGACCTAAAGGAGATCAAGGACCAGTAGGTTTACAAGGACCAGAAGGACCAGAAGGCTTAATTGGGCCAGAAGGACCACAAGGTGAAGAAGGACAACAAGGACCACAAGGACCAAGAGGACCAATAGGGCCAAAAGGTGAAAAAGGAGCACAAGGACCACAAGGACCAAGAGGAGTTCAAGGAGCTAAAGGTGAAAAAGGTGAAGTTGGACCAGAAGGACCAGTAGGTCCAACAGGACCACAAGGATTAACAGGTGAAATGGGACCAGCAGGGCCAGAAGGACCAATGGGACCAGAAGGACCACAAGGACCAAGAGGACCAGAAGGACCAAGAGGATTAACAGGACCACAAGGAAAACAAGGTATTCAAGGTATTCAAGGACCAGAAGGCGAAAGAGGACCAGAAGGACCAGTAGGACCAGAAGGGCCAGAAGGGCCAGAAGGTTCACAAGGACCACAAGGACCAGAAGGTGTACAAGGACCAAGAGGAGAAGTAGGACCACAAGGAGATCCAGGACCAATGGGCCCACAAGGAATACAAGGACCAGTAGGACCTATGGGACCACAGGGATTAGAAGGACCACAAGGACCACAAGGACCAATAGGACCACAAGGACCACAAGGTGAAGATGGAGAAGAAGGACCAGAAGGACCAGAAGGGCCAGAAGGACCACAAGGAGAAATGGGACCAAGGGGACCAAAAGGTGATAGAGGACCACAAGGTGAGATGGGACCAGTAGGGCCAGAAGGGCCAGTAGGACCAGCAGGACCACAAGGTGTACAAGGGCCAGTAGGACCAGAAGGACCAACAGGACCAGAAGGAAAAGTTGGACCAAAAGGAGATTCAGGACCAGAAGGACCAGTAGGACCACAAGGTGAAGAAGGACCAGAAGGACCAGAAGGACCACAAGGGCCACAAGGAGAACAAGGACCTCAAGGAGAACAAGGACCAATGGGACCAATGGGACCAGAAGGACCAAGAGGACCAGAAGGACCAATAGGACCAGAAGGACCAGAAGGGCCAAAAGGTGAAATGGGATGTAGAGGTCCACAGGGAGAAATGGGACCACAAGGACCACAAGGTGAACCAGGACCAAAAGGATGTAAAGGACCAAAAGGAGATCCAGGACCAATGGGACCACAAGGACCAAAAGGATGTAGAGGGCCACAAGGTGAACCAGGAGAAACTCCTACTATTGATAATGCATATATTTGTGCAGATAGATGTCAATTAGTTAATGGACAACATGCGTTAGCTTTAGGAAATAATATAGTTATAAATGGAGATTCAATCTGCCATAGAGAAGGAAGCAGTGTTATAGAATTAAGAGAAAGAGGAGCTTATTTAATTAATTTCTCAACTTCAGCAATAGGAGAATGTGGAAATTTAGCTGAAATAAAACTTGTAGCAAATAAAAACTCTATAGGAATTGCTGCAGCTGAAATTTGTAAGACAGGAATTTCAGTTAATTTAGCTAGCTCAGCTATAGTTGATTTCAATTGTGGTAGCAAAGTTGAATTACAATTAGTAAATTCTTCTAAATGTCCATTAAAATATTGCTTAACAAGAATTACTATAATTAAAATATCATAGAAAGATTATTAGTTTATAAAAGAGACATGCATAATTAAACAATTATGCATGTTTTTTTATATAAATAGTGCAAAAATTATAATAGAGAGATATAATTAAAAAAAGAAAAATTTACAGAAGAGGGAGGGGATGAAAGTGCATTTTTTTTGGTTAACAGTAGTAGTAATATTATTAAATATTATATTTTCACTTTCATTAATATTTATTGAAAGAAAAAATCCAACTACTACATGGGCATGGCTATTGATTTTTTTATTACTTCCTGGTATTGGATTTATAATTTATATAATAATAGGTCAAAACTTTAGTAGACAAAAGTTGTTTAAAGAAAAAGCTATAATAGATGCATATAAAAGAAAATCTTTAAAAGATAATTACTTAAATATTTCAGAAGGAAAAGATGATGGAAGTAGATATTTTGATTTGAGAAAAATGAATTTTAATAATTCTGGAGCAAGATATACGGAAAATAATGAAATTGAAATTTACCATAATGGAAAAGATAAATTTAATGCACTTCTTAAAGATATAAAAAATGCTAAAAATTATATACACATTCAATATTATATTTTTAGGAAAGATGAAATTGGAACAGAAATTATTGAAGCTTTAGAGAAAAAATTAAAAGAAGGAGTTGAAGTTAAATTTTTAGTCGATGCTATGGGCTCACATAAAATGACTAAAAAAAGCTTGAAAAGATATTTAGAGCTTGGAGGAAAATTCTCAATATTTTTCCCAGGAATACTTCCACATATAAATACACGAGTAAATTATAGAAACCATAGAAAAATAGTTATAATTGATGGAGAGTATGGATATGTAGGAGGATTTAATGTAGGAGATGAATATTTAGGAAAAGATAAAAAAATAGGAAATTGGCGTGATACTCATATTAGAATAAGAGGAAAAGCTGTAACAGATTTGGGAGAAAGGTTTCTTCTAGATTGGTGCTATGCTGCAAATGAACAAATAATTGATTTTGATAAGTATAATTATGATGGAGATTTAGAAAAAGGTGATGTTGGAATTCAAATTGTTACTAGTGGACCAGATCATAATGAAGAATATATAAAAAATGGATATGTAAAAATGATTACTAATGCTAAGAAAAATATATTTTTAACTACACCTTATTTTGTACCAGATGATACAATGATGGAAAGTTTAAGAATAGCTGCTTTATCTGGTGTAGATGTTCAAATTATTATACCAGGTCAGCCAGATCATAAATTTATGCAATGGGCAGCTAGTTCATATATAGGAGAACTTTTAGATGCAGGTGCAAAAATTTTCTATTATAATGATGGGTTTGTTCATGCTAAGGTTTTAGTTGTGGATAGTGAAGTTGCAAGTATTGGAACTGCTAATATGGATATAAGAAGTTTTAGGTTGAATTTTGAAGTTAACTCGTTTATTTATAATAAGAAGATAGCTAAAAATGTTGAAAAACAATTTATGAAGGATCTTGAAGTTTCAGATGAGATTACGAGAGAAAAACATGAAAATAGAGGAAGAGGAATTAAGATACTAGAGTCAATAATTAGATTACTTTCTCCAATATTATAAATGTTTAAAATAAATTGAAAAATAATGATAAATTAATAAAAATAAAATGTTTTCATACGAATCTATCTAAAAAATAAAGAAATTAATGACGTAGTAATAAATGTGTGTTAGAATTATAAAAAATAAAAGTAATAATTTGGAAAAGGAGAATTGAAATGAAAAAATTAATAGTAGAATTGACAAAAAATTTTTATAGATTTTTTTACTTTACTTTCTGGGGCTTTTATTTTAGCGCTAGATATTTTTCGTGTAAAAAAATAATAAATTCTACATTAATGAGTATATAAATTTAATTTAAAAATCCAAGAGACTTTTATAACACTAGAGAAATATAAATTTACAAGCTCATCAAAAGATGAGCTTTTTTAATATTAAGGGGGTAGAAATATGATAGTAATTTTAAAACAAAATACTAGTGAAAATGAAATTAATAATTTGACAAATTCACTAGAAGCAAAAGGAGTAGAGGTTAGTAAAGTAAAAGGAAAGGATCTTATTATATTAGGATTAGTTGGGGATACTAGTAAAATTGATCCTTCACAAATTGAGGCGAATAGAAATGTAGAAAGGGTTATGCATGTTCAAGAGCCATTTAAAAAAGCAAATAAAATGTTTCATCCTGAACCTTCAATAATAGATGTAAATGGACAGAAAATTGGTGGAAATAAGATTGCATTAATAGCTGGACCTTGCTCTGTTGAAAATGAAAAACAAATAATAGGAATTGCAGAATCAGTAAAAGGATTAGGAGCAGGATTTTTAAGAGGGGGAGCATTTAAACCTAGAACTTCTCCATATAGCTTCCAAGGTTTAGCTTACGAAGGATTAGAATTATTAAAAATAGCTAGAAAAAAAACTGGATTACCAATAGTAACAGAAATAATGTCACCATATGATGTGGAAAAATTTAATGAAGAAGTTGATATAATTCAAGTTGGTGCTAGAAATATGCAAAACTTTGATCTTTTAAAAGAATTAGGAAAGACAAATAGACCAATACTTTTAAAGAGAGGTCTATCTTCAACTATTGAAGAATTATTGATGAGTGCAGAATACATTATGGCTGGTGGAAATGAAAATGTAATTCTTTGTGAAAGAGGAATAAGAACTTTTGAAACTTTTACAAGAAATACTTTAGATTTAAGCATAGTTCCAGCTATTAAAAAATTAAGTCATCTTCCAATAATTATTGATCCAAGCCATGCGGCAGGAAAATGGTGGATGGTAGAGCCATTATCAAAAGCAGCTATAGCAGTTGGAGCAGATGGACTTATAATAGAAGTTCATAATGACCCAGCTAATGCCCTTTGTGATGGACAACAGTCTATTAAACCTGATGTTTATGGCAAATTATTAGAAGAATTAAGACCGATAGCAAAAGCAGTTGGAAGAGAATTGTAAGAAAGTTTGTTTATAATTAAAAAAGGTTGTAAAATTGATAGGTAATATAGAAAATATAAATTAATTTTATAAAAGAGAAAGGTGGAAGAGTATGGAAAAGCTATTGGTTAACTTAAAGGAAAAATCGTATGAGATAGTAATTGAAAAAGGATTAATAGAAAGAATTTCAGAAAGTGTATTAGAAGTATATAATGGAAATAAAATATTTATAATAACAGATAAAAATGTAGATAAATATTATGGTGAAGTTGTTTCTCGATCTTTAATAAACTCAGGTTTTAATGTTGAAAAACTAGTTTTAGAACCAGGAGAAGAGACAAAATCTTTTAATACTCTTCCTCTTATATATAACAAGCTTTTAGATTTTAAATTAACAAGAAAAGATTTAATAATAACTTTAGGTGGAGGAGTAATTGGAGATTTAGGAGGTTTTGTAGCTTCTACATTTTTAAGAGGTGTGCCTTTTATACAAGTTCCAACATCACTTCTAGCTCAAGTTGATAGCAGTGTTGGAGGAAAAGTAGGAGTAGATTTAGAAAGAGGAAAAAACCTTGTAGGAAGTTTTTATCAACCTAAAAGAGTTATAATAGATCCAAATGTCTTAAATACATTAGAAGATAGATTTTTTAAAGATGGCTTAGGAGAAGTAATAAAATATGGATTAATTAGAGATAAAGATTTATTTGAAAAGCTAGAAAGTTATAAAGATAAGAGAGAAGTTTTAGAAAATATAGAGGACATTATATATACTTGCTGTAATATAAAGAGAATTGTTGTAGAGAGAGATGAGAAAGATTTAGGAGAAAGGATGATCCTAAACTTTGGGCATACTTTAGGTCATGCTATTGAAAAATATTATGATTTTAAATCATATACACATGGAGAAGCTGTTGCAATAGGTATGTATAATATTGCTAAGTTAACTGAAGAGAAAAAATTAACAGAAAATATTTACTCTGAAAAAATAAAGAATGTACTTATTAAGTATGATTTGCCATATGAAGTTAATATAGAAGAAAAAGATGAAATAATAAACACTATTTCTTTAGATAAAAAAAATATGGGGAAAGTTTTAAAAGTTATACTAGTAAGAGAAATAGGTAATGCAGAAATATATGATACTAATTTAGAATTTTTCAAATAAGGAGTAGTGATTATTTTTGGGTAATTATAAGATTAAGCCAAGTAAGTTAAAGGGAGAGGTAAAAATACCACCTTCAAAAAGTATGGCTCATAGAGCAGTTATATGTGCTTCTCTTTCAAATGGAAGAAGTATTATAAATAATATAGATTTTTCAGATGATATAGTAGCAACAATAGAAGGAATGCAAGCTTTTGGAGCTAAAATAAATAAGAAGCATAAGTGTGTTGAAATAGAAGGTATTTTTTCAGAAAATAATTTAGTTAAAATGAAAGAAAATAGAGAGATAGATTGTAATGAGTCAGGTTCTACTTTAAGATTTCTAGTTCCTATTGGAAATTTATTTGAAGGTGAAAATCACTTTATAGGAAGAGGAAATTTAGGGAAAAGACCTTTAGATATATTTTATGAAATATTTGATAAGCAAAATATAGAGTACACTTATAAAGAAAAAGAATTAGATTTAAGAGTAAAAGGTAAGCTTAAGCCAGATATTTTTAATATAAGAGGAGATGTAAGTTCGCAATTTATTACAGGACTTATGTTTATACTTCCTTTATTAGATGGTGATTCAAAAATAAATATAACAACAGAGCTTCAATCTAAAGGATATATTGATTTAACTATAGATGTTATGAAGGATTTTGGTGTAGAAATAATAAATAATAATTATAAGGAATTTATTATAAAAGGAAATCAAAATTATATAGAAAGAGAATATAAAGTAGAAGGAGATTATTCTCAAGGCGCATTTTTCCTTTGTGCAGATGCAATTGGAAATGAAGTTATAAGTTTAGATTTAAAAGAGAATTCTCTTCAAGGAGATATGGAAACTATTGATATATTAAAAAGAATGGGGACTAAATTTAAAAGAGTTCATTCTGCTATTGGAGGGAAAGCAAAAGAGCTTACTGGAACAGTGATAGATGCAAAAGGATGTCCAGATGTTATTCCAATTTTATCTGTAGTTGCATGCCTTTCAAAAGGAAAAACAGAAATTATAAATGCTGAAAGATTAAGAATAAAGGAATGCGATAGATTGAAAGCAATAAAAGAAGAGCTTTCAAAGCTTGGAGGAATAATAGAAGAGAGAGAAAATGGATTAATAATAGAAGGAATAGAGGAGTTTAAAGGTGGAGTAGAAGTTTGGAGTCATAAAGACCATAGAATAGCAATGATGCTCGCAATAGCTTCTACGAGATGTAAAAATACAATAGTTTTAAAAGATTATGAATGTGTTTCAAAATCATATCCTCATTTCTTTGAAGATTTTAAGAGCTTAGGAGGAATTATTGATGAGTGGAATATGGGGTAGAAACTTAAAGGTTTCTATATTTGGAGAATCTCATGGAACTGGAATAGGGATAACTATTGATGGGCTACCTTCTGGATTTGAAATTGATTTAGATAAAGTGAACTTTGAAATGGGAAGAAGAGCACCAGGAAAAAGTCCATTATCTACTGCAAGAAAAGAAGGAGATAATGTAGATATTCTTAGTGGATTTTTTGAAGGGAAAACTACAGGTACTCCTCTTTGTGGAATTATAAGAAATAAAGATAATCGTTCAAGAGATTATGGAAAGCTTAGAGATTTAATGAGACCAGGTCATGCAGATTATACAGGAAATATAAGATACAATGGATTTAATGATTATAGAGGTGGTGGACATTTTTCAGGAAGAATAACTGCGCCTATAGTATTTGCTGGAGCTATTTGTAAGCAAATATTAGAAAAGGAAGGAATTAAAATTACCTCTCATGTAAAAAGTATAGGAAAAGTAGAAGATATTAATTTTAATCCATTAGAGATAGAAGAAGAAATTATGAATAATCTTTTAAATATGGAATTACCAGTTTTGGATAAAAGTGTTGAAGAAAAAATGCGTGAAGAGATTCTTAATGCAAAAAGTGAAGGTGATTCTGTAGGAGGAGTAATAGAATGTGCAATAACAGGAATTAAGGCTGGAGTTGGAAGTCCATTCTTCTATTCAATTGAAAGTGTAATAGCACATCTTCTTTTTTCAGTACCTGCTGTTAAAGGTGTTGAATTTGGAGAAGGCTTTAATATAACTAAGCTTAGAGGTTCTGAAGCAAATGATTCTATGTATTATGATGGAGATCAAGTTAAAACTAGAACAAATAATAATGGTGGTGTTATAGGTGGAATATCAAATGGAATGCCTATAATATTTAGGGCAGGAATAAAACCAACAGCTTCAATTATAAAAAAACAAGAAACAATAAATATAAAAGCAAAGGAAAATGAAGAACTAGTTATTGAGGGAAGACATGACCCTTGTATAGTTCAAAGAGCAATTCCAGTAATAGAGTGTATTGCAGCAATTGGAATTTTAGATTTAATGAAAGAGGTTTAAATATGAATAGTTTAGATAGCTATAGAAAAGAAATTGATAGTATTGATGAAAAGATAACAGAGCTATTTGAAAAAAGAATGGATGTAGTTTTAAAAGTAGCAAATTATAAAAAAGAAAATAATTTACCTATCTTTCATAAAGGAAGAGAAGAATTAGTTATAAAAAAGAATGTAGATAGATTAAAAAATAAAGATTATTCTAAAGAGTTAGAAAAATTCTTTAATGAAATGATGGGAGTTAGTAGAGAGCTTCAGGGAAGAAAGTTAAATAGAAAAAGTGAAATAGATTCAATAAAAGAAAGAAAGATAACAAAAGAAAGCAAAATAGGCTTTCAAGGAGTTAGAGGTTCCTTTACGGAAGAGGCACTTTTAAAATATTTTTCAGAAGAAAATGAATCAATTGCTTATGAAGAGTTTGAAGATGTATTTAAGGCTATAGATAGAGGAGATGTTGATTATGGAATTTTACCAGTAGAGAATTCATCTACTGGGGGAATATCCGAAGTACATGATCTTTTAGCCAAGTATGGCTTTCATATAGCAGGAGAAATAAGTATAAAAATAGAACAACATTTAATGGGATTAGAAGGAGCAACTTTAGAGTCAATTGATGAAGTATATTCTCATAATCAAGGTTTTGCACAATGTGCAAAATTTTTAAAAGAATATGATCATTTAAAGCTTATTCCATTTCATAATACTGCAACAAGTGCAAAATTAGTATCAGATTTAAAAGATGATAGAAAAGCTGCAATCGGAAGTAGAAGAGC
Source organism: Clostridium thermobutyricum DSM 4928 (assembly GCF_002050515.1). Lineage (GTDB taxonomy): Bacteria > Bacillota > Clostridia > Clostridiales > Clostridiaceae > Clostridium > Clostridium thermobutyricum. The sequence continues at coordinate 33,624 of NZ_LTAY01000027.1, read as the reverse complement.
GGCAGAAATATATGGGCTTAAAATACTTAAAAGTAATATAAATGATGAAAAAGATAATCATACAAGATTTATAATTATTTCAAAAGAACTTTTAAAAGAAGATGGAGCAAATAAGATAAGTGTTGTATTTTCACTTGAAGATAAACCAGGAAGCTTATCTAGACTTCTTAAAATTTTCTCAGAAAATAATTTGAATATGATTAGAATAGAATCAAGACCAACTAAAAATAGAAATTGGAAGTATTATCTTTATGTAGATTTTGAAGGAAGCTTAGAAAATATAGAAGTTTCAAAGGCATTAAAGACAATAAAAGATAGTAGTGAATATTTCAATATATTAGGTTGGTATAAAAACGGACTTTAGAGTTAGGAGATTAAAATAATGAATTATTATGGATTAGTAGGAGAAAAATTATCTCATTCTCTATCACCTAAAATACACAATACAGTTTTTAAAAATTTATCTATAGAAGGAGGCTATAAGCTTTTTGAAATAGATAAAAATAATATAGATAAACTTGGAGAAGCTATGAAAGTTTTATCTATAAAGGGAGTAAATGTAACTATTCCTTATAAAGAAAAAGTTATGGAACAGTTAGATATAATTTCAGAGGAAGCAAAAGAAATTGGTGCTGTTAATACAATTTTAAATAAAGAAAATAAACTTATAGGTTATAATACTGATTATTATGGTTTTAAGAATATGCTACTAGATAAAAATATACTTGTAGAGAATAAAAAAGTAGTTGTATTAGGTACAGGAGGAGCAAGTAAAGCTGTTGTACAATATTTATTAGATGCAAATGCAAAAGAGATATTTTTAGTAAGTAGAGATATTCAAGGGAAAAAGAGTAAAAAAGGTGTAAAACTAATTGATTATAATATGCTAAAAGAAATTGAAGGATATTTAATAATTAATACAACACCTGTTGGAATGTATCCTAATTCTTCAAATTCACCAGTATCAGAGGAAATAATACAAAAATATGATTGTGTAGTTGATTTAATATATAATCCTATAGAAACAGAGTTTATAAAGATTGGTAAAAAGCTAGGGAAAATAACTTGTGGAGGACTAATGATGTTAGTACTTCAAGGAATAAAAGCTGATGAAATATGGGAAAATATAGAGATAAATAAAGATATAATAGAAGAACTATACACTATATTAAGTAAGGAGTTTGATAAGGAGTAGTCATGTCAAAAAGGTATGAAAAAATTTTTTTAATAGGTATGCCAGGATGTGGTAAAACAACTATGGGAAAAGTTTTAGCAAAAGAATTAAAATATAATTTCTATGATATGGATGACTATATAGAAGAAATGTCAGGGAAAACTATAAAAGAAATTTTTAGTAAATCAGAAGAACACTTTAGAGATTTAGAAACTGAAGCTTGTAAACATCTAAATAAAAAAAGAAGAAGTGTTATTTCAACTGGTGGAGGAGTTATTAAAAGAGATGAAAATATAGATATTATTAAAGAAAATTCATTAGTAGTATTTATAAATAGACCAGTTGAAAAAATAATAGAAGATGTGGATATAAACTCAAGACCTCTTTTACAAGGTGGAAAAGAAAGATTATATAATCTTTATAATGAAAGGATTTATAAATATAAAAAGGCCGCAGATATAGAAATAATCAATGAAGGCTTTATAAGAGATACAATAGATTCCATAAAAAGAGAGGTAAAAGGAAAAATTAAGGAGTGAAGCTATGAAAATAATGGTTATAAATGGGCCTAACTTAAATATGTTAGGTGTTAGAGAAAAAGATATATATGGCTTAGACAACTTAGAAAGTATAGAAAAAATGGTAGAAGAAGAGTGTAAAAAGAGAATGCACACAGTTGAATTTTTTCAAAGTAATAGTGAAGGTGCAATAATAGACAACATTCATAGAGCTTATTTTGAAAAATTTGACGGGATAATAATAAATCCAGGAGCTTATACACATTACAGCTATGCAATACATGATGCAATAAAAGCTGTAAATATAAAAACTGTAGAGGTACATCTATCGAATATACATAGCAGAGAGGAGTTTAGAAGTAAGTCAGTAACTGCTAGTGCTTGTATAGGACAAATATCAGGATTTGGGAAAATAGGATATTTACTTGGAATTTATGCATTAGAAAAACAAAATTAAAAACTAGGATGAATATAGGTTTTTTAAATGGACATAGTTAAATGCTTTTATTTGGAGAATAGAAGTGTTATAGGAGGAACAAACAAAGATGATAATAATAATGGATCCAAAGACAGAAATACAAAATATAAATAAAGTACAAGAATGCATAGAAAGTAATGGATTAGGTGTATATTCTTCACGAGGAGAAAGTTACTTAATAATTGGAGTAATAGGAGATTCAGGGAAACTAGATTCAAATAAACTTTTAAGATTTGATGGAGTGCAAAAAGTATTAAAAGTAGAAGAACCATTTAAAAAAGCAAATAGATTGTTTAAACCAGATGATACAATTGTAGATATAGAGGGAAGAAAAATTGGAGGAGGAAATCTTGGAATAATCGCAGGACCTTGTTCAGTTGAAAGTGAAGAACAAATAATAAAAATAGCTAAAGATATAAAGGCAGCAGGAGGAAACTTCTTAAGAGGTGGAGCTTTTAAACCTAGAACATCACCATATAGTTTCCAAGGATTAGAGCTTGAAGGATTAGAATTATTAAAAAAAGCTAAAAAAGAAACTGGGCTTCCAATAGTTACAGAAATAATGTCTACAGATTATATAGATCAATTTGTAGATAATGTTGATGTAATTCAAGTTGGGGCTAGAAATATGCAAAACTTTGATCTTTTAAAGCAATTAGGTAAAACAAATAAGCCAATACTTTTAAAAAGAGGTCTTTCAGCTACTATAGAAGAATGGATAATGTCAGCAGAATATATATTAGCAGGTGGAAATGAAAATGTAATTCTTTGTGAAAGAGGAATAAGAACTTTTGAAACATATACAAGAAATACATTAGATTTAAGTGCAATACCTATGGTAAAAAGATTAAGTCATTTACCTGTAATAGTTGATCCAAGCCATGCAGGAGGATATTGGTATCTTGTTGAGCCACTTGCAAAAGCTGCTATTATGGCTGGAGCAGATGGATTAATGATAGAAGTTCATAATGATCCTAAGAATGCTTTAAGTGATGGACAACAATCAATAAAACCAGAGAACTTTAGAGCATTAATGGATAAAATAAAAGTTTGTGCAGAAATAGAAGGTAAAATTATAAAATAGAAATTTTTAAGGGGTATATTAATGAAGATTTTAATTGTAGGATTAGGAGTAATAGGTGCTTCTTTTGCGAAAGGTTTAAAAGAAGCAAACTACAATGAGGTTTATGGTTTAGATATATGTAAAGATACTTTAGATAAAGCTAAAAAAATGGGGATAATAAAAGAAGGATTTATAAATAGTGAGGATATTCTAAAAGAAAGTGATTTAGTAATCCTTGCTATATATCCTAAATTAGTTTTAAAATTTATAAGAGAAAATATAAATAATTTTAAAACTGGAACTGTAATAACGGATGTTACTGGGATAAAAGAAATGCTTATGGATGATATTTTAAAAATACTTCCTAATAATATTGATTTTGTATTTGGGCATCCAATGGCTGGACGTGAGAAAAAAGGGATAGATTTTTCTTCAAATGAAGTATTTAAAGGATCAAATTATATAATAACTCCAACTAAAATAAATAAAGAAGAAAATATAAAGCTAATAGAAAAATTAGCAAAAGAATTAGGCTTTAAGAAAATAAGGCGAATAACTCCAAGTTATCATGATAAGATGATTGCTTTTACAAGTCAACTTCCTCATGCACTTGCAGTTGCACTTATAAATAGTGATGAAGAAGGAAGAGATACAGGTTCATTTATTGGAGATAGTTATAGAGATTTAACTAGAATTGCTAATATAAATGAAGAATTATGGAGTGAACTTTTCCTGGGAAATAAAGAAAATTTGATTCAAACAATAATAAATTTTGAAAAAGAATTAGATTTAATAAAATATGCTATCATGAATGAAGAAAGAGAAACATTAATAAATTTATTTGAAAAATCTTCTGAGAGAAGAGAAAAATTATAAATTATTTAAATAGCTAAAAGATAGTTAGAAAAGTATATAAAAATAGTTTGGATATTTCTGAAGAAATATTTAGAATATTTACCAAAAAATACTTTTATAAATTTTATCTTTTAGCTATAATTTTATCTAAAGAAAAATTAAATTAACGTTATGAAAGTTTAATAAATAATAAATAAGGTATAAATTTTAAGTAATTTTGTATATATAGTGTATAATTAATTTATGATAATTAGTTAAGAAGACGTAAATACGGAGGAATGAAATGAAGAGAATAGAAGAGGTTCTAAAAGGCTTAATTGAGTTAAGTGGAGCAGAAAAAAGAGGAATATCTGCAATTGAATTAAGCCAAACAATGAAATTAGATAGAGCAACTATAAGCAGATATTTAAATGATTTATTTAAGGAAAATAGATTAACTAAAATAGAAGGAAGACCTGTACTATATAAAGCTATAGAAGATAATTCAAATACAGAAGAGGAAATAAGTATTGATTTAGAAAAAAATTGTTTGGATTCCTTAGTAGGCGCAGATGCCTCTCTTCAAATACCAATCCAACAAGCTAAAGCTGCTATATTTTATCCTCCAAATGGTTTGCATACTTTAATTTTAGGAGAAACAGGAGTCGGAAAATCTATGTTTGCAGAAGCAATGTATGGATTTGCAAAAGAGTCCAAAACTTTAAGTGAAAACTCACCTTTTGTAAGATTTAACTGTGCAGATTATTCAGAAAATCCACAGTTACTTATATCACAAATATTCGGTGTTAAAAAAGGAGCTTTTACAGGTGCGGACAAAGATAGAGATGGACTTTTAAAGCAGGCTGATGGTGGAATAATATTTTTAGATGAAATTCATAGATTATCTCCACAAGGACAAGAAATGTTATTTACTTTTATAGATAAAGGAAAATTTAGACCACTTGGTGAAAGTGAAAAAGAAATAAGTGTAAAAGTTCAAATAATAGCAGCTACAACAGAAGAACCAAAATCTTATCTTTTAAAAACATTTACTAGAAGAATTCCAATGACTATTACACTACCGCCATTGAAAGAAAGAACTTTAAAGGAGCGTTATGAGCTTTTAGAAGAATTTATAAAAAATGAATCTTTACGTTTATCACAAGATATATATTTCGATAAAAATGCTTTAATATCATTTTTATTATATGAATGCACAAATAATATAGGACAACTTAAAAGTGATATTCAATTAGCTTGTGCAAAAGCCTTTTTAAATTATAAATCAAGAAGTAAGAGTATAATAATGGTTGAACAACAGGATCTACAATCTAATGTTAAAAGAGGAATAATGAGACTTAAAGACAATAGAAGTGAAATAGAAGAATTGTTTAATAATTTAAGTGATATTATTTCTTTTTCTTATAAGAAGAAAAACAATAAGGTTTTTGAATTAAATGAGGCAGTTAAGAAAAATGATATAGAATTTTTCTACAATGTAATAGAAGAGAAGGTTGATGCTTTAAAAAAGGAAGGGCTTGATGAAGGTCATATAAAAAATATTTTAAATGTGGATATAGATGAATATTTTAAGAAGTACATGAGCACATTTAAAAGTAATTTTAGAAAAGCAGAAATCTTAAAAATTGTAGATGAAAAAGTATTAGATATAGTTGAAAAAGGTTTAGATTATGCTTCAGAAAAATTAAATAGAGAATATGATGAAAAAATTTATTATGGATTAGCTCTTCATATGCAAGGAAGTATAGAGAGAATAAGAAATGGAAATAGAATTTATCATCCAAAACTTAACTATATAAAATCTAAGTTTAAAGATGAATTTATGATAGCTATGGACATAGCAAAAATTATAGAAGATAAATTTGGAGTAGATGTAACTCTTGATGAGATAGGATATATAACAATGTTCCTAAAATCAAATGGAAGTGATCCAAGCAAGGATATTGAAAAAAATGTAGGAGTATTAGTCATAATGCATGGAAAGGCAACTGCAACTAGTATGGTTGAAGTAGCAAATACTCTTATAGGAGAAGAATATGTTGAAGCTTTAGATATGCCACTTACTATGAAAGCAGAAGTTATGCTTGAGAGAGTAAAGAAAAAAGTAATAGAAATAAATCAAGGTAAAGGGGTAATAATATTAGCTGATATGGGTTCTCTTGTTAATTTTGGAGATATTATCAAAGAAGAAACAGGAATTGATATAAGAACTATTGATATGGTAAGTACTATTACAGCTATAGAAGTTGGAAGAAAAGCTTTATGTGGTAGAGATATAGATTCTATATATAGATCATGTAGAAATATAAATATTTATTCTGATAGAGAAAATAAAACAAAGAGAGTGAAGAAAGAATTAGCAATTGTAACTACTTGTTTTACTGGAGAAGGTTCTGCAGAAAGATTAAGAAGTGTAATAGAAGATAAAATATATATTAAAGATAAAGTAAGAGTTATTCCTATAGATATAATGGATAAAGAAAGATTCTTAAATAATATGGAAGAATTAAAAAAAGACTATACAATAGTTGCAATAGTTGGAACAGTAAATATGTATTTTGAAGGAGTTCCATTTATATCAGCTGTAGAAGTATTTACAGAAGAAGGAATAAATAGATTAAATTCTCTTGTAAGTGAAGAAATACAATATATAAATGTTAGTGATTCATTAAAGAGCCAAATTAAAGACATAGATTCATATATGTTAGTTGAGGAAATAAAAACTATTTTATCTAATATAGAAGCAGGCTTAAATGTTAATATATCAGCTGATGTAAAATTAGGAATAGTGATGCATATTTGCTTTTTAATAGATAAGCTTAAAAGTGGTGGGTTAGAAACTCCGTTTATAGGCTTAATTGAATATAAAAATGAAAAAATTAAAGAATTTACAATAATTAAGGGTGCTTTCAAAAGAATTGAAATGGAGTATAATATTAGTATAGGGGATAATGAAATAGGACATATTGTTAGGATGGTTTTAAACAATAAACAATAAGTGTGCTTAATTAAAAAATAAGTGTGTAAAATAAATTGCACTCTAATATTTTATGGACAAGTTAAAAGAAACGGCTATATATAAGGGTTTGAGAGATTATCTTTCAAAAATAAAAAGTATTTCATTTTTGGCATAGTATTTGCTATAGATATAAGTATACAAAAGAAATTAAATTAAAATTAAAATACAAAGGAGTATTAAGAATTAAATTCTTAGTTCCTATAAGGAGGAAAATATTATGAAAAATATATTATTAGTATGTTCAGCAGGGATGTCAACAAGTCTTTTAGTTACTAAAATGGAAGCAGCTGCAAAAGCAAAAGGTGTAGAATGTCATATTGAAGCTTTAGCAGAAGCAGATGCTCACAAAAAATTAAATGAAGTTGATGTTCTATTATTAGGACCACAAGTTAGATTCTTATTATCAAAATTCAAGAAAGAAGCTCCAGCAAACTTACCAATAGAAGTTATTGATACAGTTGCTTATGGAACAATGAATGGGGCAAAAGTTTTAGATAGAGCTTTAGAATTAATAGGTTAATTTTTTTAATAAGTGGAGCTAAAACTCCACTTTTAAAATGTGATATAAATATTAGATTTTGAAAGAGGTAGAGGATATGGAAGAAATAATTATGAATTTAATAATGTATAGCGGAGAGGCAAGAAGTTATGCTATGGAAGCTATGCAAGCAGCTAAAGATGGAAAAATAGACGAAGCAAGAGAATTACTAGGAAAAGCTACTGCTCAATTAACAGAAGCTCATCACTCACAAACAAAATTAATTCAAGGTGAAGCTGCAGGAAATAAAACTGAAGTTTCTTTACTATTAGTACACGCACAAGACCACTTAATGACAACTATGACATTAAAAGATATTGCTGCTGAAATCATTGATATCAGAGAGCAATTATTAAATAAATAATAATACAATAAAGATAAAATATAGATAAGTATATAAATCAAAAAAGAGAGGAAGCCACCTCTCTTTTTACTTTTCATTAAATTCTTTTATAATTTGATAAATAGTTTTTGAAGTAGTATCTTTCATAGAATAACCCAAAAGAGAAACTATAGTTTCTAAATTTTCTTCTGAATCAGTTTCTATTTCTATATAAGGGAAAGGGCAGAAAGCTTTATCATTAATATCAATTTCAACTAATCCATTTTCTAATTTATAGCTTTCACGATATTTTTTTATAGATTGGTGTAATTTTAAACCAAGAGATTTAAATATTCCTTCAGCCATAGTTTTATCACTTACTATTACTTCGTTTTCTTCCATTTCCTTAAATTTACCTTGAGATAAAAGTTTTTTAGTAGTCATAAAAATAATTTCTTTTTCATTTAATCTGTCATAAACAGTTCTTATTCTAGCATATCCTTTAGCATTTAAAAGTCTACCATCAGAAAAATCATATATATCATTTATTTGATCTTCAACTTTAACTTTTTGTGCATTTAATTCTTTTAGTCTTTTTCTAAGAGCTTCTAAATCTATGTCTATAATTCTAGTTTCTAATTCTTTTGCCATAAAAAAATCCTCCTAAATAGTTTTCTTAATTTTTACTATACTATATTTGGCTTCTAATTTTAATTATAAAAAGAATATTTTTAGAAATTTTCATTTAAATTTATGATAGAATAATATTTAGATTGTTTTTTGGAGGAAGTATAACATGGAATATGTAAATGATATAAATGTAAATGAAGCTGTTATTCATATTTTAGATAGTAATGGCGGAGATCCAATACTAAATGAATATTCTTTAGATTTAACAGATGATATATATAAATTTATTTTTAAGCATATAGATAAATGTCTTAAAGACGAAGAATTAAAATATGCAATTTTTAATCCAGAAAGAAGTATAGTTAAAGAAGTATGCCAAGACTATTTAAATGGTATAGATAATAATCTTATAGAGCTTTCTAAAGAGCTTGCAAGACAAATGTTTGCAATAATGAATGGGAACACTAATATACCATCATGTGATCTTATTGTAGCTTCTATAGTTACAGATAAAGGACCTATGATAGCTATACTTAAAATGGATTATGTTAAGAATTTTACTCATCATATAGATTTTATTGATGAAAAGATAGGAATAGAAATAGTTCCTCAATCAGCTGGATTACCAGGAAGTGGGCAAAAAATTCAGAAAGCAGCTTTTATAAAGCCAATAAGAGAGGGTGAACATTTTAATCTTATGGTTTTAGATAAGCAAAGAAAAAGTAAAAAAGATGAAGAATATGGAGCAAATTATTTTATAAATAATTTTTTAGGTTGTACAGTTATATCAAATGAAAGAGACATGACTAAAAACTTTGTTAATGCAGCTGAAGCATGGACAAGAGAGAACTTCAGCGAAGAGCCAGCTAAAGCAATGAAAATACGTGATGCAGTTAAACAGAAATTACGTGATGAAGAATCTATAAATATAGATGAGTTTTCACAAGAAGTTTTTGGAGAAGATAAAGAAAATGTTAAAAACTTTAGTAGCTATATAAAAGACCAAGGTGTAGAAGAAGTTGAAATAGATAAGACTTGGGCAGAAAAAAAGCTTAAAAAGATTAGATTAAAAATAGATAATAGTATTGATTTATACATAGATGAACAAGATTATTTAGATTCTTCTAAATTTGAAGTTACTAGAAATGGTGATGGAACAGTTAATATGACAATAAAATTTGTAACTAATTATATAGAAAAATAAAAAATAAGACATCTCTTTAAAGAGGTGTCTTATTTTTTATAAATTATTTTATAACATAGTCAATTGATTTAGAGTTGATTGATTATATATTATTTAAGTAATTTAACTAATACAGCTTTTTGTGCATGAAGTCTATTTTCTGCTTCATCAAAAATAGAAGATTGGTGCTTTTCAAATACTTCAGTAGAAATTTCTTCTTCTCTATGTGCAGGAAGACAGTGTAGAACTATTGCGTCTTCTTTTGCACTTTTCATAAGTTGAGGTGTTATACAATATCCATTAAAGTCTTTAATTCTTTTTTGAGCTTCAGATTCTTGTCCCATACTAGCCCAAACATCAGTAATAACAATGTCAGCATCTTTAATAGCTTCTTTTGGAGAAGTAGTAAGAGTAAAATTTACTTTAGATTTATCAGCAATTTCATTTGCAAGAGTTATATATTCGTCTGTTATTGTATAATCTTTAGGAGATGCAATAGAGAAATTCATTCCTACTTTTAGACATCCAACTATAAGAGAGTTTGCCATATTATTTCCATCACCTATATAACAAACTTTAAGTCCATCAAAAGAATTTTTATATTCTCTAATTGTCATAAGATCAGCTAAAACTTGGCAAGGATGCTCATCATCAGTTAATCCATTTATTATAGGAATAGAAGAATTTTCAGCTAAAGTTTGAATTTCTTCTTGTTTAAAAGTTCTAATCATTATTCCATCTAAATATCTTGAAAGGACTTTAGCAGTATCACAGATAGGTTCTCCACGACCAATTTGTAAATCAGAGCTGCTTAAAAATAATGCATTTCCTCCAAGTTGAAACATTCCTGTTTCGAAAGATACTCTTGTTCTTGTTGATGATTTTTCAAAAATCATACCTAGAGATTTTCCTTTTAAGTGGTGATGAGTTATATTATGCTTTTTCTCATATTTTAATTGGTCAGCAAGGTTTAATATATCAAGTATTTCTTCTTTAGATAAATCATTCATTTTTAATAAGTCTTTTTTCATTAAAATAGCCCCCTTTTATTTTAAATCTTATCTATTACAATATAAAATTAGATTTTTTTATTTATTACATTAATAAGGATTTCTAAACCTTTCATTAATTCATTTTCATTTATTATTAATGGTGGAAGAAGTCTTATCACGTGTTCCCCAGCAGTTAGAACAACTAACCCACGTTTTAAAGCTTCTTTTTGAACTTCTGAACTAAAGCCTTTAATCTCGATCCCAACCATAAGTCCTTTTCCGCGAATATCTATAATGTTTTTTCCTTTATTTTTTTCTAAAAAAGAGAAAAGCTTATTTGAATTAGAATTTATATTTGTAATTACCTCTTCTTTAGATAATTTATTTAAAACACAAATAGCTCCAGCTGAGCAAACAGGATTTCCACCAAAAGTTGAACCATGGTCAGAAGGTTTAAAGGTATCTTTAAGCTTTTCATCACATAATACAGCTCCAATAGGAAGTCCTCCACCAAGACCTTTAGCAATTGTAACTATATTTGGTTTTAAGTTATAGTGATTAAAACCAAATAATTTACCTGTTCTATAAATACCACATTGAACTTCATCAAAAATAGTTAATATATCATTTTCTTTACATATTTTAAAAGCTTCTTTTATAAAGTTTTCATCTAAAGGATGAACACCACCTTCTCCTTGTATACTTTCAACCATTAAAGCACAAACATCAGAAGTTAAAGAGTTTTTTAAACTAGAAATGTTATTTGCTTCTACATATTTAAATCCATTAGGAAAAGGGAAAAAATGCTTATGAAATTTTTCTTGTCCTGTAGCTTTAAGCGTAGCTAATGTTCTTCCGTGAAAAGATGAAGTTAAAGTGATTATAGTTCCTCTAGTTTTTGTATGATATTTTTCAGAACTATATTTACGAGCAAGTTTTATTGCACATTCATTTGCTTCTGCTCCTGAATTTGCAAAAAATACTTTACTCATATTAGATTTTTCAACTAATAATTTAGATAATTCTAAAGCTCGTTCATTTAAAAATATATTAGAAATATGTTGAAGAGTAGAGACTTGATTAGAAATTGCATAAATAAAATCTTTATCTCCATATCCAATTGAATTTACACCTATACCACTTGAAAAATCTATATATTCTCTATTTTCCTTATCATAAAGAAAAACTCCATTTCCTTTAATAAATATTTTATTTAAAGGAGAGTACGTATTCATTAAATAATTCTCCATCACAACCTCCTAATAAATCATTGTTCCAATACCTTCATTTGAAAAAAGTTCAAGCAAAAGAGAATGGGGTATTCTACCATCTAAAATATGTGCTTTAGTTACTCCCATACGAACAGCTTCAACACAACATTCAATTTTAGGGATCATTCCACCTTTAATTATGTTATCACTATAAAGTTTAGGAATTTCGTGCAATCTAAGCTTAGATATAATTGTATTTGAATTTTTAGGATTAGTTAAAACTCCAGGTACATCAGTTAATAAAATAAGTTTTTCTGCTTTTAGAGCAGAAGCTATTTTAGAAGCGCAAATATCAGCATTGATGTTATATACATTGTCATCATTTTCTCCAATAGCTATACTTCCTACAACTGGAATATATCCACTATCTAATGCCATTTTTAATGGCTGTATATCAATTGAAGTTATTTCACCTACATAGCCTAAGTCAACATCATTATTTAATTTTTTAGCTTTTATTAAACTTCCATCAATTCCACAAAGACCAATAGCTTTTCCACCATATTTTCCAATTAAAGAAACTAAATCTTTATTTACACTACCTGATAGCACCATTTGGACTATATCTATAGTATCTTCACCAGTATATCTAAGACCATTTATAAATTTAGATTTAATATTTAATTTTTCTAAAAAAGATGAAATATATGGACCTCCGCCATGAACTACAACAGGGTTAAAGCCTACACATTTCATTAATATGATGTCATTTATAACTGATTTGCGAAGTTCATCACTTATCATTGCATTTCCACCATATTTTACAACTATAGTTTTTCCACTATATTCTTGTATATAAGGTAATGCTTGAACTAAAATTTCTGCTTTATAATCTGCATTTACCATAAAAGTCCTCCTAATTAACTTCTATAATCACCATTTATTTTTACATAGTCATAAGTTAAATCACATCCAAAGCATGTTGCACTTGAATTTCCACTATTCATATTAATTATTATTTCTATTGTATCTTGAATTAATATTTCTTTTGCTTTAGTCTCATCAAACTTTAAGCCTATTCCTTCTTTATAAACTTCTATTTCACCATTAGTACTTTTAAATGAAACAGAGATTTTATTTGGATTAAAGTTTATTTTAGAATATCCAAGTGCACAAAGAATTCTTCCCCAATTTGCATCTGATCCAAAAATTGCAGTTTTAACTAAGCTTGAATTTATAACGCTTTTAGATAAAGTGATAGCATCTGCAACAGAAGGAGCAGAGCATACAGTACATTCTATTAATTTAGTAGCACCTTCACCATCACTAGCTATTCTTTTAGATTGAATAAGATTTAATTTAGTTAACGCATCTAAAAATAAAAAATAATCTTCATTTTTTTCAGTTATTTCATTATTTCCACTTAATTTATTTGCAAGTATTAATACCATGTCATTAGTACTTGTATCACCATCTACAGAAATTCTATTATAAGTTTTTTCTACACTTTCTTTTAATGCTTCATTTAATAAATTTTTTGAAATATTAATATCAGTACTTATGAAAGAAAGCATAGTTCCCATATTAGGTTCTATCATTCCAGAACCCTTACAAATAGAACCTATTTTAACTTCTTCTCCAGTTGAAAGAGTAAAGCTTACTGCACATTCTTTTTTTCTAGTATCTGTTGTCAGAATAGCTGAAGCAGCATCAGAACTATCAGATGAAAGACCTAGTGTAAGTTTAGAAAAGGAATTTACTATAAGTTTTAAATTTAGGGGAACACCTATTATTCCAGTTGAAGCTACAAGAATATCTTCAGGTTTTAAATGAAGATCAAAAGAAGCGAAGTAAGTCATTGCTTTGGCATCTTGAATTCCTCTTTCTCCATTACATGTATTTGCATTCCCACTATTTATTATTATTGCTTGTGCTGTACCATCTTTTAAATGTTCTTTAGTAACATAAATCGGAGCCCCTTTAACTACATTATTTGTATATACTCCAGCTGCATTACATTTAACTTCTGAATAAATTAATGCAAGATCTTTTTTACTTTTTTTTAATCCGCAATGAACTCCAGAGGCCTTAAAACCTTTAGGAGTAGTTATAGACCCATTTTCTATAATTTTCATAATAATCCCCCCATAAAATTTAGAAGCTAGGACTTATAAGGTTTAAACCTTCTGTTTCTTCAAATCCTAAACATAAATTCATATTTTGGATTGCTTGTCCAGCAGCTCCTTTAATCATATTATCAATTGTACTAACTATTATAAGTTCATCTTCTCTGTGATTTAGGTGAAGAGATATATTACAGTAGTTAGAAAGTCTAACTTGCTTTATTTGAGCTATATCTCCTAAAGGCAAAATATTTATAAAAGGCTCATTTTTATAGAAATCTAAGTAGATTTTTCTCAATTCAATTAAATTAATTCTATTTTTAGGAGATAAATAAATTGTAGATACTATTCCTCTATTAATTGGAAGAAGGTGAGGAGTAAAAGTTATTTTTACTTTTTCTTTTGAAATTGAGTTTAAAGTTTCTTCTATTTCAGGAAGATGCCTATGACATCCAATTTTATAAGGACTAAAATTTTCATTTACTTCTGTATAATGAGAAGTTAGACTTAATGAACGTCCTGCTCCTGTAGTTCCTGATTTAGAATCACAAATAATTCTTGAAGTATGGATTAAAGAATTTTTTAAAAGAGGAAGAAGAGCTAATTCTATAGAAGTTGGATAGCAACCAGGATTAGCAATTAGCTTACTTTTTTTAATTTTTTCTTTATTTAATTCTGGTAAGCCATATACACTATATTTATGAATGTTTGGCTTATCAAATTTTTTATTATACCATCTTAAATATTCTGATTCTGAAGAAAGTCTAAAGTCAGCTCCAAGGTCAATTAAAAGTTTATTTTCTGATAAAGCTTTTTCTGCAATTTCCTCACTTAAACCATGAGGAAGAGCAGTAAATAGTACATCACAATTAGAAAGAACTTCTTCAGCATTTTCACATATTAAGGCTGTTTTATTTATAAAATTTTTATAGATAGAGCTTATTTCTTCACCTATAAAGGAAACAGAACTTATTTTAAAAACTTGTACTTTAGGATGATTTAAAAGCAATCTTAAAAGTTCGGCGCCAACATAACCAGTAGCGCCAATTATTCCAACCTTAATCATTAATAAATTCTCCTTCTATATCATTAATAAATTTTTTTAATTCATCTAATTGAATAAGAACAGATTCTTTAGAAGGTCCTCCAAGAACTTTTCTTTCTTGAACACAAGTATTTAAATCAATTGCATTATAAACATCATTTTCGAATATAGAAGAAAATTCTTTTAATTTAAGTAAGGTTAAATCTTCAATTCCTTTATTTTCTTTTATACAATAAAGAACGACTTCTCCTACTATTTCATGAGCATTTCTAAAAGCCATTCCTTTTTTTACAAGATAATCAGCAAGGTCTGTTGCATTTGTAAATCCTTTAGAAGCGCCAGATTTCATAACATCTTTTTTTATTTTCATAGTATCTATCATTCCATTAAAAGTTTTAATAGATAAAGTAACAGTATCTAATGCATCAAATAAAGCTTCTTTATCTTCTTGCATATCTTTGTTATATGCAAGAGGAATACCTTTCATGACAGTTAAAAGAGTAATTAAATCTCCATATACACGCCCGGTTTTTCCACGAACAAGTTCTGCAACATCAGGATTTTTCTTTTGAGGCATAATACTGCTACCTGTACTATATTTATCTGAAAGTTCTATAAAATTAAATTCATTTGTACACCAAAGAATAATTTCTTCAGAAAATCTTGAAAGGTGCATCATTATAATAGAAAGGCAAGAAAGAGTTTCTATAACATAATCTCTATCTGAAACAGAATCAAGGCTGTTTAAAGTAATTTTAGAAAAATTAAGTTCTTTAGCTACCATTTCTCTATCAATAGGATAAGTAGAAGTAGCAAGAGCACCACTACCTAAAGGCATTTCATCTATTCTAATAAGTGCATCTTTAAGTCTTTTGATATCTCTTTTAAACATTTCGCAATAAGCTAAAATATGGTGTGCAAAAGTTATTGGTTGAGCCTTTTGAAGATGAGTATATCCTGGCATTATTGTATCTATGTTTTCTTTTGATTTTTTATAAAGTACTTTTAAAAGAAGATTTAAATCTTTAATAATAATAGGAATATATCCTTTAAGATAAAGCCTTAAATCAAGAGTTACTTGATCATTTCTACTTCTTCCTGTATGAAGCATTTTCCCACAAGGACCAATATAATAAGTTAGTAAGCCTTCAGTAAAAGAATGAATATCTTCAGAAGACATATCAATTTCTATAACTCCATTGTCTAATCTTTTAAGAAGTTCTAATAAACCTTCTTCAATTTTTTGGCTAGAAGCTAATGGAATAATTCCATTAGCACCTAACATTTTTGCGTGGGCTAAGCTTCCTAAAATATCTTCTCTATACATTCTTTTGTCAATTCTTATTGATGAATTAAAATCATTAACAAGTGGATCTGTTCCATCTTTAAATCTTCCGCCCCATAATTTCATAATTATTTTTTCTCCTTAAGAGCTTGTTCCATTTTGGCTTTTACTGTTATAGGAAGTCCAAAAAGGTTAATAAATCCAGCAGAATCATTTTGGTTATAAACTTCATCTTCATCAAAAGTTGCGTATTCTTCACTGTATAGAGAGTATGGAGAAGATATTCCAGCACTTATTATATTTCCTTTATAAAGTTTTAATTTTACATCTCCAGTAACTGTTTCTTGAGTTTTATCTATGAAAGCTGAAAGTGCTTCACGTAATGGAGTGTACCATTGGCCATTATAAACAATATCAGCAAACTTTAATCTCACCATTTCTTTATAGTGCATAGTTTCTTTATCTAAGCAAATAGATTCTAAATCTTTATGAGCATAGTAAAGAATACTTCCACCAGGAGTTTCATAAACTCCTCTTGATTTCATTCCAACTAATCTATTTTCAACCATATCACAAATTCCAATAGCATTTTCGCCACCAATTTTATTAAGAGCTAAAATAATATCAACTCCATTCATTTTTTCTCCATTTAATGCAACAGGAATTCCTTTTTCAAAAGAAATTGTTATATAAGTTGGCTTGTCGGGAGCTTTTTCAACAGTTTTAGAAAGCTCTAATATTTTTTCGTAATTTGGTTCATTATTAGGATTTTCTAAATCAAGACCTTCATGACTTAAATGCCAAAGATTTTTATCTTTACTGTAGTTAGTTTCAGGAGTAAGCTTTATAGGAATATTTTTATCTATTGCATATTGAATTTCTTCTTCGCGAGATTTTATATCCCAAATTCTCCATGGTGCGATTATTGGCATATCTGGTGCATAAGCCTTTATTGCAAGTTCAAATCTAACTTGATCATTTCCTTTTCCAGTACATCCATGACAAATAGCATCAGCCCCTTCTTTTAATGCTATTTCTACAATTCTTTTTCCTATTATCGGTCTAGCAAAAGAAGTTCCAAGAAGATATTTTCCTTCATATACGGCATTTGCTTTTATAGTAGGGAATATATAATCATAAACGAACTCTTTAGTTAAATCTTCAATATATATTTTTGATGCCCCTGTATTTATTGCTTTTTCTTTTAATCCTTCTAATTCATCTTTTTGTCCCACGTTTCCAACTACAGCAATTACTTCACAGCCATAATTTTCTTTAAGCCATGGAATTATAATTGATGTATCAAGTCCTCCTGAATATGCTAAAACAACCTTATTATATTTTTTCATAAAATAGCCCCCTTTTTAAAATAAGAATTTAAATACAAAATTTCTATTTATTGGTATTATATAGTTTTTGGAATATTTATGCAATATATTTAATGAAATAAATAAAAAATTATTTTTTATGCACAAATAATGCATAAAATTTGATTGCATTTGCATAAAATCAAGTTGTGATGAAGTAAAAAAATAACACAAATGAGAGTAGAATACTAGGTAGACAAGGGTATTTTAAAATTTAAACTACAGATAATAAAAATATATCAAGAAACAAAGGAGTGATGTTAAATGACTACATTAAGATGTGGAGTTACTGATTGTAATCATAATAAACAAAACTGTTGTTGTAATATTGAAATAACAGTAGGAGGACAAGAGGCTGAGATTCCAAGCGATACGAGATGCAAAAACTTCGATTATAAGTATGAAGCTTTAAGAAGTGACATAAGAGATATAAATCCTAATTTATACATAAATTGTTGCGTAGATAAATGCATCTATAATAAAGCTCAAATGTGTACGGCAAAAGAGATTGAAGTTGGAAACAATCTGAAAAGTTATGAGTCAGATACACAATGTAATACCTTTGTGGAAAGATAATATAAAAAAGCTTAGATTGTTAATCAATTTAAGCTTTTTATAAATTTATAATATGTTTTCTAAAGTTGGTTCTTGTAAATTTCTTATAGACCTAGATGACAATCTAAGGATATGTAATGCTGCTGAAGCATCACTATCATTTTTTAATTTAGAATATATAGCTATAGATGTACAATTATTTATAAGATTTTCAATATCTGTATTAGATATATACATTGCATGAAATGCAGTATCAGTTTCTAAAATATTTAGTAATTTTACAGATTCATCATAGGCTTTATCATAGTCTTTATTGTCTAATGCCATTTCAATTGAATCACAAGATGTTTCTATATGCTCACACAAATGTATAAGCCTTCCGCGTGCAAAAAATACTAATCCAATTAAAAGTACAAAAAGTACTAATGAAATAATATTATTTTTCATTTTGTGTATTCTCCTTAGTGTAGTTATCAAAAAGTTGATATTTGAAATTTCCTTGTGTATCAAAGAAAGCTATTAAAACTTTTTTCATATCATCTATACCATATTCCTTAAGCTTATTGGTTACCCATTCAGTGTCATGATTTACTTTAGTTAAAGAATTTTTATTTATTTTGCCATCACAAACTAGAATTTTAGGTAATAATAATTTATTTGAATTAGAATTTTCTGACATAGTTTGAGATCCTGTATTTTGAGAACTAGAGCTCTGGGAACTAGAACTTTGAGATCCAGAATTTTGGGGTTTAGTATTTTTAGTACCTGTTTTCTTTGATTTAGATTTTTTTGTTTTAGGTTTCTTATATCTAGAACCTTTAGTACCAGAATTTTGAGAACTAGAAGTTTGATTACTAGAATTCTGAGAACCAGAGGCTTGATTGCTAGAATTCTGAGAATCTGAAGCTTGAGTACCAGAATCTTGAGAACCAGAGGTTTGATTACTGGAGTTTTGAGTCCCGGAAGCTTGGGTACTAGAATTTTGAGAATCAGAGGCTTGATTACTAGAATTCTGAGAACCAGAGGCTTGATTACTGGAGTTTTGAGTCTCGGAAGCTTGGGTACTAGAATTTTGAGAACCAGAAGCTTGATTACTAGAATTCTGAGAACTTGATGCTTGATTACCAGAGCTTTGTGAACCGGAATTTTGAGAGCTGCCTGAGCCTTGAGAACTTTGTGCTTGATTAGGAAGGATTGATATATCTCCATTGTTTTCTAAAATAGCATATTGAATTTCTTCTAAATCAAAATAGCCAGCTAGTCTTAATTCTTCCATTAATTCATCTAAATTTATTTGTTGGTTTTTTAAATTTTTATATTGTATTTTACTATTATATATTAAAATAGTAGGTTCACCATCTATTATTTTTCTAGCAAACTGACTTTTAAGTTGTAATTGAGATAAACCAAGTTTCAATAATAATAATGTTAGTATTGGAACTATTCCGAGAAGTAAAGGTAACTTCACATCTTGCATTGGAAGTAACGCAAGGTCAGAAATCATAATAGTTATTACAAATTCATAAGGTTGAAGTTCTCCAATTTGTCTTTTCCCCATTAGTCTCATTACTAATATAACTAAAAAGTATAATATTACTGTTCTTGCTAAAAGTATAAGCATAATTTAAGCTCCTCCTTATAAAAATAATATTCTCAAAAATAAAACAAATATTCATAAAATAATATATAAAATTTGTTTCATAGAAATATTCAAAGTAATATAATGATAATAGAAGAGAGGAGGCATTTATTATGGAAAAATATAATATAACGCTTGAAGATGGAAATATAATTGAAGTTGGGAAAAATACAAAATTTATAGATATAATAAATAGTCATTATAGCCAAATAAAAGATAGTGTAATTTTATGTAGGTTAAATTATGAATACTACGAGTTAAATTCTGAAATAAAAGAGTCAGGAAACTTAACTTTAGTACAGTTAAATTCACAAGAAGGAATGAATGTATATAAAAGAACATTACAATTTATATTTGTAAAAGCAGCATTTGATTTATTTCCTCAATCAAAGATAACTATAGAACATTCTATAAGCAAATGCATTTTTGGAGAGATTCATAAAAAAACTATTTTAAATAGAGAAGAAGTAGAAAAAATAAAAGAGAGAATGATAGAAATAATAAACAGTGACCTTCCTATAGAAAAAAATAGTTTTACTAAGAAAGAGGCAATAGAATTATTTGATAAAGAAGGAATGGATGATAAGGTGTCTCTTTTAAAATCAATGGAAGTAGATTCGATAGATTTATATAAAATAGAGGATAGATATGACTACTTTTACGGGTTAATGGCAATATCTACAGGAATAATTAAAACCTTTGATTTAAAATATTATGAACCAGGGTTCATATTAAGATATCCAGAGAGAGATGATATTTATAATTTACCAGAATTCAAAGAACAAAAAAAACTTTTTAATATTTTTTATGAAACTGAAAAATGGTTAGAAATATTAGAAGTTGGAGATGTAGGAAGTTTAAATAAAAAAATAGAAGACGGAAAAATAAGAGAGCTTGTAATGGTGTCAGAAGCATTACATGAAAAGAAAATAGCTTATATAGCAGATAATATTACAAATAAACATGGAATTAAGATGGTTCTTATAGCAGGTCCATCTTCTTCAGGAAAGACTACATTTTCAAAAAGGTTAAGTATTCAATTAAGAGTAAATGGATTTGTTCCTGTTCCTATTTCTCTTGATGATTATTTTGTAAATAGAGAAGATAACCCAAAAGATGAAAATGGAGAATATGATTTTGAATCTATTTTATCACTAGATTTAAAAACTTTAAATGAGCATTTTATAAAGCTTTTAAATGGAGAAGAGGTTGAGGTTCCTTCTTATAATTTCAAAACAGGAAAAAGAGAATGGCATGGAAATAAGCTTAGATTACCTAAAAACGGAATACTTATTGTTGAAGGAATTCATGCATTAAATCCTAAGTTAACAGAAAAAGTTAAAGAAGAAAATAAATATAAAGTTTATATTTCAGCTTTAACTCAATTAAATCTTGATAATCATAATAGAATTCATACTACTGATGTAAGAAAAATAAGAAGAATAGTAAGAGATTATCTATCAAGAGGTTATGGAGGAGAAGATACATTAAAAATGTGGCCTTCTATAAAAAGAGGAGAAAAGAAAAATATATTTGTATATCAAGAAGATTGCGAGGATATGTTTAACTCAACTCTTGTTTATGAATTGTCAGTTTTAAAACCTTTTGCATTAAAAGAATTAAATAAAATAAAAAAAGATAGTCCAGTTTATGCAGAAGCTTATAGATTAAAATCATTTTTAAGTTTCTTTAAAGAAATACCAATGGAATATGTTCCAGAAAACTCTATATTTAGAGAGTTTATTGGTGGAAGTTGTTTTTATGACTATTAAATTAATTAAAAAAAGACTTTTTCAAATTTGAAAAAGTCTTTTTTATTTTTCGGATATTTCTAGATTAGAATGGGCTGAGATAAATTTTTTAATCATATCTTTTTGTGTTTTATTTATTTTTAGAGAGAATATTATTTTATCAGCTTTTAAAAAGTTTATTCTATATTTATTTTTAATAGAAATTATATCTAATTTTGATACGGTTTTATATTGAACAAAATAATAATTGAAAAATAATCCTTTTGGAGAAAGAATAACTTTTGTATTTAAAAAAGTAGAAATAGCCATAATCAGTATAAATATAAAACCTAGAATTATTTCTATCATGTCTAAATTTTTATATTTAAATATTAATAGTATAAATAAAATTATATCAATAGCTATATAAACAAAGAAGCTAATAGGATAATAAGAAAATTCATTACACTCACCTTGAGAGTAGATATCTTTTTTTCTATCAAAAGTTCTTTTTAAACTAAAAGCAAAGTAAATTATTAAAGCTGCGAATATAATATTTGATATAGCGGTATTCAAAATAAGACCTTCTTTCGTATTAAAATTATGAAGAATATAGAGTAAAATACTTAAATTTATTAAAAAAGTTATACCAACAATACTTTTAATAAAATACTTATTGGTATAACTTTCTCTTAATTTCTTTCAATAGCACGTTTACCATGCTTATTCATATAATCTTTAAACATTTCTTTTTTAGATTCATCTAATGAGAATTTTAATTCTCCGCCATTAGTTTTTCTAATTGTTATATCATATCTTCCAGATCTTTTTATATTAGGAGTAATAACTATTTTTGTCATTTCGGAAAATTTCATCATACTATACATATAAGAAAATTCTTTATTTCCCATAACAATTCTAGAGTTAACTATTCCAGAAGTTACAGCTAAAATTATAAATACAGCTGAAATTGCAAGTATAATTGGGTTTAAGCTTTTAACATCATATAGAGTATATGCAAGAATTAGAAGTACTACTATAACATATGTAAAAGTTATTGGGGCAAGATTAGAAATAGTTATTGAGTCAGCAGACCTTTTTAATCTTAATTGAGCACCAAAAGGTTTTATAATATTTTTTGATAAAACAAATATTAATCCGATTATAACTATGTAAATTAAAATTTGCATAAATATATCTCCCTTCCATTTTTTAAATTAATATGAAAAATATATATTATATTATCCAAAAAGAGATAAAATAATCCATAAATATAAATATGAATAAATAATAGCAATATAAAAAGAATATTATATTAAATAAAAATGAACTAAATATTAAAATTAAATGAAATACTAAGGAATATTGATAAATCTATTTATTTATTGTTAAATAAAAGTAATATATAAATAAATTAAGAGGTGAAAGATTTGATTAAATTTGAAGGTAAAGAAGAAAAGAGAGAAGCAAAAGAATACATACAAAATATAGCTAAAGCATCAGCTTATTTTTCTTTTAGAAATGGACCTATTAAAAAGATGTATGAAGAAGGAAAAATAACAGATGAAGATATGAAAAAAATACAAGAGTATATGCAAGATCATTTAGCATATCTTTATACAGTATTATTAGAAGAAAATAATATTCAAAAATTTGATTTAATAGTTTCAACTATGAATAAGTTTTATGTAAATGATGATTCAGAAGTAAAAATAAGTGATGATGGATTTGATAACTTTTATAAAAGTCTTTTTAAATAATAAAAAAAGCCTAAGAATTAATCTTAGGCTTTTTTTATTTAATATGATTAACAGTTACAGATTTTCTTTTTAATACTTCTGATAATATAGAACCATTGTTTTTAGAAATAGTAAAAGAAAATTTAGAACTATCCTTAAACATGAAAGCAAAAACTTTTCCGTTATTTCTATTTGCAATTCCAACTGTTTTTAAATCTTTATAGCTTCTATTATAGAACATATAGCTAAAATTATAATATCCTAATAAAATAGTTGTATTAGAATAGCTAGTTAAAAGCAATACTATTACTATAAATATAGCTAACCATTTTGTTAAAGGTGTAAATTCTTTCGTATACATAAATATGTAAACTAAAAATACTATGGCAACTATAGCAGTTGTAAAAAACATAGAATTAAAATTTCTGATTATTGTATATTTACCTTCTTTTTTTATATTCATTCTTTTAAAGAATGTTCTTAATAAAAAGAATAAGTTAATAAGTATAAAAATAACTTCAATAATAAATAAAGCATTCATAATAAAAGTCCTCCTTTAAGTTATAAAAAAGTCTTCTAATAGTATCACAAAAATATTATAAAAATATTAATAAAGTTTATAAGTGAGATTAATTTTTAACTCTTGATTAATAGACTAAAAATATATTAAACTGAGTGTATATAAGATAATAAAAATATTACATAAAAGGATAAGGTGAAAAAAATGAAAAGTGTTGGAGTATTTGATATATTAGGACCTATTATGATAGGACCATCAAGTTCTCATACCGCAGGTGCAGCAAGACTTGGTAAAGTTGCAAGATCTGTTGCAGGAGAGGAAATAAGTGAAGTTACATTTTTATTGCATGGTTCATTTGGAAAAACATATAAAGGACATGGAACTGATAGAGCTTTAGTAGCTGGAATATTAGGAATGGAACCAAGTGATAAAAGACTTAGAACTTCAATGGATATAGCTAAAGAAGTGGGATTAAAATATATTTTTAAAGAAGCAGATTTAGGTGATGAACATCCAAATACAGTTAAATTTATAATGAAGACTAAGAGTGGAAGTCATTGTGAAGTTATGGGATCATCAATTGGTGGAGGTAGCATTAAAATAACAGAAGTAAATGGAAATAGAGTTCAATTTACAGGAGAATATCCAACTTTAATAATATCTCAAAAAGATGTTCCTGGAGTAGTATCAAATGTAACAGCCTTCCTTTATGAAAAAGAAATAAATATTGCATTTATGAGTGTATTTAGAAAGCAAAAAGGACAGATAGCAACTATGATTTTTGAATTGGATAATCCAATAGAGAAAGAAATAATAGAAAATATAAAAACTTTAGAAAATGTATCTAAAGTTATAATGATAAATCCTGTACAGGAGGAAGTTTAATATGCAAAAAATAGCTAGAAGTGGTGAAGAACTTATAAATATATGTAAAGAAGAAAATATATCATTAAGTGAATACGCTATAAGAATGGAAGTAGATAAATCAGGATTATCTAGAGAAGAAATAATAGAAAAAATGAGAGCTAATCTTAAAGTAATGATTGATGGAGTAACAGAAGGAATGTCAAAAGAAGTATATTCTGTTACAGGATTAATTGGTGGAGATGGCTTTAGAGTAAATGAATATTTAAAAAAAGGTGAAACTTTAACAGGTACAACTACTGTTATGGCAATGTCAATGGCTCTTGCATCTTCAGAAGTAAATGCTTCAATGGGAAAAATAGTTGCTTGCCCAACAGCAGGTTCTTGTGGAATTCTTCCAGCGGTTATTCTTTCAGCTGGTGGTAAGCTTGGAAAAACTGAAGATGAAATGATAGAAGGACTTTTTGCAGCAGCAGCTATTGGAACAATAATAGGAATGAATGCAACTCTTTCAGGAGCAGAAGGTGGATGTCAAGCAGAATGTGGTTCAGCAGCAGCTATGGGAGCAGGTGCAGTAGTATTTCTTATGGGAGGAACACCAAAAATGAGTATGGATGCTGGTGCAATTGTAATAAAAAACATACTTGGATTAGTATGTGATCCAGTTGCAGGACTTGTTGAAATTCCTTGTGCAAAAAGAAATGCTGCAGGAGCTATAAGTGCTCTTTGTACAGCAGATTTAGTAATGGCTGGAGTAGATTCTAAAATTCCATTTGATGATGCAGTAAGTGCAATGTACAAAGTAGGAAGAGAATTGCCAGCTTCATTAAGAGAAACAGCATTAGGTGGAGTAGCTGTAACTAAAGCTGGATTAGAATTAAAAAAGAAAGCTTTTGGGGAAGAATAACATATAAATCTATGAGGATATAAGAATTTATAATTAAATTCTTATATCCTTTTTCATTTTGACATATATTTTTAATTAACTAAGTAGTCTTTTTAGATATAATTAAATAAAATATAAAGAATTATAAAAATATTAGAGAAAAGGAGTGATTAATATGAGAAGAGCTTTAACTATATCAAGTGCTGATTGTATAGGTATGGTTGGAATACAAAAAGATATGGAAACCTTTATAAAGAGCAATATTTTATGTTCAAGTGTAACTACTTCTATAATAGCGCAAAATAAAATGAGTAAATTTAAAATAGAAGGAGTAAGCCCAGAAATTATAAAATCACAAATAAAAGCTGTTTTTGAGGAAGTAGATTTTAGTGTTATAAAAATAGGGACTATTGTAAATACAGAAGCTATAAAAATGGTAGGAAAAACTTTAAGAAGAACTAGAGGTATTCCTAATATAGTTGTAAATCCCCAATTAATAAATATAAATGGAGAAAGTATCTTATCTTCAAGTGAAAAAAAAGCTCTTATAAAAGAAATTTTTCCATTAGCATATCTTTTAATATTAAGTAAAAAAGATATTGAAGAGCTTCTTGATATTAAAATATATGATATAAATGAAATAGAAGATATAGTAGAAAAGTTAAAAGCTTTAGGTCCTGTAAATGTACTTATAAGAAACCTAAAGTCAGAAGATGATGAAATAGATATTCTTTATGATGGAGAAGAGTTAACGTATTTTAAAAGTGAAAATTTAAATATTCAAGATACATATATAGTAGGAGAAAAAATGTCAGCAGCTATTGCTGCAAGTATAGCAAAAGGTTTTAGTTTAAAGACATCAATAAAATCAGGAAAAGAATATATAGAAAAAGAAGAAAAAAATACAAAAAGATTTATTGGAATTGAAAGTTAAAAAGTGATAAAATTATAAAAACAATGTTATCCAAGGAGGTAGTTATGAATAATAAGATAAAAGTAGGAATTGTAGGATATGGAAATTTAGGGCGTGGAGTTGTAAGTGCCATAAAACAAAATGAAGATATAGCTTTAGAAGCAGTTTTTACTAGAAGAGAAGGATTAGAAATTGAAGGAATTAAAACAGTAAACATAGCTAAAATAGCAGATTATAAAGACATAATAGATGTAATGATTCTTTGTGGTGGATCTGCAACAGATTTACCAGAACAAGGACCTATGATATTAGAAATGTTTAATACAGTAGACTCTTTTGATACTCATGCTAATATTCCAGATTATTTTTCAGAAATGGACAATGTAGGAAAAACTAGTGGAAAATTAGGTTTAATATCTGTTGGATGGGATCCAGGATTATTTTCAATTATGAGATTAATGGGAGAAACTATACTTCCTGAAGGAAAAGACTATACATTCTGGGGTAAAGGAGTAAGTCAAGGACATTCTGATGCAATTAGAAGAATAGAAGGAGTTAAAAATGCTATTCAATATACTGTTCCTAAAGAAGAAGCATTAGAAAAAGTTAGAAATGGTGGAAACCCAGAATTAACAGTTAGAGAAAAGCATAGCAGATTATGTTATGTTGTTTTAGAAGAAGGAGCTTCTAAAGAAAAAATAGAAAAAGAAATAAAAGAAATGCCAAATTATTTTTCAGATTATGATACAGAAGTTAATTTCATAAGTGAAGAAGAATTAAAAGAAAATCATGTTGGTATGCCACATGGTGGATTTGTTATAAGAACTGGACTTACTGGAGTTGGAAATAGAGAAAAAATAGAATTTTCATTAAACTTAGATAGTAATCCAGAATTTACTTCAAGTGTACTTGTAGCTTACGCAAGAGGTGTATATAAGATGGCTAAAGAAGGTAAAACTGGAGCTATAACAGTATTTGATATGCCACTTGGATATCTTTCTAATAAAAGCCCTGAGCAATTAAGAAAAGAACTTTTATAGAAGGTAAACTATGTATAATCATTTTATTTTCTTAAAAAAAGTAAAAGGTGAAATAGAATCTTTGAAAAATTTATTTTCAATCGGAGATGGAGTTAGAGAGTTAACTTGAGAATATACTTTTGAAAATAAACTTGAGTATGATGAAATAGCTAAGAGATATTATCAAAGTGGACAATATAATAAAGTAATTATAAAAAGAGAATATGTTTTAGAAAAGTTAGAAAGCTTTTTTAAAATGTCGGAAAAAGATAGTAACTATTGTGTTGTGCATTTTGGAATATAAATAAAAGAGTGCTAAAATTAGCACTCTTTTATTTATAAAGTTATAGTAAAGCTAATAAATGGGCTATTTTTATTAGCTTAAAATTATATAATGGACTAAATTATATAATTTTAATTTAATAAATTATTTTGATTCAATTTTTTTAAAACAATTTCTAAATCGTTAACTATAGCTTTACTTATTTTTTCGTTATATTCATTGAAAGTTTTTTCATCAGAGAAGAAAGGGTTTATACAAGTAGCTCTTAAAATACTTACAGAACCAATTCTTTTCCATTCTTCCTCAGGAATACCACATGTATTAACAAATTTCAAAGGACTATCTCCATATTCATCACGAGATAAAATAGTATGGGATGTAATGAATTCATTTGTAAATAATTTAGTACAGAATGAGGCTTCTTCATAGAATCCGTGAGTAAGTTCATTCATTAATTTAAGATCAGTATTCCCTTCAATGTTAAACGCAAAATTAATCATGTTAAAATCAGGATCAACTAATGTTTTGACAGTTATATTTTTATCAAGAACTTTAAAAGTTTTTTGGTTATTTATTCTGTCATAAAACATGTTAGCACCTTCAATACTAGCACCTATTAATTTACCGTAACCTGAAATGTTAAGTGGTAAAACCTTATGAGCTGCCCAAACTGATGCAGCAGAAGCACCTGGTTTAGAACCTTCTAAAGTAAATGCTCCAAGTAAAACTGGGATATCCATTCCTTTTTCAAAAGTATAATTAGCAAAATAAGAAATACAATCCTTAATTCTTTTATCTTTTATACAAATACCACCAGCTGCATATGGTACATAACCCATTTTATGAGGGTCAATAGTTATACTATCAGCTTCTTTTATAGCTTCAAAAGCTTTATAAACATCATGTGATGGCCAGTTTATAGCTTCACAGTTTTGGAATACTTCATATTCTTTATATTTAGTTTTTAACTGATTTTCAGGTATAAAGTTATAATCTTCATCTAAGAACATTGATCTACAATATGAACCGAAAGCAGCGTCAATATGGAAATAGAAATTAATTCCTTTTTTACGGAAATATTCTTTTAATTCTATTATTTTATCAACATGGTCAACAGCACCTTCTTCTGTTGAACCAACAACAGCAACGATTCCTAATATAGGAATATTTTTACTAGTTGTTTCTTCAATTATTGATTTTAAGGCCGTAATATCCATTCTGAAATGTTCATCTACTGGTACTTCAATTAAACTATCACCACCAATGCCTAAGATATCTGCGGCCTTAAGCCATGAATAATGCTTAGTTTTTGGCACTAATAATTTACCTAACTTAGTTATTAAATTTGCATCACATCTAGCAGAGTTATTTTTTATTTTATCGAATTTATCTGGAACTTTTTCTAATAAATCTAAAGTATCTTTAACTGAAAGGTTTAATAATTCCCATTCTGTCATTTCTTCAACTATTTCTGGAGCTACTTTTTTTATAGCAAAAGGAATAGATTTGATATTTCTCATATACCATAATGATTCTAAATTTGCAGTAGTACCATCTAATGATATATGTCCCCATCCTGTATCAGAATCAATTCCACAGAGTCTACAGAAGTCTTCACCAACTTCACCTTCTAAAATTGTAGTAGCTGGTGCACCCTCGTAAGCACAGTTATTTCCGTTATATAGCATAGCTGCAAAATATCCTAATAAAGAGGCCATTAATGTATCAGTATTCATATGACCGATATATCTCATAGAATGCCATGGCATCATATTAGATCTTAATTTACAAGATAACTCTTCAAGCATTTCTTCTGTTTTACATTGAGTATCAATAAAACTTTCTTTTCTAGCTCTAGTTGAAGTTATTACATCTCCATCTTCAGGATGAAAGTTCTTTCTCCATTGAGAATGTTCAGTAAACATTTTAGTTAAATTCTTTAAAAAGAATTCTTCATTTTCTGCTTTGGGTCCAAGAAATAAAGCATCTACATTTATATTTTTTTTATTTTCCATAAAAATCACTCCTTTGTTTGTAGATTTAACATTCATTATGATTTGATTCTAAGATAGTAAAAATATAAAAGCAAAAAGGTAAAAACATAACATTCATTAAAAAAATTACCAAATTTAATTAATAATTTACAATTGGATAAATTTAATAAACATTATTTAAGTAAAAAGTAAGATTCACTAAAAATAAATGAAAAATAATATTATTTTTTAACAAATTGAAAATTGACAAGGTTTTAAATTAGTATTATAACAAAAAGTGTAGATAGTAATTAACAAATTAATTAAGACAAATCAATTAAAATTTATTACGATTTATTAATTATAGGTTTAAAATATTTACACAAATTAAATAAAAGAGAGGGCGATGTCACATGAATAAAGTGAAAAAGCTTAGTTTAGTTCAACTTATTGGTATTACAATGGCATTCTTTGGTACTGTAAGAAGTGTTCCTACTTTAGCTATAAATGGGTGGACAGAAATAACTTATTTTATAGCTGCTGTAGTAATATTTGCAATTCCTATTGCATTAATTGCAGCTGAGCTTGCAACAGGTTGGCCAAAAGAAGGAGGACCGCAGGTTTGGGTTAAAGAAGCATTAGGACCTAAATGGGGATTTGTTACTTCTTGGTTATTATGGGTACAAATGATGACTGGTATGGTTATGGTTGGTACTACTATAGGGGTATTATTAGGATATGTAGTTAATGATTATTCCTTATCACAAAATAATATTTTCGTTCTTATATGTGTTTTAGTTTCGTTCTGGGGAGTTACTTTACTTAACTTAAAATTTGATATGGTAAAAGTTGTAGGTAACTTTGGAGCTTTAATCGGAGTTTATATACCATTTGCTGCGTTAGTTATATTAGGTATTGCTTATGCGTATAAATTCGGATTAAATCCTCATGGATACTTAGGAGCATTTCAAGCACATAAATTAGTTCCAAATTTCCATAAACTTGGAACATTAACTTATTTCTCAGGAATTATATTTATATTTGCAGGGGTTGAAATATCATCAGTACATGCTAATAATATTGATAACCCTAAGAAAAACTATCCGATTGCAGTTATAGCATCTGTATTAATATTAGTTGCATTAAACTTAATTGCTGGATTAACAGTTTCAAATGCTATACCAAATGGGCAAATTCAATTAGCTAATATAACACAACCATTTGTTATTTACTGTAAGGGACTTGGAATACCTATAATTTTCAATAATATTATTTCATTAATGATACTAATAGGTGTACTTGCTCAAATGAGTGCTTGGGTTCTTGGACCATCTAAAGCAATGATAAAAGTTGCTGAAGAAGGTAATTTACCAAGAATATTTCAAAAAAGAACTAAAAGAGATATTCCAATAACTTTCTTAATGATACAAGCTATAGTTGTTTCTATTCTTATATTAGCATACGTTGCAATACCAAATGTAAATAGTGCATTCTTTATGATTACGATTACAACAACTATTCTTTATTGTGTTGTTTATATATTAATTTGTATATCAGCTATTAAATTAAGATATAGTAGACCAGAAATAGAAAGACCTTTTAGATTAGGTGCTAAAAATAATGGTATAATGTGGATTGTGGCAATACTAGCATTATTTGGAGTATCACTAACTATTTTAGTTAGTTTAATACCTCCATCAATATTTAAACCAAGTCAATATACTTTCTATATTGGATTCCAAGTAATTGCAACAATAGTAAGTATAGTAATTCCACTTATCATATACAAATGTAGAAAACCAAGTTGGAGAAAAAAGGATATTTAGAAGGTTAATAGATTTAAACTGATAAAAACCAATCTTATTTTAAATATAGGATTGGTTTTTCCACAAATGGAAGTAGGTGAAGTTAAATGAGTATATTTAAAACCCAAGATATAAAAAGTGTTTCAAAGCACGTAAAGTCTAGTGAGAAGAATTTAGGTACTTTAGACTTAACACTTTTAAGTATTGGATCTGTAATAGGGACAGGAGTAATGGTTTTAACAGGAATAGTTGCTGCTAAGGAAGCAGGACCAGGTGTTATGTTTTCATTTCTAATAGGAGGAATAGCGGCAGCTATTATAGTACTTTGCTATGCTGAACTTTGTGCAACAATACCAAGTTCAGGTGGGTCATATACATTTCTATATGTAACAATGGGGGAAATAGTCGCATATGTGGCTGGATTAGCCATTATAATAGGATATATTTTAGCTACAGCAACGGTAGCATCAGGTTGGGGATCCTATTTATTAAATTTTCTAGGTTCTTTTGGAATACATTTTTCAAAAGAATTTACCACAATCCCTTCTCAAGGTGGAATTGTAAATCTTCC
The DNA here is from genome assembly GCF_002050515.1 of Clostridium thermobutyricum DSM 4928. GTDB lineage: Bacteria > Bacillota > Clostridia > Clostridiales > Clostridiaceae > Clostridium > Clostridium thermobutyricum. The sequence goes on along the minus strand of NZ_LTAY01000027.1, from coordinate 1,324 downwards.
AGCTGTATTATCAATATTATTTATAACGTTTATAATTTCATGTGGAACAAAAAATAGTAAAAAAGTTAATAATATAATGGTTTTTACAAAGATAGGAGTTATTTTATTATTTGTAATAGTGGGAATATTCTATATGAATACAAAAAATTGGATACCGTTTTTACCATATAAAATAACAGGAGTCTTATCAGGAGCAGCAACAGTTTTTTTCGCATATTGTGGATTTGATGCAACAGCATCGGCAGCACCTTATGTAAAAAATCCTAAAAAATCTTTGCCCATAGGGCTTCTAGTATCATTAGCAGTATGTACATTTATATATGTAGCAGTTTCAGGAGTTTTAACTGGAATAACTTCATATATACATTTAAATGTATCAGATGCTTTGGCATATGCATTGAAGCTTTCAAATAGGCCGTTTATAGAAATGATAGTTTCCTTAGGAAGTGTAATAGGAATACTTGCAGTAATATTTGCGGGAAATTTTTCAACATCTCAAATACTGAGTACTATGAGCATAGATGGATTATTACCTAAGATATTTGGAAAAAAAGATAAAAGAGATGTACCTTATGTTGCTCTATGGATAGTAGGTATAGTGGGAGCTCTTTTAGCTGAGTTTGTAAATTTAAATCAACTTGCTAATTTTGCAAGTTTAGCTATGCTTATTGTTTATGGATTAATTTCATTTTCCATTATTATATTTAGAAAAAAATATCCTAATATAAAAAGAGAATTTAAAACACCGCTAGTTCCGTTATTACCTACATTAGGAGTTGCTTGTTGTTTGTTTCTAATTACAAATTTACAAGAGTCTACTATTTTAATTGCAACTGTAATTATTGTAATTTTGATAATAAGTTATTTTATTTATGGGAAAAAACATTCTAAAGTGAAAGAGGAAAACACAATATAATAAGGAAATAAATTAAGATAATACTACAAAAGTATTATCTTAATTTATTTTTGAAACTTTTTAAATTTTTTATACGTCTAATATGTGTAATTAAAAATCCGGATTTAAAAATGAGAGGGGATGTTTATGGAAGGGGTAATTAAAATAGATAAAGCTATGTCTAATGAGGAGAATTTAGTTAAAATTGCAATAAAAGGAGATAAAGAAGCTTTTAAAAAGTTAATAGAAATTCATAGTAGTTATATTTATAAAACAGCTTATTTATATGTAAAAAATGAACATGATGCCTGTGATATATACCAAGAAACAGTTTATAAAGCTTTTATAAATATTTCAAAATTAAAAAAAACTAAGAATTTTAAAACTTGGATTATAAGAATACTAATAAATAATGTTACTGATAAATAT
>NZ_LTAY01000026.1 GCF_002050515.1 Clostridium thermobutyricum DSM 4928 | reverse complement strand
AATATATAATTAACACTCCTTAAACAAAGACTGTATTTTAATTAATTATAATACAGTCTTTTTATTTTTTCATAATTAATTTCTAAAAAATATTTATAAAACAAATAAGGAAAGTTATCTGTATATAACTTTCCTTATTACTTTAATATTAAATTATTTTAATTTATTTATTAATTCTTTTATATCTTCAGGAAGTTCTGCTTTTAAACTTAAAAGTTTTCTTTCTTTAGGTTCTAAAAACTCTAAGCTATAAGCATGTAATGCTTGCCTTTCAATAAGATCTTTTTCATTATCTCCATCACCATATAAAAAGTCCCCATATATAGGATGCCCTAAATGTGCCATATGAACTCTTATTTGATGTGTTCTACCAGTTTCTAAAGTACATTCTACTAAGTCAGCATCTTTTAAGCTTTCTACTACTCTATAATGAGTTATACTTCTTTGTCCTTTTTCATCTACAACTCTTCTTATTGAAAATACTCCTTCTTCCTCTTCTGGTACTCTATAAATTGGCGCATCTACTGTTCCTGATTTTTCTTTTAAATGCCCATGAACTACTGTTAAGTATTTTTTAGTAACTTCATTTTTTTGCATTTCATTTGAAAGAAACATATGAGCAAATTGATTCTTTGCTATTATTACAAGACCAGAAGTATTCATATCAAGTCTATTTGCAAGTCTAACTATACATTCTTGATTTGTGTTTTTAAAATGATTCATTACACCATTAGCAAGAGTTCCTGATTGATATCTTTTAGTTGGGTGAACTACCATAAAAGGCTTTTTATTTACTACTAATAAATTACTATCCTCATAAACTACTTCTATATCTATATCTTCTGGTGCTATATCTTGAGTTTCTTTTCTATTTAAAATAACTTTTATATTATCACCTTTTTTTATTTTAAAATTCATTTTAACCCATTCATTATTAACAAGTATCTTTTTATCTAAAGCTGATTTTCTTATTAATCTTGAGGATAGCTCCATTTCTTCTTTTAAAAACTCTCTTATTTTACATCCATCATATTTTTCATCTACTATTCTCTCTAGGGTGCTCATAATTTCCTCCTGTGTCTTATAATCTTTACTCAGAATCTAATCCTAATACTATAACTAAATCATATTTTGAGTATTCAGAATCTGACTTCATAGTTTTATATTCATCTATTCCCACTAATTCTGGTTTTACTATTTTTTCTATTTCTTTATTTTTAACCATTGCATAACTTTTCTTTGCTGTTTCATTTTCTATAGTACCTACATCTATTGATTTAAAGCCTTCTCTATCTAAAGTACTTTTATATCTAGCAGCAAGTCCTGTAATATTTGTACTATTTAAAATCATTACAGAAACCTCACCTTTTCCAGACTTTTTAATTGCAGATGTAGTTCCATCTTTTAAGCTTTGAATAAGATTTTTATTTTTTTCTTTATCAAATATAAAGTAAGATTGACCACCTATCATTTCTGGTGTTCCTTTTACTGTAAGCATTTTAAAGTTTTCAGATTTAACTGTCATAAGCTTTAATGCATATTTAGCCATAGTTGTCCCTGGCATATTTGTACTTACATTCTTTTCTATAGATTTTAAAATACTTGGTAATCTAAATACTATAGTTGGATTAGTACATTTTTTAACTACTGCTTCCATAAACTCATGCTGATTTTCTATTCGCCCTAAGTCGCCCATAGCTAAACCAGTACCATCATTATTTTTTCTCCATCTAAAAAATTCTTCAGCCTTTTTACCATCTAAATGTTCAGTAGTTCCTTTTTTAAATTTAATTCTTAAATTTTGACTTTTATCTGTGTAATCCATATTATGCTTTATATTAACTGTAACCCCACCTATTGCATCTATGAAATCTCTAAATGCATTATAATTTATATTAGCTACATAATTTATATCTATATCTAAAAGTTTTTCAACTTGATTTACAATTTCTTTTTCTCCCCCAACAGGATAAGCAGCATTTATCTTCCATGTACGCCCTTTAATATCAATCATTGTATCTCTCGGAATTGAAACAACTCTTACTTCTTTGCTTTTAGGATTGAAATTTAAAACCATTATAGTATCTGTTCTTTTTGCAGCGTTATCCTTTGGATCTTTTATATTTCCAACATCCATTCCAAGTAAAAGAATATTTACAGTACTATCCATTGATACTACTTTGGGCTCTATCATTCCTGCACTAGATATTTTAGATACAGTGTTCCATATATTAAAACCTGTAAAAAGTACTGCAAAAATTAAAATAGCAGCTATTAACTGAATAATCTTTTTTAAACTAACTCTTTTTTTCTTTTTATTCTTCTTACGGTTATTTTTTTCAATTCTACTATCTTTTCTTTTAAATTCTTCTCTCTTTGAATCTTTTTTATTTGATTCTCTTCTTCTAATATTTTCTCTTCTTATATTAGAACTATCATTTTTATTACTATTTCTATTTTCATAGTTATTTTCTAAATTTGGTTCTTCATTTTTATTTCTTAAACTTTCTCTGTAAAGTCTTCTTTGCCTTTGTATTTCTCTTTGAATAATTTCTTCTTCTGTAAGATTTCCTTCAACTCTTCTTCTAGGATCATTTAAAGGAATACTCCTTTTTCCTCTTCTTACATTTTCATTTCTACTATTTATTCTTTTACGAATTCTTATTTGTTCTTCTCTAGTTAGCCTTTTTTCTGGCCTATTAGTTCCCCTATTGTTATTTTCTTTCCCCATTTATTCACCCCATATTTATACTAGTTTAAAATTTACTTTTTTAATAAATAATTTCTAGCTTTAACTGTATTCTCATCAATCATAGCATTCTTAATTAACAAATATTTTATAGTATGATTCATTCCTAAAAGAACCCCTTCATCTAGGTTTTCTAAAACTTTTTCCCTTAAAGCTTCTACTCCATCATAATTTCTTGATGGTTCAATCATATCTGCTATATATATTATTTTGTCAAGAACACTCATATCCTCTTTACCAGTTGTATGCCATCTTATGGCACTTAAAATATATTCATCTGTTATGTTGAATTTTTCTTTTGCTATTATTGGAGCTAAAATTCCATGCCATAATTCCTCTGTGTTTTTTTCACTGAATGTGAGCTTTATATCATATTTTTCTATAAGGTTTTTCATATCTTCTTTATTCATATTTTTACAAACATCATGAAGTAATGCAGCCATTTCAGCTTTTTCTAAATCTTCCCCATTTAATTCTGCCAATTTTTTAGCTGTTGATACTACTCCTAAGGTATGTATAAACCTTTTATCTTTTAAATTTTCTTTTAGATAATCATAGATTTTTTCTTTTTCCAATTTTATACACCTCTCTCTATTTATAAAGCCTCTCTCTCTCTATTATGTCTAAAACTGAATTTGGTAAGAAAAATTTAACATTCCTACCTAATCTAATTCTTTCTCTAATATCTGTTGAAGATATATCTAAATCCTTTAAGTTCAAAAATATAATCTTTGTATTATATTTATTTTCTATATATTCTTTTTGCTCTTTTAAAGTTTCATAAGTAAAACCAGGTCTACTAAAAACAACAAAGTTTGAAACCTTAAATATTTCTTTTATGTTCTTCCATTTTTCTAAATCCATAAGACAGTCAGCACCTGTAATAAAAAATAACTCTACATCTTCCTGTTTAAAAGCTTGTAGAGTTTCATAAGTAAAACTTGGTCCATTTTTTTTAATTTCATAGTCTGAAACTGTGAATCCTTTAAAATCCTTTATTCCTTCACTAACCATTTCATACCTAATGGAAGCCTCACTCACTTTTTTTAAACTTTTATGTGGTGGGTTTCCATTTGGCATAAATATTATTTTATCTAGCTCTAATGAAGCTTTTGCTTCATCTGCTATATAAAGGTGAGCAAAGTGAATAGGATCAAAGGTTCCACCAATAATCCCATACTTTTTCATACTACTTGCTTGGTATTTCTATTTTAGGTTTCTTATGTGATTTTTTATAAAGAACTATTTTATTACCAATTGCTTGTATTCCTTCTGCCCTAACTTCTCTGCATATAAGATCTGAAGCTTCTCTTGTATCTAATCCACTATTTTCTAGAACTTTTATTTTTATAAGTTCTCTAGCTTCTAATGCATCACTAACTTGCTTTAAGAAGTTTTCTTCTATACCATTCTTTCCAATTTGAAATATTGGATCTATTCCATGAGCTAACTTTCTTAAGTATGCTCTTTCTTTTCCTTTTAGCATCTAAATCTCTCCTATAATAAGTATTCAAATTCAAAGTCATTAAGACTTACCATGTCACCATCTTTAATTCCTAATTCTCTTAACTCACTAAATATTCCTTTGTTTGTAAGAACTTTATGGAAGTATCTTAAAGAATCAGCATCATGTACGTTAACAGCACTTAAAAGTCTGTCTACGAAGCTTCCTTCAACAAAGTAAGTGTCGAATTCTTCACCTTTTTCAACTCTGATTTCATAAGTGAATCTTTTTTCTTCTGGAATATATCTTTCTTCATCAGAAATTTCTAGTCCAGTTATTGGAATATCTTTAAGCATTCTAGCTGCTTCTTTAATTACTGCATCAACATTATCTCTTGTTGCTGCTGACATTTTAAATACTGTGTTATATCCTAATTCATTAACTTTTTTCTTGAAATCTTCAAAAACTTCTTCATCATATAGAAGATCTGCCTTATTAGCTACAACTATTTGAGGTCTATCAACTAATTTAACTGCATATTTTTTAAGCTCTTCATTTATTTTAACGAAATCTTCAAATGGATCTCTTCCTTCTAATCCTGATATATCTACAACATGTATAAGAAGTCTTGTTCTTTCAATATGTCTTAAGAATTCAAGTCCAAGCCCTACACCTTCACTTGCTCCTTCTATTATACCTGGGATATCTGCCATAACAAATGGTTCAACACCTTCTGCTGCAACAACACCTAAGTTTGGTTTAAGAGTTGTAAAGTGATAGTTTGCTATCTTTGGCTTAGCTTTTGTTGTCATTGATAAGAATGTTGATTTACCTACATTTGGGAAACCTAAAAGACCAACATCAGCTAAAAGCTTTAATTCAAGAACTATATTTAATTCTTCTCCTGGCATTCCTGGTTCTGCAAAATGTGGTGCCTGTCTTGTAGGTGTACAGAATTTACAGTTTCCTTTACCACCTTTTCCACCTCTAAGTAAAACAAATTCATCATCTTTTTCTGAAAGGTCACAAATTATTTTATTACTTTCAGCTTCTCTAACTATAGTTCCCATAGGCACCATAATTACTAAATCTTTTCCATCTTTTCCGTAGCATTTTGATTCTCCACCATTTTGTCCTGGTTCAGCTACGAATTTTCTCTTGTATTTAAAATCCATAAGAGTTGTGATTCCAGTGTCAACTTTTAATATAATGCTTCCACCTTTTCCACCATCTCCACCATCTGGTCCTCCTAGTGGAACGTATTTTTCTCTTCTAAATGAAACCGCTCCGTCTCCACCTTTACCAGATTTTACGAATACTTTGGCCTTATCTATAAACATATACTCACCTTTCCTTATGTAAAATCTTTATATTTTTATTATTCCTTATATCCTAATATTCAAACTATGTAAAACATGTATTTTCTTCATTATAGCAATAATATTAGGTTTTAGATACAAAGAAACGGTAATTTATTTTTTCATATTTAAAAAGCACCCAACTTTAGGGTGCTTTCTATATTCAAATAAAATTATTCAGCTATTTCTACTGCAACAGGATAAACAGAAGCTTTCTTCTTGTCTCTTCCCATTCTTTCGAATTTAACTACTCCATCAATTTTAGCAAATAGAGTATCATCCTTACCCTTTCCAACATTGTTTCCTGGGTGGATTTTAGTTCCTCTTTGTCTTACTATGATGTTTCCAGCAAGTACGAATTCTCCGTCAGCTGATTTAACACCTAGTCTTTTTGACTCAGAATCTCTACCGTTCTTTGAGCTACCTACCCCTTTTTTGTGGGCAAATAATTGAAGGTTCATTACTAACATATTTACACCTCCTCTGTTTTAATATTTATATATTCTCTACGTCTTGTTGTTCCTATTGATTCATCTAAACCTAAAATAACACTATCTAAGCTAAGCTTAAAAGTTTTAAGTAAAACTTGTGCTTTTTCAAGTTCTTCTTTCGAAAAATCTCTAAGGTCTAGACTTAGGTATCCATCGCCAATCTCATAAGTACAGTTAAGTTCTAAAACATTATCTATTCCTATGATTACGCTTTGTGATAAAACTGAAACTGAGTTACAAATCATATCAAAAGCTTCGCCTACTAAAAGTTCATTACTATTAAAGTCACGTCCTTCTGGCATAGCATGATTGTCAATTTTAAAACCTAATATGTTTTCGTTGTTTGAATAAATCTCTACATTAACCATAGATTAAGCTTCGATCTTTTCTACAACTATTTTAGTGTAAGGTTGTCTGTGTCCAGCTTTTCTTCTATAATCCTTTTTAGGTTTATATTTGAATACTGTAACTTTCTTAGCTTTACCTTGTGATAAAACTTTAGCTACAACTTTAGCACCTTCTACTACTGGAGTTCCAACTTTTAAAGTTTCTCCACCAACAGCTAATACTTCAGTTAATTCTACAACTGAATCTACTTCAGCGTCTAATTTTTCAACGAATAATACATCGCCCTCTTGAACTCTGTATTGTTTTCCACCTGTTTTTACTACTGCGTACATTAAAACACCTCCTCATAACGGTCTCGCCACTACAGGTACAAAGATTTAACTTTGTTTTATTTAAAACCCTATTGTGAGCGGTTTACTAAATCATATTATCATAAACTACATTTTTTGTAAAGAATATTCTTAACATTTTTCTACACCTTTAATAAGGTAATTTTTGAGATTCTCTTTTTGATTTAAAAATATTATTGGTTCTACTTTAAAACCATCTATTCCATCAACATAATTTAAATATATTTCTTTATCTAATCCATCTATATTTTTTAAGAATTTAACTATATCTCCTGATACTCTTTCTTTATATGTTGAATCTATCTCTATATAAAAACTATTTATAGTATTTTCTTCTAGAGATCTTAATATTTCATTTTTAATTAATTGCTCTACGTATGAAAGTCTTAAAACTTTCCCTTGACCATTACATTGACTACATTTTTCTTCTATGCTGTCATATATGCTTTTTCCTCTTCTCTTTCTTGAGATTTGAACTAAGTCAAGTTCTGTAAATGGGAAAATCTTCGAATTTCCACCATCTTTGCTTAAAGAATTTTTAAGCTCTTTCATTACTTTAAATCTATCATTTTTATCTCTTAAGTCTATAAAGTCTATTACTATTATTCCACTTAAGTTTCTAAGCATTATTTGTTTTCCAATTTCTCTTGCAGCTTCTATATTAGTTGTTAATACTGTTTTTTGAAGATTCTTTTCTTTTATATTCTTACCACTATTAACATCTATTACATACATAGCTTCAGTTTTTTCTATAACTATATTTCCACCACATTGAAGAGTTATTTTATTATGTCTTAATTTTAATATTTCTTTTTCAATATCTAAATAATCAAAAAGTGTTCTTAACCCATCATATTTAACTATTTCTATATTTTCCTCTTTATCTAAGAATCTTTTTATAAATTCCTCATCATTTGGATTATTTACATATATTCTTAAATTATCTTTTGCAATATTGTCTATAAGAACTTTGCTAAGAGCTGCTTTTTTCCCAAATACTCTTTCACAAACATTACTATAATTAAGCTTTCTTAAAAGCTCATTATAAATATCTTTTATTCTATTTACTTCGTTTTTAAGTAGTTCTATAGGAACATTAGCTCCTTCAGTTCTTATAGTTATTGAAACATCTTCTATCTCTTCTAATTCTGCTAATATAAGTTTTTTCTTAACATCATCATTTATTCTTTTTGAAAAATTTATTCCTGTCTTTCCTTTAGATAAAACAATATATTTTCCTGGAATACTAACTTTATGAGTAACTTTTGCACCTTTTTCTCCTAAAGGTTCTTTTAAAACTTCTACTAAAAGCTCATCACCTTTTTTTATGTTTATACTCTTTAGCTCTTCACTATAATACATGTAACCTTCTTTTTCTAATCCCATATCTAAAAATATAGAATTAATTCCTGGAACTATATTTTTAACTCTTGCTTTATAAATTTCCCCAACTGTAGGTTCAGTTGTTTTTTCTTCTATAAAGCATTCTTCTATAATTCCATTTTCTCTTACAGCTACTCTTAAAAGATTTTCACTTCTTTCAATACAAATATCTCTCATTATTCCACATCCTATATACATTCACATAAAGGTACTAAATTACCTTCTTTTAAGAAATACATTTCTTCTCTTTTTATATCAACAAATTCATCTTCTAAAACATTTGTTGTATTTTTCTTTATTAAATCCACAAAAAGATCAGCTGATAAATGTTCTCTACTTCCCGCACTTATAAGAATATTAAATATAGCAGAGTCATCTTTAGTCCAATATTTAATTTCTTTAACCATTGGTCTTATATCTACTTCTTTTTCTGCTCTTTTTGATCTCTTAACCATAGTCCACTCTTCTTTATTCATAAGAGCTTCCATTTCTTTTTCAAAATTATCTAAACTTGAATATTTAATCTTTATTATATATCTCGCTCCATCTATTAATGCCATAGCTTGTGGAAATTTCTTTTCATTGTGCTTTGGCTCTGGAATTAGTACTGCATTTAAAAATCTTACTCCACGAGCTGAATTTTCATTTAATTTTTGTAGCATTTCTGAAATTTCTACTTCTTCATCAAATTCTGCATCCATATATTCACCATCTGAATAAACTCCAACTGATAAAGGTTGTGCAATTGCTGTTGCCATATGAGGATTAAATCCTTTTGAATAGTGAATAGGTAATCCTGATCTTCTAATTGATCTTTGTATAGTTCTTAAAAGATCTAAGTGAGATATAAATTTTATATCAGCTTCTTTTGTATATTTAATTAGATAACGCACCTTCAAAACACTCCCCTTCTTTAAAGTTTACGTTAACTCCACATCCTGTACAGCCTTTTCTACAGTTTTGTGTAAGTTCTGCTCTCTTAGCTTTTTCATTTTCATTTTCTAAATATTTTCTTGTAACACCTATATTTATGAAATCCCAAGGTAATATTTCATCATAAGTTCTTTCTCTAAATGCATAGAAATCTCCATCTACTCCGCATTCTTCTAAAGCTTCCATCCAAGTGTCAAATTTGAAATATTCATTCCATCCATCAAATTTACATCCTTTTTCAAATGCTTTTATAAGAACATCACAAAGCTTTCTATCTCCTCTTGCAAATACAGCTTCTAAGTAAGAAGTTGTTTGTTCATGATAGTTATATACTACAGCTGGTGATTTTAATGAATATTTAACAGCTTTGATTTTTTCAATAACTTCTTCTTTTCTCTCCATTGGTGCCCATTGGAATGGAGTAAAAGGTTTTGGAACAAGTATTGAAGTACTTACTGTAACTCTTAATCCTTTATTTCTAACATTTTTAGGAACTTCAAAATATTTATCAACAATTTTTCCAGCTAAATCTCCAATTGCTGCACAATCTTCTCTAGTTTCATAAGGTAATCCTATGATAAAGTAAAGCTTAAGTCTGCTCCATCCTGCTTCAAAAGCACTTTTAGAAGCTTCTAAAATCTTTTCTTCTGTTAACCCTTTATTAATTATGTCTCTCATTCTTTGAGAACCAGCTTCAGGTGCAAAAGTTAATCCTGATTTTCTTACCTTTTGAATTTCTTTTATTAAATCAACTGAAAAAGCATCTACTCTAATTGAAGGAAGTGCAACTCCAACTTTATTACATTCATGTTCTTCAATTAAATCATTTATAAGATTTTGAATATCTGAATAATCACAAGTACTTAATGATGCAAGTGAAATTTCTTGATATCCAGTAGCTTTAACCATTTCTCTAGCTTGTTTAACAAGTGTATCTCTTGTTTTTTCTCTAACTGGTCTATAAATCATACCAGCTTGACAAAATCTACATCCATTTGTACATCCTCTGAAAGTTTCAAGAACTATTCTATCGTGAACAATTTCACTATAAGGAACTACCATATCTACTGGGAATTCTACCTTATCAAAATTGTTTATAATTCTCTTCTTAACTTCTTTTGGTACATCATCATATTTAGGCTTAAACTCTCTTATTGTTCCATCTTCATTGTAAGAAACATCATATAATGAAGGAACATATATCCCTTGAATTTTTGATATTTCTCTTAAGAAACCTTTTTTATCATTTTTACCTTTATATTTTTTGTAAACTTCTAGTACATCATCCATCATCTCCTCACCTTCTCCTAATTGGAAAAAGTCTATAATATCATAAAGAGGTTCTGGGTTATATGCACAAGGCCCTCCTGCCATAACTATAGGCTCATCTTCTCTTCTTTCTGAAGCTCTAATAGTTATACCTGACATATCTAGCATATTTAAAATATTTGTATAACTCATCTCATATTGAAGAGTAAATCCTAACATATCAAATTCTTTTAAAGGTGTTTTTGTTTCTAGTGAATATAGTGAAATATTATTTTTTCTTAATTGTTCTTCCATATCTGGCCATGGAGCAAATACTCTTTCACAATATGTATCTTTTCTAGTATTTATAGTATGATAAAGTATTCTTGTTCCTAAGTGAGACATTCCTACTTCATAAACATCTGGGAAACAAAAAGCAAATCTTAAATCTATATCTTTTAAATCTTTAACTATTTCATTTAGTTCTCCACCTACATATCTTGATGGCTTTTCAACCTTACATAAGATACTATCAGAAATTCTATTCATCAAACATATCCTCCTAAATTTCATAAGTGTTTATCCTATACATATTTCTTTATTCTAGCACAAAAATATTTTTTCTTCTATAAATTCTCCTTAAATAAGACTATATTATAAAAATTAAATTGTGATAAATTTAGAAGTTTTATCAAATCCTAACTAAATTAAAAATAATAATAAAAAAAATTAAGCCCTCAAAAAAATTCTAATTATAAATATTTATATAAAAAGAAAAATTTTTAAAGCTTAATTTTTTAATCTTTTTTTTCTATATTATCTATACATTTTATATCTAAATATTCTTTTAATGATATATTTCCATAAAGCTTTAATCCTTCTATAATTTCATTTTCATATAGCATTCCTATAACTTTAAGTTCATCATCTAAGATATAAAATATATTATATTTATTTTTATCTATTATTCTGAGCATATTTAATAAAGTATTATTGTAAGATACTGATATACTTCTATTTTCTATATACTCATAGTTCTCTATTAATCTAATTTTTTTAAATATATTACTCATCATTATATAAATTGTAGATTTTTTTTCAACATATGCTGAATATATAATAAGTCCACTAATTAAGATTAAACTTACATTAATCTTATGTATTGTAATCCCGTACGCAAAAACAAGTATTAATATTCCTGAAAGAGTATAACTTATTATACACATTATTTTTTTAGCAATTCTATAAGTAAAACTTTTCGATAGTATTATTTCAAGTATTCTTGATCCATCTAATGGATAAGCAGGTATCATATTAAAAATAAATAACCCTAAATTTATTCTTCCTATTAATAACAATAAATCACTTTTTATTATTTCGCTAAAACAATAACAAATTAAAAATATACAAAGATTAATTATAGGCCCTATCAAATAAAGGTTTAATCTCTGAAAATCCTTTAAATCTCCTACATCATCTAATTCTACATTTGCGCCAGTTATGGAAATATTAAATTTATACAGCTTACATCCATAAAAATATCCTACTATTACATGTCCTATTTCATGTAATAGTATAGAAACTACACTTATAATAAAGCTTTTTCCTAGGCTCATTATAATAATTAACAATATAGTTTCAAGTAATAAGAATTTATTGGATTTCTTCATTTACACCTCGACTTAAATCTTGTTATTGCTTTAATGTATTTATTTTTCTATTTATTTTATCTAATATTTCTTCTAAATTGAAATCTATTGAATTTAAATCAAAATTTATTGAATTATTTTTAAAATAATAATCCTCACTTAAAACAGCTTTTACAGAATAAAATACATTATTAAGTTCTTTTCTTTCTGAAAATTTAAGTGAATATACAATTCCGCCTAGAAAAATTATACTTATAGTTTGTATAGCAAATATTTGTATTATTCCATGTGTCCATTTTTTTCTTTTTGATCTAGTATAATTTCTACTATATCCATTAGAGTAAGAAGTAGAATAACCATAATTTCTACCACCATTTAAGTTACTGCCTCTTATTCCTCTATAATATTCTGCATATTCTTTTCCATAATAACTCACCTATCTCACCTCCTATTCTTTATTTATTATATTTATGCTTATAAGCATTTATGAAAACTAAAATACTTCAAATTTTTATAAAAAAAGAGATGTAAATTAATATTTACATCTCTTTTATATTAAAACCTTATTTTCTTTCTTCTCATTCCAATATTTAAAACTAATCCTATAGTCATTACTATAGATAGCATTGAACTTCCTCCATAACTTATTAAAGGAAGTGTTATACCAGTAATTGGCATAAGCCCTATTGTCATACCTATATTCTGGAATATAGCAAACAAGAAATAAGCAACTATTCCTATACATATTACGGATCCAAAGGTATCCTTAGCGGTCCTTGCTATATTTATCATCCGAGTTATTGCTATTCCGTAAACTATCAATAAGAATACTACTCCTATAAATCCCCATTGTTCTGCTATTGCAGCAAATATAAAGTCTGTTTGTACTTCCGGAACATGTTGTGCTGCATAACCACTTGTTCCATCATTATATAAAGAAGGTCTATCTCCAACAATTCCTCCTGATCCAATACTAATTAAAGATTGACTCAAGTGATATCCTGTTGTAGTTGCATTAGCCTCTGGATGTAAGAATGATGTTATTCTTGCTTTTTGATAATCTTGAATAAGCCCAACATTCCAAACTATTGCTACAACAACTATAAGCGCAGCAAATCCTCCAATAAAAATACGTTTATCAAGACCAGCAACAAAGAATATTCCTAAAACTATAAAGAAACATACCATTGTCATACCCATATCTGGTTGTATAATAATAAATATCATTGGAATACCAGCATATATACTAAGCTTAACTAAGTTTCTAAAGTTATTTATATCATTATCCATTTCTTCTAGCATTTTTCCAAGCATCATTATCATTGCAACCTTCGCTATTTCCGATGGCTGTAATGATATTGGTCCAAATTTTAACCATCCTCTGGCACCATTTACTACAGTTCCTGCAAACCTAGTTATCAATAATAGCACTATAGATCCCCAATAAAAGATTGGAACATAATTATAAAATACTCTATAATCTATAGAAATAAAAATATATAAAGCTACTAAAGAAATAATCATCCATATAAATTGTTTTTTTGCATATAGAAAACCATAATCACCTTTAGTACATAAATATATATTAAGTATTCCAAATAAAATTAAAACAACTGTTGAAATTAAAAGTAATTTATCGATATCTCTTATTTTTTTGAAATCTAATCTGTGTTTACTGCCTCCACCATTGTCAAACAATAAATCTTTCCTAAGCAAATCCCCACCTCCTGAAAAGTTCATTACTCATTTTGTAACACTGTCTATTATATATCATTATTTGCCTATTCTCTATAAAAAACACTATGACATTTAAAAAAATAATAAAATTTTAATAAACACTTAAATAAAAATAAGGTTGTGAATAAAAGTTTTTCTTATCATAGCAAACTTTTACACAACCTCATACCTCTTATTGACCTCTTATATTTCTTATTGGAATATTTGCAATTAATGAAGATGGAGCATCTCCTTCTTCAATTTCACTCTTACTAACTGATATTTCTACATCATCTACTTGTATTTCTATATATTTAGTAATTACTTGGAGTATCTCTGTTCTAATCTTTTCTAAAGTTTCTTCTGGTAAATCTCCTCTGTCGTGAATAAGTATAAGCTTCAACCTATCTTTTGCAATTTCTTTCGGCTTTTGCTTGCCAAAGTTACTAAAAAATCCCATTTCCCAAGGCCCCCTATTTACGTTTAAAAAGTTTCATTATAGTACCAAAGAATCCTGTGCTTTCCTCTGTAAACTCCATTATTGGAATATTTTCACCTGTAATTCTTTTAGCTATGTTTTTAAATGCCATACCTGTTTTAGATTGCTCGTCCAAAACTATTGGTTCTCCTTTATTAGTAGAAACTGATACTCTCTTATCATCTGGCACAACTCCTAAAAGTTCTACTGATAATACTTCTATTATATCATTTACTCCTAACATATCTCCTCTCTGAGCCATTTCATAATTTAATCTATTTACTATTACTGAATGGTCACAGATTCCTTTTGCATCTAATTTTCCAATTACTCTATCAGCATCTCTTATAGATGTTATTTCAGGATTTACAACTACAATTGCTCTATCTGCTCCAATAGCTGCATTTTCAAATCCTCTTTCTATTCCAGCTGGTGAGTCAATTAAAACATAATCGAACTCTTCTTTAAGTTCTTTTATTATCTTAAGCATATCATTAGTTTTTATATCATCTTTATCTTTAGATTGAGCTGTTGGTAAAAGATGTAAGTTAGGAAATCTCTTATCTTTTATTAAAGCTTGTTTTAATCTACATCTGTTTTCTATTACATCAATTATTGTATATACTATTCTATTTTCTAGTCCCATTAATACATCTAGGTTTCTTAATCCAGTATCTCCATCAACAACTACAACTTTCTTTCCAATTGAAGCTAAAGCTGTTCCTAAGTTAGCAGTTGTTGTAGTTTTTCCGACTCCACCTTTACCTGATGTAATTACTATAGATACTCCCATGTTATTAAATCCCTCCACTAATAAATATATTTATTTGCTAAATATGGCTCTACTGTTATCATGCCATCTTTTATCTTTGCTACTTCTGGATATGTAGGTTTTTCAGAGTCTGGGGACATAGCTATTCTATTAGCTATTTTTAATATTTCTGGTTGTAATGAAAAAGCTGCTATTATTGCTTTATCATTTCCATTAGAACCTGCAAAAACTGTTCCTTTAATGCTTCCAAGCACTATGATATTTCCAGTAGCTTTTACTTCAGAACCACTATTTATATCACCTATAATGACAATATTACCATTATAACTTATACATTGTCCGCCTCTTACTGTTTTTCTTAAAAACTTTGTTTTCCCTTCATATATTCCAGAGAATATTTTGTTATTTTCTATTTCACTATTTTTTTCTTCTTTTGCATTTAAAATAATTTCGCTTATTCCAATTTTTTCTTTAAGATTCTCTTGTAGATGAATCAAATCCTTCTCAGTAATCATATTAAGATCAATTGTTATAGCTAATGAAATGCCCTTATAAAACTTTTTTCCCTTAGAAAGTCTTCCTATAAGATCATTAAACATTTCACTATAATCTGGATATCCATTCATATCAATTTCTGCAACAAGTCCTCTTCCATTTCCTTTTATTATAATTCCATCTTGCACAACGATACCTCCAAAGAAAGCTATACAATACACTTTAATATGTATTCTACAAAATTTTGTAAAAACCTTTATTTTAAATGTTTTTATTCTTATTTATTATATCACCAATAGATATTTTTTAATAGTTTGCTTTGGTTTTTTCTATTTATTTTCAAAAAAATTGAGGAATCCATACTAAGATTCCTCAAAATTCCAAATTTAGTTGTTTTTTTCTTCTTTTTTTGCGGAAGTATCATTTTCCTTTGAAGTATTATCATCACCATCTTTATTATCTTTTGGTGCATTTAATACATACTTCTTAAAACTTTCAGAGCTTTGAGCATATCCCGGAAATTCTTTCATAATTTTTTCCTTAAAATAAGCCTCATAAGCTGCTTTTGCAACTGGAGCTGTGTATGAACCATGTCCTCCATCATAAATCGCTCCTACAAAAGCAATTTCTGGTTTATCAACTGGCGCAAAACTCACATATGTTGCATAAGGTGATCTTCCAAATTCTCTTTGATTATTATTATAGTCCGCTGTACCTGTTTTACCTGCTGATGGTATTGGGAAACTATTAAATGTTCCTGCTGCTGTACCTTGGTCAGCATCATTAGCTCTTCTCATTCCTTCCTTAACAGCCGTAAGTGTACTTTCTTTTAATTTAATTTGACTTAATATTTTAGGTTCAACTTGTTCTATAACTTTTCCATCTGGAGTAGTAACTTTATCTACAAGATTTAATGAATATCTAGTTCCACCATTTGCAAGTGTAGTTATATATGACATTAATTGAAGTGGACTATATTGATTTATACCTTGCCCAATTGAAGAGAATATTAGTTGTGCAGGTGACATTATTCCACCAGGTTTATCACTAACAGTAAACTGTGTTATAACTTTTGCAACTTTTTTAGATTGCTCTTCTATTGTTGTACTTCCATTATAACTATTTAAATTCGCTTTATATTTTGGTGAAATTTCCATTATCTTTTTAATATCAGGAAGAATATAATTTAAGAATTTATCATATCCCATTCCTTCTTCACCAGTTCCTACTATTTCTAATCTTTCTGTTATTTTTTGTTTTAGTTGCTGTTTAGCTTTTTCTAACTCTGGACTATCTGAAAGATTAGCAGCAAAATCAAATGGTACATATCTCTCTCCATTGTTGTAAGTTCCATTTGAAAGATAATCATTTAACTCAAATTTTGCGAAGTTTATTATACTTTCTTTATTTGTTTTGAAATTATATGTTTGACCTATTGTACTTTCTTCTATTTCAATTCCAGTTGAAGGATTTCCGTTACTATTTGGATCTGTTCCTAACCCAAATTTCCATGCCCATTCTGCAATACTATCTAATGCTAATTTCTTTGCTTCCTCAAAAGGTAAATTTTTATTTTCATTCATTGTCTTAGCATATAGTCTATAAGCTGTTTCATAGAAATAAACGTTACATGAAACTTCTAGAGCCTTTTGTACATTTGTAGCTCCATGACTTCCTCCATTTGCATGTATCCAACATGCTGGTGCAAATCCACTTCCGAAAACCTCTGGTCTATTATTAAATTTACCATTTGCCATTATATATTCACTAGGACTTATAACTCCTTCTTCAAGACCTGCTACTGCTGTAAGAGGCTTAAATATTGATCCAGGTGGAAGTGTTCCAAGTGTAGCATAGTTATAAAATGGCTTTGGATATAAATCATATTTATCTTCTCTATTACCATTTTTATCTTTTGGGAATAACTCATCCACAGTTTTTGTAACACCAGGTAATTTAACTATTTGCTTTCCATACTCTTCAAGGTCTGGAGCAAAATATTCTTGAACCTGTTTTGAACTTAATTGTCCTGGTATTGCAAATATATTAGGATCAAAATCAGGATAACTTGCCATTGCTAAAATTTTTCCTGTATTGACTTCTGCTACTAATGCAAATCCTCTAGTTGCATTTTTAAAAGTATTTCCCTGTGAATCTACTGTACTACTTTGTACTTTTTTAATACTATCTTCTAATGCTTGTTGTGTTGCATACTGAATATCTTTATTTATATTTAAGTGAACATTATTTCCTGGGTAAGATTCTAATTTAAATAATTCTTCTGTTTCTCGTCCTTCTGAATTTACTGTTACCGTCTTACCACCTTTTGTTCCTTTTAAAGTATCTTCATAAGATGCTTCAATTCCTGATTTTCCAATTAAATCTGTTGATGCATCATATCCTCTCAATTCATAACTTGATTTTAATGAACTATCAATTTGAGATACATATCCTAAAACTGCTGAACCTAAATTATTATATGGATAATATCTAACTGGCTGCATGTCCACATCAATTCCAGGAAGCTCATTTAACTTTTGATAGATTGTAAAAGCAGTTTCTTTTTTTATATTATTTGCTATAACAACTGAACGATAATTTTTAAAACTTTGAATTCTTATTGCATCTTTTACTATTAAATATTTTTTTAATTCTTGAATTGGATATTGAACTTTTATAATATCTAAAAGTTCAGCTCCAGGCATTTTATTATAATTTTTTCGTCTAGTTTCATAATCTGAAACTTCTTTTTTATATTCTGCCTTTTCCTCTTTAGAAAGATTTCCTTCTTTTTTAATTGGCTTTGGATCTACTATATCAATTAAATTATATGATTTAACTAAATATTCTAAAGCCTCTTGTGGAGTAACTTTTTTTAATTCTTCATCAATTTGCTTTAATTGATCCTCTTCTAAATCTCCTTCTTCATCTGGAAAATCTCTTTTTCTAAAATAATCATTCATTCCTCTATCTTTCAAGAATCTTATCTTTTCAAATTCTTGATTTTCTACTGAAGAATTTTTAAATTCAAAATATGCTTCTCCATTATCATTTATTTTAAGAAGCATATCATTTAAAAGAGTTTCATCATTCTCTTCTAATATTTTAAAAACTAAATTCATTGTGTCGTAAAAATTAAATTTACCTTCTGTTGGTGTTGTATATTTTAGTATATATGTCTGTTTATTTGTTGCTAATATATTTCCTTCATTATCTAATATTTCTCCTCTTGGAGTTTTCTCATCCATAAATCTAATAGCATTTGCTTTAGCTTTATCCGAGTAATAATTATGTTTATATACTTGCAAATAAACAAGTCTAGCTGCAATAACTGTAAAAACTCCACCCATTATTAATTTCATCATTGTATAACGGGACATTAACTTTCTTTGCTTTTTTGGTTTATTTACTATCATTTTGATCCCCATTCCCTTAAAACTAAAATCCTACTTCTATTATACGTCCATTTAATTCACTAATTATTAACATCTTATTAATAATATTACCATATTTTTTTAATTAAATGAATAGTTATTTTAAAATTTGCACAAAAAAAGTTACTCTTAAGTAGATTTTTTGTCTACTTAGAGTAACTTTTCAAATTTTTTATTTAATTATTGTTAAAATCCTTCATTATTTGTTGTTGCTCTTGTTTTTGCTGTTCTTGCTCTTTTTTCATAGCATCTCCTTCAGCACTTCCTGGATAATTATCCTTTGGAGCATCTAAAACATATCTCTTAAATGCAGGTGAACTATTACAATATTCAGGATAATTTTTAAGTAGATAATCCTTAAAGTAAGCATCATAAGCTGCTCTTGCAACATTTGCAGTATATCCACCATGTCCTCCATCATAAATTACACCAACGAATGCAATTTGAGGATTATCATATGGAGCAAAACTTACATAAGTTGCATAAGGTGCTCTACCAAAATCTCTTTGACTATCTGAATAATCAGCTGTACCAGTTTTACCTGCAGTTGGAATTGGGAAGTTACCAAATACTGATGCTGCTGTACCACCATCTTCATCATTTGCTCTTCTCATACCTTCATGAACTGCATTTATAGTAGATTGTTTTAAATTTAATTTTTCTATAACTTGTGGCTCTACTTTTTGAATAACTCCTCCATCTGGATTTGTTACTTCACTTACTAAATGAAGTTTATATCTAGTTCCTCCATTTGCTAAAGTAGAAATATATTCTGCAAGTTGTATTGGTGTGAAGTGATTTATACCTTGACCTATTGCAGCATATATTAATTGTGCTGGTGAAAGAATTTCTCCTGCAACATCTCTTATAGTAAATTGAGCTATTGTAGTTGCAACTAATTTTGCTTGTGCATCAATTGTTGTATTAGGATGTGTTTTCTTATAATTTTCAAAGCTTTCCTTATACTTAGGTGATACTTCCATTATTTGCTTAACAATAGGATATACTTCCTTATAGAATTCATCATAACTAGAAGCTTCCTTATTAGTTCCTACTACTTCTAATCTATCATTTATAATTTTCTTTAATTTTATCTTCAAATCAGAAAGCTGTTGTGAATCAGCTTTATTTGCTGCAAAGTCAAATGGAGCAAATTTATTTATTCCTTTATAATCTCCACTCTCTAAATAATTATTTAAATTGAATTTTGAGAATTGAATAGCATTAGCTTTATAGCTTTGGAAATTATATACTTGCCCACTAGTATTCTCTGGTATTTCAATTCCTGTTGTTGGATCTGATTGACTATTTGGATCATGTCCTAATCCAAATTTCCAAGCCCATCTTGCAAGAGAGTCTAGTGCATATATTTGTGCATCAACACCTTTTAAGTTTGTTGTTTTTAAAGCATGCTCATATAATCTATATCCCATTTCATAGAAATAGAAGTTACATGAAACTTGAAGTGCTTTTTCAACATCTGTAGGTCCATGGCTTCCATGTGAATCTGTGTATATCCAACATTGTGGAGCAAAAGATTTACCAAATACATCTGGATGAACATTGAATATTCCAGTTGCATTTACAGTTTCATTTGGTGCAACAACGCCTTCTTCTAAAGCTGCTACTGCTGTAACTGGCTTAAATATTGATCCAGGTGGTATAGCTCCTAATGTAGCATAATTATAGAATGGTTTTGGATATAAGTCATATTTATCTTCTCTAACTCCATTAGATGATTTTGGGAATAATTCATCTAATGTTTTTGTAACTCCTGGTAATTTAGATTCTGTTTTCCCGAATTCTTCTAAGTTAGGATTAAAGTATTGTTCATATTCTTCTTTTGTAAGCTGACCAGGTATTGCAAATATATTTGGATTATAGTCTGGATAGCTTGCCATAGCAAGAATATTTCCATTATGAACATCTACAACTAAAGCTGCTCCTCTTGTTGCATTTGGGAAACTGTGTCCTGAGTTATCTGTTATTTTAGTTCTTATATTGTTTATAGTATCCTTTAATGCTTCTTGTGTAGCATATTGAACATTCTTATCTATAGTTAATTTAACATTATCTCCTGGATATGAAGCAAGACTAAATAAGTTTTCCGTAACTCTTCCTTGTGAATTAACCTTAACAGTCTTTCCACCTTTTACTCCTTTTAACATATCCTCATAAGATTGTTCTATTCCAGCTTTACCAACTAAGTCTGTACTAACATCATATCCTCTTAATTCATACTCATCTTTAAGAGAATTAGCTATTGGTGAAACATATCCTAGTACAGAAGATGCCAAATTATCATATGGATAATATCTTACTGGTTGTAAGTTAACATCTATTCCTGGTAATTCATTTAGTTTTTGATAAATTATAAATGCTGTACTCTTCTTTATATTATTTGCTATTGTAACAGCTCTATAACCTTTGAAGCTTTGCATTTTCATTGCATCTTTAACAACTACATAATTTCTTATATCAGAAAGTTTATATGACTTTAATAAAACCTGTAACTGTTCTGCTCCAGTCATTTTATTATATTCTTTCATTTTTTCATTGTAGTCGTTCATTTTTTGATTAAATTCATTTTTTTGTTCTTTGGTTGGGTCTTTAATAGTTTGTACTGGTTTTGGACAAACTAAGTCTATTATATTGTAAGTTTTAATTAAGTAGTCGAAAGCTTCTTCTGGAGTAACTTTTAAAAGTTCTTGATCAATTTCTGAATTTTCGGCTTCAGTTAACTCTCTATTTTCATCTCCAAATAACTTATGCTGAATCTTTTCATTCATACCCCTATCTCTTAAAAATCTTATTTTTTCATGCTGTTGTGCTTCTTGTGAAGTACTTTTGTATGTAAAATAAAATTTCCCATCTTTATCAAGTTTCAACATCATATCATCTTCTAGAGATTCGCCATTTTCATTTAGTATATTAAATACTAACCCCATTGTTTTATAAAAATCAGCTTCTCCATTAGATGGCATAGTATAAGTTATATTGTATATTTCTTTATTAGTCGCTAGTATATTACCTTTATCATCTAGAATTTCTCCCCTTGGGGCTTCTTGTGCCATAAATCTAGTTGCATTTTCATCTGCGACTTCTTTATAGTGACTATGTTTATAAACTTGTATATAAAGAACCCTTAAAGCAATTAAAGTAAACACACCTAGCATTATGAATTTCACAACAGTATATCTAGATACTGGTTTTTTCTTTTTCTTAGGTTTATTTATTATCATCTAATCCTCCACTTGATATAAAATCATCTTTTGTCACATAAAATTTATGTATTATGAATTTAATTTTATTTTTATGCAATTAAATTAATGTTTTTTACAATTACTTCAATATTTTTTCCCCTAATTAATATTCTACCATAAATATTAAATTACAAAAGAAAAAATCTGTAGAAAATTTATTTTTTCTACAGATTTTTTAATTTAATTTAACTTATTCCCACTTTTTTATTTGCCTCAGCTTGTTGTTTCTCCTTAGCCGCTGCTTCATTAGCTGCTTGACTTCCCGGATAATTATCTGGTGGAGCATCTAAAACATATTTTGTAAATCCTGGTGATGAATAATGCATTTTTAATAGCTCATTTTTGAAGTATGCTTCATAAGCTGCTTTTGCAACCATTTGAGCCATATCTCCATCATACATTACTACCATTACTGCAACTTGTGGATCTTTATATGGTGCAAATCCAATATATGTTGCATATGGAGCTCTACCATATGATCTTTGATCTGCTGATACATCGGCAGTTCCTGTTTTACCTGCAGTTGGAATTGGGAAATGTCCAAATGCAGTTAAAGCTGTACCATAAGGTCCTGAATCAACTAATCTCATTCCTTCGTGAATTGTATCAATAGTTGATTTGCTCATAGGAATTTTATCTAAAATTTGTGGCTGAGTTTTTTCTAATACTTGACCAGTTGGACTTGTAACTTCACTTACAAGATGTAATCTATATCTTGTTCCACCATTTGCAAGTGCTGTAACATATGATGCAAGTTGTATAGGTGTAAAGTGGTTAATACCTTGACCTATAGCTGCATATACAAGCTGTGCTGGTGATAACATTTGGTTTTGTTGTTCTATTGTAAATGATGCAATAGTATAAGTAACTTCATATGCTTGTTGTTCTATTGTTGCATTTGGATTTTTAGCTTTAAATGCATCAAATGAAGCTTTATACTCTGGTGATATTTGCATTAATTTAAGAACATCTGGATAAACTTCTTTATAGAAAGCATCAAATCCTGGTTGAGGTTTATCAGTACCTACTGCTTCAAGTCTTGTATACATTTTATTTTTAATATCCTCTTTAAGTTTAGCAACTTCTGAAGAATCTTTTGGATTCTCAGCAATACTAAATGGTGCAAAAACAAATGCTCCATATTCTCCTTTAGTTAAAATATCATTTAAGTTAAATTTTGAATAAAGGATTGTATCTGCTTTAAAACTTTGGAAATCATATGTTTGACCATAATTATTTTCTGGAATTTCTATTCCTGTTGGCTCATCAGTTTCCTGATTAGGTGGATGACCTAATCCAAATTTCCAAGCCCATCTTGCTAATGAGTTTAAAGCATAAATTTGAGCTGCTTGCCCTTTTAACTTAGTAGTTTGAAGTGCATGCATATATAATCTATATCCCATATCATAATAGAAAACGTCACTTGATCTTTCTAGTGCAGTTTGTAATGTTATTGGCCCAAATCCGTGTCCAGTAGCTTTTCCATACCATCCTTCTGGATCGAAATCTTTACCAAATACTTGTGGATATTGATTGAATTTTGCATGTGCATCATAATATTCACCTGGTTTATATAAACCTTCTTGCATTACTGCAACTGATGTAAGTGGTTTGAATATTGATCCTGGAGGTATAGCACCCATTGTTGCATAGTTATAAAATGGTTTTGGATAAAGATTGTATTTATCTTCTCTTTGCCCATTTGGTCCTATTGGGAACATTTGATTTACTGTCATTGTTACCCCTGGTTCTTTAGCTATCTTTTCACCAAAAGCTTCTAAGTTAGGATCAAAGTATTCATCATATTGCTTTTTAGTAAGTTGTCCTGGTATAGCAAAAAGATTTGGATTAAAGTTTGGATAACTCGCCATAGCAAGTATATTTCCATTATGAACATTAACTACTATTGCTGCCCCTCTTGTTGCATTAGGGAATCCATAATCGTGAGCTCCTAAATTATCTCTCATATTTGCTCTAACATATGCCATTGTATCTTTTAATGATTCTTGAACAGCATATTGGATATTTTTATTTATTGTTAAATGAACATTATCTCCTGGATATGGATTTATAGTATCTAATGTAGCAGTTGTTCTTCCTTGAGCATCAACTTTTACTACTTTACCACCCGTATCTCCTCTTAAATAACTTTGATAAGCTGCTTCCATTCCTGAAGCTCCTACTAAAGCTGTACTTACATTATATCCTTGTAGTTCATATTGAGCTTGTTGTGAACTACTAATTGGTGTTAAGTAACCAATTACTGAAGATGCTAAGTTATTATAAGGATAATATCTTACTGGTTGCATCTGAACATTAACTCCTGGAAGTCTATCAAGTTCTTGATATACATCAAAAGCAGTACTTTGCTTAATGTCAGTTGCAATAGTTACAGTTCTTTCACCTTTAAAACTTTGCATTTTAATTTCATCTTTAACAATAATATAATCTAATATTTGTCTCTTTGTGTAACCTGCTTTTTCTAATAAACCTAATAGCTCTTCACCTGACATATTATTATACTTTTTCATTTGTATATTAAATTCTTGCATCTCTGCTTTATATTTATTTTGTTCTGCATCTGATGCATTTTTTGCAGGTTGTACTGGCTCTTTATAAATAAGATTTATTATGTTATATTCTTTAATTAAATAATAAAAAGCTTGATCTGGTGTAACTTTTAATAACTCTTTATTTATTTCATCAGTTTGTTGTTGTGACATAGCTTGAATTTCATCACCAAATAAATTTGTTTGGATTTCTTCATTCATTCCTATATCTCTTAAGTATCTTATTTTTTCGTATTCTTTAACATTTTCAGCATCTGAATTATATGCATAATATAACTGACCTTTATCATCCATTTTCAATAACATACTATTTACAAGTTTATCATTATTTTCTTTAATAATTCTAAATACTTCTTTTATAGTTGGATAAAAATCGACTTGTCCTACTGATGGAACTGTGTAAGTTAAATTATAAATATCTCTATTAGTTGCTAAAATATTTCCCTGATTGTCTAGTATCTCTCCCCTTGGAGCTTCCTCTGTTATAAATCTGGTAGCATTTTCACTAGCAATATCTTTGTAGTAAGTATGTTCAACAACTTGAATATACAAAAGTCTACCTAATATTGCTGTAAAAATTACTGCCATTATTATTTTAAAGATAGTAAACCTAGACATCCCTTTTCTTTTTCTTTTCTTTGGTTTGTTAACTATCATCTAAGCCTCCACTTACTCCTCAAATTATCTTTTTGTTTAGAGAATTTGAAAACATATCTATATCCTATTAGCATTATTATTGAGTTGTAAATTGCAACTATTAATAATTGCTCTATGCTTATTCCCATTTTGTAATGTAAAATAGAGAAAATAGCAAAAACTGATAAATGCTTCAAAATAGTAATTAAAAACATAGTGGCTACTGGCACAATTTTTCTTCTTTTAAAGACATTCTTTCCTATATACCAAACAAGTAAACAAATTAACATATTAGTTAATGCATTTATTCCTATTGTATTTGAAAAGAAAATATCCTGTAAAATACCACTTACTACCCCAATGAATACCGCTTCTCTTTCATTATTGATTAGTGAATACGCTACTGCAAAAGTAAATAAGAAACTTGGATATGCACCTTTTATTCCTATAAAAGGTGCAAAAGTGTTATCAATTATTAGTAGCACTATACAAATTAAAATTGTAATTATTCTTTTCATAATTGCCACCTCTTAATTGCTGTAATTGATATCACGTGTATTTTTTGGTACTACTACAAATAAATCTTCTGCTTGATTAAAGTTAACAGCTGGTTTTATTGTTGCAGTTTTCATAATGTTTATTTTATCTTCTGTAACAGACTCAACTGTTCCAACAAGTATATCTTTTGGATATATTCCACCTAAACCTGAAGTAACTACAGTATCACCTGCTTTTACATTTGAATTCATTGGAATATTTTCAACTTTAGCTATTGCTTGAGTTTGATTTTCTCTAACTCCTCTTAAAATACCTGTATTATCATTAGTATTTTGAATCTTAACAGCTACAGCTATATTTTCATTTAATATACTCTTTACTATAGACCAGTTAGTTCCAACTGAAGTAACTTGACCTACAAGTCCATTTGCTCCTATAACTACATAACCTTTTTGGATTCCACTATCTGAACCTCTATCAATTATATATCCATCTAGTATATTTCCACCACTATAACCTATTATGTGTGTAGCTATATAATTATATTCACTATTTTCTGTTTTAAAATCTAAGACTTTTCTTAATTGATCATTTTCTGCTTTAAGTCCTGAATATTGTAAAAGTTGATTCTTAAGTTGAGCATTTTCTGCTTCTAACTTAATATTTTGATCTTTAACTTCTGTGAAGTTTAAACAAAGGTCAACAAAGCTCTTTATTTTTGAATTTACTGTATATGTTATTTTTTGAATTGGATTCAATGCTGATCCAGCTCCGCTAGATATAATGTTTCTTTCTGAACTTTTAAAGCTCCAAAAGATTAATCCTAAAAATACAACTGACAGCACTACAACAGTGACTGCCAGTTTGTTTTTACGAACTCTCATTCCTATAATCTATCTTCCTTGCTTATCTTGTCGAAGTCTTCTAATGCTTTACCAGCACCTAAAACAACACAATCTAAAGGTGATTCTGCAATGTGAACCGGCATATTTGTTTCTTTAGTTATTAATTCATCTAATCCCTTTAACATTGCTCCTCCACCTGCTAACATTATACCTTTTTCCATTATATCAGCAGCTAACTCTGGTGGTGTTTTTTCTAGAGTTGTTTTAATAGATTCAATAATAGCATATACAGGTTCTTTAAGAGCTTCTCTTATTTGTGATTCTGAAATTTCAACTATTTTTGGAAGACCAGTTATCATATCTCTTCCTTTGATTTCCATAATCCTATTTTCTTCATCTATGTCATAAGCTGAACCAATTTCCATTTTAATTTGTTCTGCTGTTCTTTCACCAATCATAAGATTAAATTCTTTTTTAACATAACCAATAATTGATTGATCTAATTCGTCACCAGCAACTCTTAATGATTTACTTGTAACAATTCCTCCTAGAGAAATTATAGCAACTTCTGTTGTACCTCCACCGATATCAACAATCATACTTCCTGTAGGTTCACTAACTGGAAGTCCTGCCCCTATTGCAGCTGCCATTGGCTCTTCCATAAGAACAACTTCTCTAGCTCCAGCAAGCTTAGTAGCTTCTTCAATTGCTCTTTTTTCTACTTCTGTAACTCCTGAAGGATAACAAACTATTATTCTTGGAGCTTTAAATGCACTTTTACTTGCACCTTTTTCTATTAAGGATTTAATCATTGTATGGGCAATATCAAAGTCAGCGATAACCCCATCTCTTAATGGTCTTATAGCAACTATGTTTCCTGGAGTTCTTCCTATCATCATTTTTGCTTCAGTTCCCACTGCTAGTGGTTTTCTAGTTGTATTATTTATAGCAACAACTGATGGTTCTCTTAAGACTACACCTTTACCTTTAACAAATACAAGTGTATTAGCTGTCCCTAAATCTATTCCCATGTCTTTACTAGTTCCGAAAAATCCCATTTTTTTAATTCCCCTTTCAGTTATATAATTCCTTTTTCTCTTAAACTCACATATTTATTGTTACCAATTATTATGTGATCTGTTAAGTTTATTCCTAACAGCTTTCCACAATCACTTAGTCTTTTAGTAATTGCTACATCTTCCTTACTAGGAGTTGGGTCTCCTGAAGGATGATTATGACTTATAATTATTGAAGCAGCACTAGATTTTATAGCTTCATTAAATATCTCTCTTGGGTGTACAAGTGATGAATTTAATCCTCCTTTGAACACATCTTTTGTTTTTACAATTTCATTTTTAGTGTTTAAAACAATTAATTTTAAAACTTCTTGGTTTAAACAACTCATTTCCGGATACAAAAGTTTTGCTAATTCCTTTGGACTTCTTATTCTAGGATTTAATTCTTTTGTTTTTAAAGTTTTTATCCGTTTAACAAGTTCAGCTAAAGCCAATATTTGACTTCCTTTTGAATCTTTAATTCCTCTGATACTTTTTATATCTTCTAGGGAAGCAGTTAATATTCCATCTAAACCATTTAATTCATTTATTATTCTTTGGCTTAAATTTATTACATTCTCACCTTTAACTCCAGTTCTAAGTATTAAAGCTAAAAGTTCTGTATTTGTAAGTACGCTTGCACCTTGAGATATTAATTTTTCTTGAGGTCTTTCACTTTTAGGTATGTCTAAAATTTTCAAAGTCTTTTCTTTCATAAAATTCTCCTTAATTTAGAATACCCATCCACCTTTACTTTATAATATCTTTTAACAGTTTCGCTGTTGCATTTAGAGGTAAGCCTACAACATTATAGTAACAACCTTTTATCTCTTCAACAAATACTCCTCCAAAACCTTGAATTCCATAAGAGCCCGCTTTATCAAGTGGCTCTCCACTTTCTATGTAATCTCTTATTTGGCTATCTTCTAACTCTGAAAATTTAACTTCTGTACACAAGCTAGTAGTTAGTCTTTCTTTTGTTTTAGTATTGTAAATTGAAATTCCAGAATATACTTTATGAACTTTACCACTCAAAGTTTTAAGAGTCCTGAAAGCATCTTCTTTATCTTTTGGTTTTCCTAAAATGTTATTAGAATATGAAACTAATGTATCTGCTGATATAATTATTGAATCTTCATCAACATCTCCTAATATAGCTTCCCCTTTTTTTATAGCTAATTCTTCAACATAGCTATTTAAGTCTCCTTTGAATATTACTTCATCCTCATCAAAGTTACTAACTTTAACATCGAAATCTTTTACTATTCTTCTAAGTAGCTCTTGTCTTCTTTCTGAACCAGAAGCTAATATAAATTTCATATTTTCCTCCTAAAAAGCTTATTTAATGATATTATTATCAAATATTAGGTATATATATTCAAAATAATATATTAAATAACGCAATTTAAGGTGTAGTTCACCTAAATACTACACCTTAATTAGTTTATCATTTTATAGCCACCTTAACAAGTAGCTTTACTTCTTTTAATTTTTTTTTAAGATTTACTCTAAACTCGGTATTTATTTAATATATTGTATAAAAATTCCGAAGATTTTTCACTATCTTTTCTTTGTAAATCTTTTGGTAATTCTTCTACATGTTTCTTTAAATTTTTAACCTCTTCATTTTCATCTAAATTCCCATCAGTTTTTAATTCATTAGTCCATTTTTTAAATTCTTCTGTATTTACACTTTTAGTTTCTTCATTTTCAAATTTTTTCAATACATCCATATATGCTTTTGCTATTTTAACTATTTTAATAGAATTTTCATCTTTAACTGGAATTTCTGATTTAACTCTAACATTTTCTACTTGACTTTTAGTTAATTCTTCTGATTTTTTCTTAGAATCTTCCTCATTATAAACTCCTGCTATAACTTTGAATTTGTCATTTTCTTTTGCTATAAGTTTATTATAACCTTCTGGAATTTTTTCTAATGCTGTTTTAGCATTTTCTTCCTTTCCATAAACACCACATTGTATTATATAGAAGTTTTCTTTTTCAGTATTATCATCTTTTGGAGCTTCTGCTGGTTCTTGTTTTGATTTATCGGCTTCTTTATTACCTTCATCCTTAACTTCGCTTGAGGCATCAGTAACTTTTTCTGGTGGATTATTACCTTCTCCACTTTTATCTTCAAATAACATAGGTCCAAATATCATTCCTATTCCTATAGCAAGTGGAATACAAATTAATAACCCTAGAAAAAAGAAATTATTTTTTGGGCCTCTTCCTCTTCTATTACGGTTATTATGGTTGTTGTTATATCTTGTATATCTCATTTTTCCCCTCCCCATCAAACTCTTATATCTAAATATATTCTAAGAAAGGCAATAATATTCATTATGTTATATAAATTTATAAAATATATATCTAAAATAAATTTTGTTAATTCTTATACTGATGATATTTTCTTTATTTTTATATAAAAAAAGTTACCTTAAAATAAATTTATCTTAAGGTAACTTCTAATTATTTTATCTTATAAAGTTTTAATTATATTTATTAATATAAGACTTAAAAATTCTAACTTATTATATATGAAATTATAAATTTTATTAATTAAGTCTATTTATTTATTGAATAAAAACATCTCTTAGGTGAGATTATTTTTTCTTCTTTTTTTAATTCTTTAATAGCTTTATCAATTTCTTTTTTATCTATTCCAGAAACCTCAGCTATTTGACCACCTTTTAAAGGTTCCTCTGAATTATTTAAAACTTCTAATACTTTTTCTTTTATATCCATATTTCTAAACCTCCGTAATAAGAAAATTTCACTTCCTATTATATTCCAAATTTAGAATTATTTCAATAATTATTATCCATTAATAAAATATCTTATTTTATTTCTTTTAAAATTTCTAAAAGATAAGCCCAAACATTTTGAACTGATTTTATACTCATGTGTTCGTTTGGTGTATGAACATCATAAAGATTTGGACCAAAGCTTATCATATCTAAATCTCCAAGTCTTTCTTTAAATAAACCACATTCAACTCCAGCATGAATTGCTGTTAATTTTGGTTCTTCTCCATTCATTCTCTTATAAACATCTACACAAATTTCTCTTATTTTTGAATTAGGATTGTATTCCCATTCTGGATATCCTGCATTTGTTGTAAATACTCCACCTAAAAGTTCTGTAACAGTTTTTGCTCTTAAAGTTATTTCTTCTTTTAAAGAACCTACTGAACTTCTTATAGCACTGTCATAAACAACTTCTCCATTTTCTGTACTAACTATTCCTAAGTTAGTTGAGCTTTCTGTTAATCCATGCATGCTCTTGCTCATTGTATTTACACCATTTGGATAAAGATATAAAAGATTTATAACTCTATCAGTTACATCTTTAGTAAATGCTTCTCCATTATTAGTAGCTTCTGAAATTTCTATAGTTACATCTGGATCTTGAACTCTTAATTCATGTTTAAACATTTCTTCAAATTTAGCTATTTCTTCTTTAATGTTTTTAACATCTCCACTTGGTACAAAGAATATTGCATCTGCTTCTCTTGGAATAGCATTATTTTTTGAACCACCTTCTATGTGAGCTAATCTTAAATCATATTTATCATTTAATCCTTTTAAAAGTCTACCCATTAATTTATTTGAGTTTCCACGACCTTTATTTATTTCCATTCCTGAGTGTCCACCCTTTAGTCCTCTTAATTTAACTTCTAAAGCAGTGAATCCTTCTGAAACTTTTTCATTTTCTACTTTTATAGTTGATTTACTTCTTATTCCTCCTGCACAGCTTAAAAGAAGTTCTCCTTCTTCTTCTGAATCAAGATTTAATAGAATTTTTCCATCAACATCTTTAGCATTTATGTTCATTGCACCAGTCATTCCAGTTTCTTCATCTACAGTTAAAAGAAGTTCTAAAGCTGGATGTTCTATTTCATTACTAGCTAATATAGCCATTCCATAAGCTACTGCTATTCCATTATCTGCTCCAAGAGTAGTTCCTGTTGCAAATATGTTATCTCCTTCAATTCTTAGTTTTAAAGGATCTTTTTCAAAGTCATGCTCTGTTCCTTTATTTTTTTCACAAACCATATCCATGTGTCCTTGAAGTATAACACCTGGAGCATTTTCATAACCTTTAGTTGCTGGTTTTTTTATTACTATATTTAATGTTTCATCTTGAATTACTTCTAATCCTAAATTCTTTGCAAATGAAACTAAGTAATCGCTTATAGCTTTTTCATTTCCTGATCCTCTTGGTATTTTTGATATTTCTTCAAAATAATTAAATACAGATTTTGGTTCTAAATTACTTAATATTCCCATTTTTATTTCATCCTTTCTAATTTAGTGTTAAAATTAACTTGTGGATAATTTTAGTATAGCACATGATTATAATAATTCTATAATTACTTTAATAAAAGTTTACACATAATAATGAAGGATAATACTAAAATTATTAAATTTATATTTAATGAGGTGAGATGTATGCAAAAAACAAAAATGATTTTTACAATCGGTCCAGCTAGTGATAATGAAGAAGTCTTAAGAGAATTCATAAAAATTGGTATGAGTGCTGCAAGACTTAATTTTTCTCATGGTACACATGAAAGCCATAAAGAAAAAATTGATTTAATCAAAAGACTTAGAGATGAGATGAAAACTACTACCTCAATAATTCTTGATATTAAGGGTCCTAAAATTAGAACTCATAATTTCAAAAATGATGGAGCAACTGTAAATAAAGGTGATAAATTCTCTTTTATTTGTGGTGAAGAAATTTTAGGTGATAATACTAGATGCTCTGTTACTTATGATGAACTTTATTTAGATGTCAAACCTGGAGGACAAATCCTTGTTGATGATGGTGTCCTTGTTTTCAAAATTGAAGAAATTGTTGGCAAAGAAATAAAGTGTATTGTTGAAGTTGGCGGAGTTATTAAAAATCACAAAGGTGTTAATGTTCCTAATATTTCAATTAATTTACCTTCTGTTACTGAAAAAGATAAAGAAGACATTATATTTGGATGCCAAAATAAAGTTGACTTTATAGCTGCTTCATTTATAAGAAAAGACACAGATATATTAGAAATAAGACAAATACTAGATTCCCATGGTGGAGAAAATATAAAAATAATCGCAAAAATAGAAAGCCAAGAAGGTGTAGAAAATATAGATTCAATCTTAAAAGTAACTGATGCTGTTATGGTTGCTCGTGGAGATATGGGAATAGAAATTCCTATAGAAAAAGTTCCTATAATTCAAAAAAGCATCATTAAAAAATGTAATTTAGCAGGTAAAGTTGTTATAACAGCAACTCAAATGCTTGATTCAATGATTAGGAATTCACTTCCTACAAGAGCTGAAGCTTGTGATATATGTAATGCAATATTTGATGGAACTGATGCTATTATGCTTAGTGGAGAAAGTGCTTCAGGTAATTTCCCAATTGAAGCTGCTAAGACAATGTCTAGAATTGCATTAGAAACAGAAGCTCACTTAGGTTATGAACATCTACAAAATCCAAATCTTAATATTCAATCTGACTCCTTCGCTGATGCTATAAGTTATTCTGCTTGTAGAACAGCTAATTCAATTAATGCTAAAGCAATTGTAGCTGCAACTCAAAGTGGTGCAACTGCAAGGCTAATATCTAAATATAGACCTAAATCTTATATTATAGCAATTACTCCTCATGCTCATGTTAGACGTGGATTAGCATTAAACTTTGGAGTTATTCCAGCTCACTGTGATAATTTCAAAACTACTGATGAAATCTTAAACGAAGCTAAAAAAATAGCATCTTCTTATAATTTCATAAATAAAGATGATGAAATAATAGTTGCTGCTGGTATGCCAACTGCTCATGTAGGTGGAACTAATATGTTAAAGATAGAAAAAATTTAATTAATATAAACTTAATCATAAAAATAAAGCTCTGTAATATAGTTTACAGAGCTTTATTTGATTATTTAATATAATTTTCTCTTATACATATAATAAGAACATACTAAATCTTTTATTTTTCTATTTTATTACTTTAAATAAATTCACTTTAATACTTATAAAAAGATTTATCGTAATATATCATATAAATTTTTATAATATAAAAAAGCTATACTTATAATTTAGTATAGCTTTTGAAAAATATTTTGCCCTTTTGAGAATATTTTCGTATTATAGTAAATTTGTACATCATGAGCGTATATAAATCCCTAATAAATATCTTTCAATTATTATTTTATTCTAATTTTTAAAATAAATATATGATTTAAATCAAACAATCAAAAATTTTTTTATTCATTTTATTTTTTAATACTAAATTTATTTCTATATATCACAATTTTGATTACTAAATCAATTTATATACGTATCACTTTATGAATAAGTAATATTAAAATTACATAAATGTAGATCTAATTACTAAAATTTACTTTATTTCTGTAACTTTTATCACGACAAAATATTTTTATAACATTTATACTAATAATATATATATATATTTATTTTAAGGGAGGCAATATTTTGAAAATAAATGCTTGTTGCGATAGATGTGAAAAAAGGCTTTATGCTCAAGAAATTCCTATTTTCACTTCTCTATCTAGAGACGAATTAGAACAAATAATAGACTTACGTGAACATGGTCACTTTAAAAAAGGAGATGTTCTTTTCTCAGAAGGAGATGAAATATCTAAACTTTTTATAGTAAGTAATGGATTAGTAAAACTAACTAAAAATACTTTTGATGGTAAGGAACAAATTATTGATATTTTAGGTGTTGGAGATTTCTTTGGTGAAAATAATATAATTGGAGATTCCCATGCAATGAATGTTTCTGCTATAGCAATTCAAGACTTAGAGGTATGTACTATTTCTAGAGGTGATTTAGAAAAAATAATAACTAAAAATCCTCAAATAGCTTTAAAACTTTTAGATGGTTTAAATAAAAAGCTTAAAGATGTTCAAAACCTTTCAACTAATTTAGCGTCTAATGTTCCAGAAAGTAGAATAGCAAATATATTATTAAAGTTTGCAAGTGATTATAGTTATGATAATAATTCTGAAATATTAATAAATTTACCACTTAATCGTGAGGATATTGCAAACTATTGTGGTATTGCAAGAGAAACTTTAAGTAGAAAACTTTCTTATCTTGAAAAATTAGATATTATAGAAGTTCATTCTAAAAAAATAAAAATTAAAGATATGGAATATCTTAAGGAATTAGTCTAGTTTTATTTAAATAATTTATTTTAAAATAGCAATTAATTTAGTAATTATTTTAAAGTGAGTTGAATCACATATTTATAACTCTAATATTTATATACTATACGTGTAGCAAATAATATGAATGGAGAGATTGATATGAAAAATAAAATTCAGATTAATGATCTACCAACTTATTATTGGAAAGGCTTCAAAGATTTTGTGGTGTATAAGAAAGATTATGAAAGTGATTCAGTAGTTTCTATATACATAAAGCCAAAGGATGGTTCTAAGATAACCCTCCCTAAACCTGGTCAATTTGTTGGTATTAGATTTAACAACTTAATAAGATTATATAACATTTCATGTATCCCAAATACGGATTTTTATAGATTAACCATAGACCTTATAGAAAACGGAAAAATGAGTAATTATATATCTAATACTATACAGATTGGCGATACTATTGAATGTACAGTTCCTAAAGGAAAGGTACTTATGTAACTTCTAAAATTTTATTAGTTATTGAAATTATAAAATCATAATACTAAATTTAATCCCTATTCTTTTTACTTCTACGTTTAGAATTTTATAAATTCTAACTATAAAATTTTAGAAGATTTTAGTTATAGATATTTATATTTAATTAGGAGGTTATTATTATGAAATTAAACTTAAATAAAATAAAAGAATCTAAATTAATGTTAACTAAAAATGAGAGCTTTAAAGTAATGTACTTTGAATTTGAACCTGGAAAAGGCTTACCTAATCACCATCATGATGGAGATGCTGCTATCCAAGTTCTTGAAGGAAAAGTTTCATTTAATTTTGTAGATGGTGAAAGCTGTTTACTTGAAAAAAATGATTTTCTTCCTTTTGATGCAAGACATACACATAATGTTATAGCTGAAGAAAAAAGTAAAGTTCTTGTATTTATAGGACTATAATATTTATTTTTAATTAATTTAAATTAGACAATAACATAAAATTAATTAGAATTTTTCAAATTAATATTTACTTCTAATTAATTTAAATCCTATAACCCTTTAGAATTTAAATTAATTAGAGTTTATATACATAAAAACTATTCATCTTAAAAAGAGAGTACTAAAATTTTAGTACTCTCTTTTATTTATTATATAGTATTTTCTAATAAATCCTTTAAATCTTCCTCTGCTGTTGAAATTGGCCTTAACTCATAATTTTCAATTAGATATTGAAGAACATTTGGTGTTATAAATGCTGGAAGACTTGGTCCAAGTAACATTCCTTTTATTCCTAAAGCTAAAAGTGCTAAAAGGTCTGCAACTGCTTTTTGCTCATACCAAGATAAAACTATTGATAAAGGTAATTTATTTACATCACATTTAAATACATCACTTAAAGATAATGCTATTTTTGTTGCTGAATAAACATCATTACATTGACCAACATCTAAAAGTCTTGGAATTCCATTTATATCTCCAAACTCTAGTTTATTAAATCTATATTTTCCACAAGCAAGTGTTAATATTATACAATCTTTAGGAACTTTTTGTGCAAACTCTGTATAATAATTTCTTCCAGGTTTTGCTCCATCACATCCTCCTATAACAAAGAAATGTTTTATATTTCCACCTTTAACTCCATTAACTATTGCTTCTGCATTCTTTAAAGTAGCTTCGTGTCCAAATCCAACTATTATTTCTTTAACTTCTTGGTCTTCTTTAAATCCACCAAGTTCTATTGCTTTTTCTATAATTTTTGAAAAATCCTTAGTTCCATCTTCTAAAGTTTTTATATGTTCTACTCCTTCCCAACCAACTACGTTAGTAGAATAGATTCTATCTTTATAAGATTCTCTTGGTCTCATAAGACAGTTTGTTGTCATAAGTATACAACCTGGAATATCATCAAATTCTCTTTGTTGATTTTGCCATGCACTTCCGAAGTTTCCTACTAAATGTGGATATTTCTTTAATTCTGGATATCCATGAGCTGGTAACATTTCACCATGAGTATAAACATTAACTCCTTTATCCTTTGTTTGTTCTAATAACATTTCTAAATCTTTTAAATCATGACCTGATATAATTATAAATGGTCCTTTTTTAATATTTACATTAACTTTTGTAGGTTCTGGATTTTTATATGAAGTAGTGTTCGCATCATCTAAGACTTTCATTACTTCTAAACTCATATTTCCTGTTTTAGTCATAAGTTCAATTGCTTCTGTTAATGTTAATTCTGGATTTGTAATTGCTGCTAATGCTTCAAAGTAAAATTTATCTACTTCTTCACTATTATAATTTAAAAATCTAGCTTGATGCCCATAAGCACTTATTCCTTTTAATCCATATAAAATTGTATGTTTAAGTGATCTTACATCTGGGTCTTCATCTGTATCTCTATCTAATCTAGCTAATTTGGCATCTTCTAATAATTTGCTTTTACTATCACTTAGTTTATAAGTAACCTGTTCTCTATCACAATTAAAATTTAATTCTTCTGCTTTAGATTTAAGTTCATCTTTTAATTCTTGTGATTTTTGTAGAAGTTTTATATGTGTATCAGGATCAAAGTTAACATTTGTTAATGTAGTAAATAATGAATCCTCTATAAATTTAGAGAATTTTACATCTACTTTTTCTCCTTTATCTATTATATATTTGGCATAGCAACTAATTCCTTCTAATTGGTATATAAGAAGGTCTTGAAGAGCTGCTATTTCAGGAGATTTTCCGCATACCCCCATTTTAGTACACCCTTTTCCCCCTACTGTTTGCTCACATTGATAACAAAACATTGCATTTTCCAAATTTACTCACTCCTTTTATAAATTTCAAAAATAGTATTATCATAATCGCCAATTTAAATTCATAAAAATATACCATTGTCAAAACTACTAATTTAAATTTATAAAAAATATATAATTATCTATTAATTATATAAAAAAACTACGTTAGAATTTTAATCCTAACGTAGTTTAAGTTATATATATTTATTTTAAAGTGTTTAGCTTATCCTAAGAATATTTTCATATCATCATCTACATTTGTGATTCCAGCTATTCCAAAGTTTTCAACTAAAACTTTAGCTACATTTGGTGATAAGAATGCAGGTAATGTTGGTCCTAAGTGAATATCTTTAACTCCTAAGTATAATAATGATAATAATACTATTACTGCTTTTTGTTCATACCAAGCAATGTTATAGTGTAATGGAAGTTCATTAACATTGTTAAGTCCAAATGCTTCTACTAATTTTAATGCAATTAATACTAATGAATATGAATCATTACATTGTCCTGCATCTAAAACTCTAGGAATTCCATTTATATCTCCTAAGTTTAATTTATTATATTTATA
The DNA here is from genome assembly GCF_002050515.1 of Clostridium thermobutyricum DSM 4928. Lineage (GTDB taxonomy): Bacteria > Bacillota > Clostridia > Clostridiales > Clostridiaceae > Clostridium > Clostridium thermobutyricum. The sequence goes on along the minus strand of NZ_LTAY01000026.1, from coordinate 222,078 downwards.
TTTTGCACATCCTGCTGTTAATATAACTGCATCTTTAGGTAATTTTTGAGCAAATTCTGTGTAGTAATTTCTTGATTTAGCTCTTCCATCACATCCAGCCATAACAAAGAAGTTCTTTATGTCTCCGTTTTTAACTGCTTCTACTACTTTATCTGCTAATTTAAATACTTGTTCATGTGCAAATCCACCAACTATTTTACCTTTTTCTATTTCAACTGGTGCACTACATTTTTTAGCATGTTCAATTATGCTTGAGAAATCTTTTGTTCCATCAGCTTTTTTAGGAATATGTTTTAATCCTTCAAAACCTACAACTCCTGTTGTGTAAACTCTATCTTTGTAAGAATCTTTTGGTGGAACTAAGCAGTTTGTAGTCATTAATATTGGACCATTAAAGCTTTCAAATTCAGTTGTTTGCTTCCACCATGCATTTCCGTAGTTTCCTACAAAGTGTTTATATTTCTTAAATGCTGGATAGTAGTTAGCTGGTAACATTTCACTGTGAGTATAAACATCTACTCCAGTTCCTTCTGTTTGTTTTAATAATTGTTCCATATCTTTTAAGTCATGTCCACTTATTAAAATTCCAGGGTTCTTTCCAACACCTATGTTAACTTCAGTTATTTCTGGGTGTCCATAGCTTTCAGTATTAGCTTTATCTAATAATGCCATACCATCTACTCCATATTTACCCATTTCAAGTGTTAATGCAACTAAATCATCAACTGTTAATGAATCATCTAAAGTTTTTGCAAGTGCAGCTTGCATATTAGCATCAATTTCAGAATTATAATATCCTAATACTAATGCATGCTTTAAGTATGCACATAATCCTTTAGCTCCATAAACTATAAGTTCTCTAAGGCTTCTTATATCTTCATTTTCTGTTGATAAAACTCCAACTTTAGGTGCTTTTTCTTTCATTTCTTCTACAGTACTACAAGTCCATGTAGCTGCATCTGATAAGTTTTCTAAATTCCCATTAGCTGCTTTTATTTGTTCTTTTAAGTAATCTCTTAAAGAAAATGCTGATTTTATTCTTGTGATAAATACATCATCATCAAAGTTTGCATTAGTTATAGTTGCAAATAAAGATTCAACTACAAAAGTGTTAACTTCTTTATTGTCTATTCCTACTTCTCTTCCTCTTGTTGCAATTTCTGAGATTCCTTTAACAACATATATTAAAACATCTTGTAATCCAGCAAGTTCAGCATCTTTACCACATACTCCTCTTACTGTACAACCTTTGTTTCCTGCTGTTTCTTGACATTGGAAACAAAACATTTTTTGCATTTCTTCTCTAGTCATTTTTTCATCTGACTTTTTTCTAAAAAATAATCCCATTATTATTTCCTCCGTATTAAAATTCCGTGTATTAATTTTATATTTTTCTAAGTTTTCATTTAAAAAATCGCGTATTTTAATCTAGCCCTATACTAGATATTGGTTTAATTTACTATTCTACGCTTATAGCTCCAACTGGACATTGGCTTTCTGCTTCTCTAGCATCTATAAGTGTATCATTATCTAATTCAACATCTTTTGCTACAGATTTTCCATCATCCTCCATTGAGAAAATGCTTGGACATACAGCTGTACATAACCCACATCCAATACAAGTATCTTTATCTACTCTTGCTTTCATTTCTAAACACTCCTTACTTATCTCGTTTGCAGTTATTATTCTATTAAAATTGACTTTTATAATATGTGATTCAAATCACCTATTTAAATTTTTATAAAAAAAAGACTTTTCACATTCGAAAAAGCCTTTTCATGAGCATATTTATCTTTATAAAATTCTAATTAAGATCTTATATTTCACAACAAAAAATATAAATACTTTTTATCTGTATAAATAATAAGCTCTACAACAATAATTGCTGTAGAGCTTCTAATATATATTCTATTTAAATAAATCTTTAAACATATCTCCAAGAGTTACATCATCTTCACTTGAATCTACATATTGAACATATTCTTTACTTTTTTCAGCTGCATCTTTTATGCTAAGTGAAAGTTTTTTATTTTCAACATCTATGCTTAATACTTTAACTTTTACTTTGTCTCCTGTATGAAGAACTTCTGCTGGGTCTTTTATAACATCATCAGTTATTTCTGATAAGTGAACTAATCCTTCAACACCTTTAAATATTTCTACAAAAGCTCCAAATTTAGCAAGTTTTCTAACTGTACCTTCAAAAACTCCACCAACTTTTATTTCTGGTCCATGTAATGTCCATGGTTCTTGAAGATTATCTTTTAATACAAGTGAAAGTCTTTTATTTTCTTTATCAACACTTCCTATAAATACTTCAACAGTATCTCCTTTTTTAACTACATCTTCAACTCTTTTTACTTTTTCCCAAGCTAAATCATTTATGTGAATTAACCCTTGAACTCCTGGAAGAACTTCTACGAAAGCACCAAATTTAGTAGTATTCTTAACAGTTCCTGTTATTTTTTCTCCTTCTTTTAATGAATTCCAATTCTTTTCTTCCATCTTTTTATATTCAGCTTCTTCTATAACTTTTCTTGAAGCTACAACTTTATTGTTTTTGAAATCTAATTCTATTATTTTAACTACTAATTCATCTCCAACAAAGTCTTTAGCATTTACTCTTGTTCTGCTTATTAATGAACCAGGTAAGAAAACTCTAGTTTTTCCATAAGCACATAAAAGTCCACCTTTAATTTCTTCTTTAACTTGAACAGTTATTTCTTTATCATTATCAAAAGCATCTTTTATATCTTCTCTTTCTGCTTTTAATACAGCTTTTAAAGCTTCTTTTTCTTCTTTAATTAAAAGACTTTTTCTTGAAAGAAGAACATATCCTTCTCCATCATTTGGTGATAAAACAATAACTCTTACTTTATCTCCTTCTTTTAATTCTTCAGTTGGATTTACTTCCTTAGTACTTATTTCATCTCTAGATATGAAACCATCAAAAGCATAATTTATATTAACGTTTGCACCTTTTGAATCTACACTTATAATTGTACCTTCTAGAATATCACCTTTTTTTATTGTTTTTACATCATATTGGTCTAATAATTCTTGCATAGTATTCTCATTACTCATACGATCCACTCCTTTTTTATAATACATATTTAATTCTAATCTATTGATTATTTTTTCTCAACTATTTTCTAAAAACTAACTATATAACCTTTTAAATGTAATTTTCATATAATACACTATACTTTATTTTCGGAGGAAATAGTCTTGAAATTTTTAAATAAAATAAAAGCTAAAAAAAACATGAAAGATTATAAAGATTTACTAGAATTTAAAGAAGAGCTTGATTCCATATCATTAAAAATTTCTATTTTAAATGATAGGCTTAATTCATATAGAAAAATAACATCTTTATCTTTTGATAAAATGAATGACTATATAAACAAAATTTATATTTCTAAAGAAAAAAATAATATTGATCTTTGTAAAAGAGGTTTCTTTAAATATTATAAAGAAACCCTCATATACAATAATTTAACTAAATTTGATTTAGAAATCTCTAATGAATTTAACCTTCTAAATGAACACCTTATCGCACTTCAAGAAATATACACCACATTAGAAGATGACTTTAACAAAGACATTACTTCATCAAAATTTTCGCTTAAAAATATTTTTTCTAACTCTATCTCTGATTTTTTCAAAAAAACTTCTGAAATTGAATCTATAATAATTAAAATTCAGGAAAAACTCCCTAAAAATTTTGATACTAATTATATGATAAAAGATTCAGATGTTTTTTCCAATAAAGAAAATTTTGAAATAGAGTTTAATAATTTTTTAAAAAAGCATTGCTTAAATTTCACTTAACAAAGGAGCTATCTATAAGGATTTAGGACTAATCCATTTAGATAGCCTCTTTCATTAAAATTATTTAGATATTTCAGTTACATCATATCCTACATCTTCAATTAAATCTTTTAATTCATTTTCTGATATTGTTCCTTCTACAACAGCTTTTCCAACTTCAACATTAAATTTATCAACTTTTGAATTTGCTTCTAAAGCCTCTTCAATATGTTTTACACAATTTCCACATGCCATTCCTTCAATTCTTACTATATACTTTAACATAAAAATCATTCCTTTTCTTTTATTTTTATAACAAGGTACAAAGCCCCTTGTTGTGGCATTATTTTATTTAAAAATTTGGTTTAAATCTTTTTAATCTTAAGGCATTAAGTAAAACTGACACTGAGCTTAAGCTCATTGCAAATGCACCTATCATTGGATTTAATAATGGTCCTCCAAATAAGTGGAATATACCCATTGCAAATGGAATTCCTACTACGTTATATCCAAATGCCCAAAATAAATTTTCTTTTATATTCTTTATAGTTGCTCTACTCAATTGAATTCCTGATACAACATCAAGTAAATCACTTCTCATTAAAACTATATCTGCTGATTCAATAGCTACATCAGTTCCTGAACCAATTGCTATACCAATTTCTGCTGTTACAAGTGCTGGAGCATCATTTATTCCATCACCAACCATTGCAACTTTCTTTCCTTCAGCTTGAATTTCTTTAACAACATCTGCCTTTCCTTCAGGTAAAACATCTGAAACAACTCTATCAATTCCAACTTCTCTTGCAATTGCTTTTGCTGTTTTTTCATTATCTCCAGTTAACATAACTACGTCAATTCCCATGTTATAAAGTGCTCTAACTGCTTGTTTGCTATTCTCTTTAAGAGTATCAGCTACAGCAATAATTCCTATAAATACTCCATCAACAGCTATAAACATAGGTGTTTTTCCTTCATTAGCTAAATGGTTCGCTCTTTCTTCTATGTTATCAATATCTATTTTGAATCTATTCATTAACTTTCTATTACCAATAACAATATCTTTGTCTTCAATTTTAGTTTCAATCCCTTCTCCAAGAATTGCATTAAAATCTGAAATTTGAGGTAATTCTAAGTTTCTTTCTTTTGCCTCATTTACTATAGCTTCTCCTAGTGGATGCTCTGAACCTTTTTCAGCAGCCGCTGCAAGTCTTAATAACTCATTTTCTTCCATAGTATCTGAAATTATATTTGTAACTTTTGGTTTTCCTTCTGTAATAGTTCCTGTTTTATCCAAAATAATTGTACTAATTTTATGTGCTTCTTCTAAAGCTGTTCCACTTTTAATTAATACTCCATATTCTGCACCTTTTCCTGTACTAACCATAATAGCTGTAGGAGTTGCTAATCCTAAAGCACATGGACAAGCTATTACTAAAACTGAGATAAATATATTTAATGAAAATTCTAAACTTTCCCCAGCTCCAAAATACCAAAGTAATCCTGATATAACTGCAAGTGTAATAACTGTAGGTACAAAATACCCAGAAATAATATCAGCAAGCTTTGCAATAGGAGCTTTTGTTCCTTGAGCACTTTCAACTAAATTAATGATTTGTGATAATACTGTGTCTTTACCAACTTTTGTAGCTTTGTATTTAAACATTCCAGTTTTATTTATACTAGCTCCAAATACTTCATCTCCAACTCTCTTATCTACTGGAATACTTTCACCAGTAAGCATTGCTTCATCAATAGTTGAAGTACCTTCTATAATCTCTCCATCAACAGGAAGTTTTTCTCCAGGCTTAACTATAACTATATCTCCTTCTTTAACTTCCTCTATTTTTACAACTCTTTCTTCTCCATGGACTATTATAGTAGCTGTTTTAGGAGCTAATCCCATTAGTTTACTTATAGCATCAGAAGTTTTTCCTTGAGTTATTGCTTCTAAAAATTTACCAAGACTTATAAATGCTATTATCATACCAGCTGATTCAAAATATAAGTGATGTGCAAATTCTAAATGTCCAGTAGCAATTTTATATATTGCATATATTCCATAAATTATTGCTGCTGAACTTCCAATAGCAATTAAACTATCCATATTAGGACTTAAATGTATAAGATTTTTATAACCATGAGTAAAAAATTCTATACCAATTATACTTATAATAATTGCTAATATAAGTTGTATAATTGCAAAGTTTAATGGATTAATAGTTGGATTTATAATACTTGGTAATGGAAGATGTATCATAGGTCCCATTGAAATTGTTACAAGAGGTATTGCAAATATTGCTGCAAGTATTAATCTTAATCTTGTTTTCTTTATTTTTCTCATTGACCTATCTTCTGGCTTTTCAACTTCAGTTTCTTCTAAAACTTCAAAAGCTTCATATCCAGCTCTTTTAACTTGGGCTTCTATATCACTTCCTCTTAACTTAGAAGGGTCAAATTTTACAACTAAATCTTCTGTTGCTAAATTTACTACTGCACTTTCAATTCCATCTACTTTATTTAAAACTCTTTCAATTCTGCTTGAACAAGCTGCACAAGTCATTCCTTTTACTTTATAATTTTTCACACCTATTTCAGATTTTTTTATTTCTGATGCATCATATCCTGCTTTTCTAATAGCTTGTATAATTCCATCTTCGTTTATAATACTTTTATCAAATTTAATATTTAGTCTTTCTGTTGCAAGATTTACTACTGCTTCTTCAACACCTTCTTTTTTATTTAGAACTCTTTCGATTCTACTTGAGCAAGCTGCACAAGTCATTCCTTTTACACTAAATTCCTTGTGTATTTCGTTACCATTTGATAACTCTTTTCCTTGAAAACCAGCTTTTTTAATAGCATTTAATATATCTTCTGAACTGATTTTATCTTTATCAAAATCTATGTTTAACTTTTCTGTTGCAAGATTCACTACAGCTTCATTTACTCCATCTTTTTTATTTAAGACTCTTTCAACTCTACTTGAACATGCAGCACAAGTCATTCCTTTTACCTCAAAAATCTTTTTCACTTTATCAACCCCTTAATTTTCTCTTTTAGTTAAATTAATAACTACAAGTTTTTGAGATTTTAATTTTCTAATTTAATCCCCACCCCCCTCGGTTGGGGTAACTTATGTTTTTATAATACATTTATTATTTTTACCTGTCAACTATTTTTTATGAATAAAATTAAAAACCAAAAATTTATTTTTATAAATTTATTAACTTTTATTTATAAAAATAAAAAGACAAACCACGTAAATGGCTTGTCTTTTTTATAATTTTTCTTTAATCTCTTTATAGCAAAACTCTATAATATCACTTCTTTTAATTATTCCAATAAAGATTCCTTCATCATCTACCACTGGAACAAAATTTTGATTTACCGCTAAAGAAATTAAACTTTCAATATTTGCATTTATAGAAACACTTTTATGTGTTCTTCTTGTCTTTATATCTTTTACTTTTACTGACTCAGTATTTTTAAAATTTAATTCTGGAGTATTTTTTAGTTTCCACAATAAATCTCCTTCTGTAATTGTTGAAACATATCTACCACTCTTATCTATAATAGGTATAGCTGTATAACCGTGATGTTCCATTCTCTCCATAACTTGTCTCATTGTCGCTTCTAAATTTTCGCAAATAACTTCGTTTTTTGGTGTAAGGAAAAATGCTATATTCATATCTTTATTCTCCTAAAATTATTTATTTACATCTAATATTCTAACATATTAAACTATATCATATAATACTTAAGATTTTTTTTCTTTTTTAATAAAATATTTCTCTAATCTGTATGAGTAATCGGAATATTCTATTTCATTTAAAATACTACCTATTTCTGAATAAATAACTTTTCCAAGTAATGTTTTTTTAACTATAACTTCGTTTAAAACTGCTGAATGGCATTTAGAACAAATTCCTACAGAAATAAAACGCCATCTTGCAGGCATATAGTCAAAATCTAATATTATTTTTCTCCTACATTTTGGACATGCTGATTTTATCTTACTATAATTCAATTCCATATTATCAACACACTTTAAATTTATAGCTGGCATATCATACACATTATTTACTATATAATTTTTAACTATTCTATAATTATATAGCTGTTTAAAAGCTTGTACTGTAAAATATGCATCATTAAGTGCATCATGTAAAAGATTACTATCGGCCTTTATATTAAGCCTTGTTAATGCATTTTTTAAGCTTAATGATTTTTTAGCTCCAATAACTTTAGTTACATACTCTTGTATATCTATATATTTATTAACCCATTTTATATCTTCATATTTGTGATAATGTGAATTTATAATTATTTGAGCTATGTCATCTTTTGCCCATGAACATAATATATTGTTTCCTGTAAATTCTTTTAATTTAGCCATAGCTTCTTCAAAAGAAATTCCTTTTTCTAAATCTTCATTTGTTATCTTTGTTATATTTATTATTTCAGGATTTAAAACAGGAAATATTGAAGGCTTAATATAAACCTTCAATTCTTCCTCTACTTTCATATATTGGTCAACCTTTATAGCCCCAATTTCTATTATTTCACTTTCTATATCTATATCTTTAAGATATTCATGTTCTAAATATATATTTGGATAATGCTTTTCTATGTTATCCATTCTATTAAATTCCAAATCAATTACTACATACCCCATAAAAACTCCTAAGTTTATCTTAATTATTCTCTTTAAAGTCTATTCCTGCAAGCTTCATCAAGTGAATTGCATTTTGTGTCTTACTTCTTCCCTCTCTAAGCTTATAATCAAATTTAATTTTATTATCTTCATAATACTCTCTAAAGTTTTGATTTTTTATTCTATTATCTCTAAGTTCTAAATCACATAATTCTAAATCATGAGTTGATACAAGTCCTACTGCACCTGCATCCATTAATTGATTTATTAAAACTTTAGCTCCTGTATGTCTATCTTCTGAATTTGTTCCTTTAAATATTTCATCTAAAAGGAAGAATATTCTCTTTCCTTCTTTAGCCCCTTCTATAAGTAGTTTTATTCTTAAAATTTCTGCATAGAAAGAAGATATACTTTCTTGTAAATTATCCTTTGTTCTCATACAAGTATAAAGGTCAAAAAGGCCACACTTGAAATTCTTTGCACTAACTGGTGCACCTAAATATGAAAGAACTAAATTTAAACCAATAGTTCTTAAGAATGTACTTTTACCTGACATATTCGAACCTGTTATTAATGTTACTTTTGTGCTTTCTTCTAATCTATAAGTGTTTCTAACTGCTCTTTCTCCTAAAATTGGATGACCAATTTCTTCTCCAAGCACTACTTTTTCTGAAACTACTTCTGGATAATTCCATTCATCAAAATCAAATGGTAAGTTTGCAACACTTGATAATGCATCAAATTCTCCCATAGCTTCAAGCCATGAATCTAAATATTTTCCATTTTTCTTTTTCCAACTTTCTAAATTAGAAACTAAGAATACATCTGAGAAAATAAATAAGTTTATTATTAAATAGTACGCGTTTCCATTACTATCTCCAACCCAATCTAAAATTGAAGATAATTTTTTCATTTCTTTTTTACAAGAGATATTGTTATCTACATTTTTTATTTTATTTTTTATTTCTTTTAAATATTCTGACTCAACATTCTCATCTTCTATTAAAGCTAGTATTTCTGAATAAGCCTTAACAGTAGGTTTTATTAAGGAAAACATATGCAAAACATCCCTACTATCCTTAGTTAAACTTCTTATAACAATAAAGTTTACCATAAGTAAAAGTAGTATATAACTTCCTTTTAAAGTTCCAATAAAAGACATAACTATAGCTATAAAAGTTATAGCTATAAAAATATAAGCTATTATTTTTCTATATCCAACTGTCTTTCCTTCACTTTTGCTCCATTCTTTTAGATATTCAAGTTCATTAACTTCTTCATCAGTATTATTTATATTTAACTTTCCATTTAAGATTAATTTTTGTCTCCATTTAACCTTTTTACCTAATTCATCTATAGCTTTTTGTTTTTTATTTATTTCTTCTGCTGTGGAAATTGTATTACGACTAAGAATTCTAGCTAAAGCTTCACGTCCTGCTTTAGTTACAGTTGTATTTATAAGTTGAAATAATGAATTGTCTCCAAATATATCTAAATCATATGTATATGGATGTTTTTCATCAATATATTCCTCTCCCTTATCTTCTTCATTTTTAAATTCCCCATTTAACCTTCTAAGCCCTTGCTCATTTATCTCAATCATTATTTCCTGTTTCTTTTTCTTTTGTAAAAACTTATTATGAAATCCTACTACTACTAAAAATAATATTATAAAAAATGCTCCAAAAGAAACCATTAATGTAGGATTATCCATAGAGTAAAATTTATATATAGAAAAAATTAAAAGTACAAAAATTACTAATCTGCTCCAACCAATTGCTAAGCTTTGTTTATTTATTTTATCTATTTCTGCTTTGCTTTTCTCTATATTCTCTTCATAAAACTTAAGTGCGTTCATTAATTTAAATTACTCCTTTTATTAATTTATTACATGTAAATTATACCATAACTTAACAAGAAAAAGGGAAGAGTATAAAAATATCCTTCCCTTTATTTCATTGAATTATAATTATTTCCTAATTTTCTTTCATTGAATTATATATTGTATCTAAATTATATTTCATTGCTTCTAAATATGTTTTATCATCATATTGTGATTCAAGAGTATATATTTTAACTACTTTTGCTCCAACTTCCTTTGCTAATGTTTCAGAAGTTTTTGGCTCTGATAATGTTCCTGAGAAAATAACTTTAACATTATGTTCTCTACAATAGTTAACTAATTCTTGAAGTTTTCCTGGTGTTGGTTCACCATCTGCATATAAAGAACTTACTGACTCTTGAGTTAATCCAAAATCTCTACAAAGATAACCAAAAGCTGCATGACCTGTTACGAAATTTTTATTTTTTAATTCTTCAAATTTTGGCTTATATTCGTTATATAAATCATTGCAATCTTTTATAAACTTTTCATAATTTTCATTATAATAAGATTCATTTTTTGGATCTTCTTTAATTAAAGCATCCTTTATATTTTTAGCTTGAACTTGAACTTGTTTTAAACTTAGCCAAACATGTGGATCTATTTTATCTCCATCTTTTAAAACATCTACCCCATTACTTGAATCCACGCTTAAAATATTATTTTCTTTTAATTTTGCGCTTACATCATTAAGCCATTCTTCCATTCCAAGCCCATTATATATAAACATTTTGCTACTAAGAAGCTCTTTAAAAGCTCCTGTATTTGGTTCAAAATGATGTGGTTCTTGACCTTTTGGTACTAAAGTAAGTACATCTACTTTATCTCCACCTATAGCTTTTGTTATTTCCGCTACTGGAAATATTGAAGCTGTAATTTTTATTTTCCCATTCTCATTTACCTTTGATTCTGAATTAGAATCTGTTTTTGAGCAACCTACTGCTAGTAGAGCTAAGACCCCTATTGTTAAAATTGTTATGATTTTTTTCATCCTTATCTCCTTTGCATATGATTTGCATTTACAAACAAAATCATAACCTTTAATTTCCTATTTGTCAATTAAATATAGATTTTTTTGCATTTAATATTATTTTTGTCAATAATATCTTCTTCTATTCTTTGACAAGTGAAAATTATAGTTTGCGCTAGGTTTTCTTCGCTTATTAATTTTATTCCTCTTTCTCTTCTTATATCATCATATTGAAGAAAAACTTCATCAAATATTATTGGAACTTCTTTATCTTTAAACAGAAATTTTATTAAAGCTAGTCTTAATGATAGATATAATTGGTCTCTTGAACCATTACTTAAATATTCACTAGAAAATAAGCTTTCTTCATCTCTTACTAATAAATCATAGTCTTCTTTTAAAATTACATCTCCATATTTACTATCTGTAAGCTTACTAAAAATTTCTTTTATATTTTCATTTAAAGTAGGTCCAAATTTTTCTTTTATTTTTCTATCTGCATTCTCTAAAACTTCTATTGCTATATTTATAGCTTTATATGTTTTTTCTAACTTTTCAATTTTTTCTGTAACTTCTAAAATTTCTTCTTCAACTATATTTATATCTCTTTTTCCTGCTAAGCTTAATTTTATTTCGCCTTCTAAGTATTTTATCTTTTTTTCAGATTCTATAAGCTTATTTGATTTATTTTTAAGCTCAGCTTCTATATCTTCCTCTTTTTTATAATTAGACTCTTCAAAATTATCTCCTATTCTTGAAAATTCTTCTTTTATGTCTTCTATATCTCTATCTTTTAAAAGAGTATTATAAGTTTCTTGAATATTTTCTAAAGCACTTTCTAGCTCTTTTTTCTTTAAAAGCTTGTTTCTTATTTCTTCAATATAATTTTTTAAATTACTTATATCTATATTTTCTAAATTTCCTTTTTTTAATTGAAGTAAAAGTTCTTCTTTTAAATTTTCTTTTTCATTTTTTATATTTTCTATTTCAGATTCTAATAAACTTTTCTTTTGCTTAAGAGTTTCTTTTAATAATCTTATCTTTTCATATTTATCTATTTTAATATAAACTTCATCTATATTGTTACTACTAGACATCTTTATTACAGAGTCTAATATTTTTTCATTTTGATTATATCTTTCTTTTTCATTTTCTATATTTAACTCTTCTATTAAATTTAATCTTTCTTCTATAGCAAAATTAGTTTTATTTTCAAATTGAATAAAGTCCTCTAAGAGCTTAATGCTTCTTATAAGATTTTCTTTATTTTTTACATTAGATAACTCAATAAAGTCTTTAAATTTGTTTTCTATAAAATCAATATTTTCTTTTAATTCATTTATTTCATTACCACAATTTTCTTCTACATTATCTTTTTTAGAATTCATAATGTATAAGCCAATTGAACCTAATAAAATTATTAAAAATACAATATAAATTATAAGATTTTTTCCTATGAATGTATTTACTCCTAGTCCCAATAATCCAACTATAGCTGAAATAATATATATTTTAGAATTTCCACTTTTATTTGTATTATCTTTTAAGCCTTCTTCTTTTTCATATTCCTTCTTTAGACTTATTAAATTATGCTCATATTCCTTTAGTAATTCCTTTATTTCTTCTACATGAGGCTTTAGGTTTAATACATCCCCTAAAAATCTTTCTTTAACTTGTATTTTTTCTTCTTCTTTATTTATACTTTCTAATAATTTATCATATCTATCTTTTTTCTCTTTTAAAGATTCCTGTTCTGCATTTAGCTTTATTAATTTTTCTTTTATCCCTAAATCTAAAGAATTAAAGAATTCATATTCTTTAAAGCTTTTTATCTCTTCTTCTAATTCTTCTTTTAAAACTCTTATATGCTCTTCTTTTTCTGAAATTTTTTCTTCTAATATATTATAGTTGTTATATATTTTTTCAATATTATCTAAATAATCCGTATCTAAATTGAATTCTCCTACAATTAAATCTTTATTTAAAAGTTCTTCTTCCTTTTTTATTTCTTCTCCACGCTTTAAATACTTAAATATATCTTCATATTCTTTTTTTAAATTTTTCTTCTTTATGTATTTCTTATATATTTCAAGCTTTTCTATTTCTTCTTTTAAAACTTTATTTTCTTTTTTCTCTTTTAATAAAAGGCTTTCATTATCTAAATTTAAATCAATAGCTTTATAAATTTCAGCTTTTTCTCTTTGTAAACTATCTAGCTCTAGATTTAACTTATCTATTTCTCCTGTTCCTCTAGTAGTTTTTAATTCTTTTTTCTTTTTAGATAGATTTTCTATTCCTGTACTTGCAGAAACTTCTCCTGTTCCTGATCCAAAAATCTCTTGAAGCTTGTCCTTTATTTCTTCATCTTTTTCTTTTTTAACTTCTACTCCTAATTGTGGAATAAAAAGAGTTTTTGAAAAAGTTCTTTCATTTACTCCTAAAAAGAATTCCCCAACTTCCTTTTGCATTTTATTTTTTATATCTTCCCCAGATAATAAATCTATAACTTCTAAAGTATCGCCTCTTTTAGTTTTTCCAAATGTTCTTCTTATCTCATATTCTCTATTATCATGCTCTATAATAAGCTCTCCTGCCATTACTTCGCCAGAAAAAGGAGAATATTTTTTTCTTAAATCTCTTCCTCCTTTAGATGGTACTCCATAAAGCCAAAGCTTTATAAAGTTTTCTATAGTAGATTTTCCTTTTTCATTTTCTCCATATATTAAATTCATTCCTGATTTTAAAGATATAACTTTATCTTTTAATCCACCAAAAGCCTTTATCTTTATTTCTTTAATAATCATCTAAGTTTACCTCTTCATTCATTAAACTTATAAGTCCTATGTCTAGTGCTAATTCTAATATTTCTTTATCTTCTTCATCTTCCATTCTCTTCTTAATTTCATTTATAAAAATTCCTTCTACTGAATCTAAATTAATATGGTCATAATTTATTTGAACCTTTGTATTATTTATTATTTTTATAAAATAAAACTCTTCTTTTAAAGACTCTAAAATTATATTTTCATTTATATTAAACTCTTTAGAGGTATTTCCAATTAAAATAATTTTAAATAAGTCTTTATCCCTTTTATAATCTTTTGTTTCATTTTTTATTTTTTCTTCTACTTCTAAAGTGGTATTAAGATTTGTTACATCAACCTTTATAGAATAATAATTTCTAATTGAAGTTTCTCTAAAGCTTAAATCTGTAAAACCTTTACTTACTTCACCTATTATTACTCCTTTAGAATCTAATTCATCAAAGCCTCTTCCTTGTGGACAGCCTGAATAAGCATAGGAAGTTTGTCCTATTTTTTGTATTCCAGAATATAAATGTATATGTCCTAATGCAATATAATCTAATTTACTCATTTCTATATCTTCTTTTAATATAGGATTATAATCACTACTTTTCCCATTTAAATCTCCATGACAAACTAAAATATTTATATTATCTTCTTTTATATTTATATTTCTTAATTTTGTTTCTTTTATATATTTTTCATTAAAAGCAAAACCATGAACTGAAAGATTTAAATCATCTAAATCTATTCTCTCCATATCACCTTTAAATATATAAACATTTTCAGGCCAATCTATAAGAGTATAAAATGATTTTTCATTAAATGGATCATGATTCCCAGGACTTATAAAAACTCTAGTATTTTCTAACATCTTAAAGATTTGACTTACATAAATTAATGTTTCTTTCTTTACTGTATAATTATCAAATACATCTCCTGATATAAGAAGTATTTCTACTTTTTCTTCATTACAAATATTAATTATATTTTTTAAAACTCTCTTTATTTCTTCCTTATTATTTTTAGCTACCTCTTTATTAAATTCTTTAAAAGGTGTATCTAAATGTATATCTCCACAATGTAATATCTTAACCTTATTCATACCTTTCTCCTCTTTAACCCGATTCGAACCTCTGTTCTAATTTCATTATATATATTTTCCATAAAAATAAAAGACTATAAAATAAAAATGCTATGCAATAAATTTTGCATAGCATTTAAATAAATATATATAAATTTTCCCCTCTATATAATAAATCCCCCAATTTATTATCTTAATCATATGTTATTTAATATGTATAATAATATATTACTTAATCTAAAGCTTTAAATGAATATCCTTTTTCTTTTAAATCCTTTACGGCATTTTTAAAATTACTATTATTTTCTCCTAAGCTTTGTATATTATCAATTATCATAATGATTCCGTTTGTGTTAGAATTATTTATTTTTAATCCTTCACTTAATTTAAAATATTCTAATTTATTATTTTCAATTAATTTATATAAATCTAATTCTTCTGGAAGGACTGTATTTCCTGAAAACTCTATTTTATCATCTTCATTTATAATTTCGTTATTATCTATAAAAGTAATTTTTAAATTTAAATCATTACTTAAATTTAAAAGCCTGTCTATATTTTTTTCATTTATATTTTTATCATCAACAATTATATATACAGTTTTTTGTGAATTACTTAATCTATTTGCTTTTTGATATTGTTGATCTTTTATAACTTTTACTACTGAATTTACTTCTTTACTATTTTGTTTATTAATGGAATTATTGCTAGTTACAACTTCAAAACGCTCTTTATGTATTTCCATATTTATGAATTTAATTGCAAATGTTAATATTAAGCAACTAAGTATTATCGTTAATATAAACACTTTTTTACCTTTCATTTGTAATCACCTTTTCCCTTCTAAAATAATTATAACATATTTTTTAATATTTGATTAATATTTTTATAATTTTTTTAATTTAATTATTTTTTTCAGGGAATTATCAGTTTTTTTTTGCAATTTATTATATTTTATTTGTTTTTTTAATTTTTTATTCAAATTTAAAAGGTGTATATTAACATATTATTTTTACTTAATAATGTAAAATTAATATATATAGGATATTATTTTCCTATTATATTGCTATTTAAGGAATAACTATCCATAATTTTGTCTACATTAACAATTAAGAAACATTTATTTAAGTTAAATAAAAACACACATAAAAAAAGCACTTAATAAAATTAAGTGCTTCTGGCAGGGGCAGTAGGACTCGAACCCACAACCAATGGTTTTGGAGACCACTACTCTACCAATTGAGCCATACCCCTAGAACGTTTTTTATTTTATCAAATATATATTTTATTGTCAATAATTTTTTTCTTCCTAAAAATTCTAGCTCTTTTAGTTGTTAATTTTAAAAATTTAGATTATAATATAATAAAAATTATTTTGATTATCAAAATATTTAATTTTCAAATAAATTTTAAGTGAGGTATTTTGTTATGAATATTAAACCTTTAAAAATAGGAAATTTACAAGTTAGACTTCCAATAATTCAAGGTGGAATGGGTGTTGGTGTTTCACTATCATCACTTGCGGCAGCTGTTACTAATGCTGGTGGTATTGGTGTTATTTCAGCAGCAGATATAGGATTCAAAGAAAAAGATTTTAATACGAACTCTAAAGCTGCAAACTTAAGAGCTCTTAAAGAACATATAAAAATAGCGAAAGAAAAAACTAAAAATGGAGTTTTAGGTGTAAATATAATGGTTGTTACTAAAGATTATGAAGATTACGTTAAAACTGCTATAGAAGCTGGAATTGATTTAATAATTTCTGGTGCTGGTATGCCTACTGCTCTACCAAAAATAGTTAAAGATTCTACAGTAAAAATAGCACCAATAATATCATCTTTAAAGGCTTGTCGTGTAATAATGAAGCTTTGGGAAAAACATAATAATAGATTACCTGATGCTGTAATTGTTGAAGGTCCTAAAGCTGGTGGTCATCTTGGATTTAAAAAAGACCAAATAAATATGAAAGAAGAAGAATTTGAAGCTGAAGTAGTAAAAATTATTGACCATGTAAAAGAATATGAAGAAAAATATAATGCACAAATTCCTGTTTTAGTTGCTGGTGGTGTATTTGATGGTAATGATATAGCTAAATATTTAAAGCTTGGAGCTTCAGGAGTTCAAATGGCAACTAGATTTGTTGCAACTGATGAATGTGATGCATCTGATGATTTTAAAAATGCTTATTTAAATTCAACTATAGATGATGTAGAAATTGTTTCAAGTCCTGTTGGAATGCCAGGTCGTGCTATTTTAAATGATTTTGTAAAGAAAACTAAAGAAGGTAAAGTTAAGGTTGAAAGATGCTATGATTGTATGATTCCTTGTAATCCAGCAGATACTCCTTATTGTATTACTCAAGCCTTAATAAATTCTGTTACTGGAAATATAGATAATGGATTAGTTTTCTGTGGTGAAAATGCTCATAGAATAAAAGAAATTGTTCCAGTACAAAAGCTTATGGATTCTCTTGAAAAAGAAATATTAGAAGCATAAAACTTTATATTTAAATAGCTTTCTATATCTATAATATTATAAATAATTTTTTGAAATATTTATCTTAATAATATATTTATAAATGAATAAAAAGTTATTTTAAAATATTATTTTACAAAATTAAAAGGATGCCTTTTGGCATCCTTTTTTACATGTTTATGCTAATTAGATATTTTTTAAGAAGTCAAACAATTATTTATATATCTCTTTTACATATATGTGTTAACTAAATAGTAGCATCTATCTTTTGTTAAACTTCTTTGTGTTTGATAATTTGCTGTCTCTTTAACTAACTGATTGTTATATTGTGCTTCACTTTGAACAGCTTGAGCATTCTTTTGTTGAGCCCATGCTTGTTGTGATGTTTGAAGCTGAGTTAATTTATCTCCTGATATATTATTTTCTATGTTTTGTAATATTTTATTTAATTCATCATTCCAAACAGTATATTTATTTTTAGCTCTTTGCAGCTTCTGCTCATAAGTTTGGGCTGATAAATCCATATTATTAACTTGTACATTTATTTTATCTAGTTCATTTAAATATTTTCCTCTAGTTGAAAATTGATTGTTTGAACTAGATGATGTTCCTAGTTTCTGTTCTATATTATTATTTAT
Source organism: Clostridium thermobutyricum DSM 4928 (assembly GCF_002050515.1). GTDB lineage: Bacteria > Bacillota > Clostridia > Clostridiales > Clostridiaceae > Clostridium > Clostridium thermobutyricum. The sequence continues at coordinate 203,757 of NZ_LTAY01000026.1, read as the reverse complement.
TTCTGAAACATAAACCTGTTGAGTAGCATTTAAATTTTCTTTGTTAAGTTTTTGGATAAGATCAAGTGCTTTTTGATATTGTCCACTAGAGTATAAATTATTTAAAGTAAGTATATCATCTTTAGCTTCTGAGCTTGTCCCTGAACTTGTCCCTCCATTTTGCATTGCAGCAGATATTTGAGCTTTAAGTCCATTTATTTGCATACCAACTGGATATCTTGTATAGTTTGGATTTATTGCAGATAATGCTTGGTTAGCAGCATTAATATCTCCATTATCATAACAGCTTTTAGCCTTCATATAACCTTGTAATATTCCTATAAGGTCTTTAGCCTTTGTATTATTACTATCAATATTTAAAGCTTGCTTGTAACTATCTATCGCTTTTTGATATTCATTATTTATAACATAATTATTTCCTTGATTCATATAATTTGAACTATTTGCCGCATTTGTTTTATGAGTGTGTATAACTACCATAACTATTATAAATATTATTGCTATAATTAATACTAAAAAAGTTCTACGTCTTTTATATTTATTTTGTAGTTTTTTATTTGATGCTGGTTTATTTATTACAGACTTATCCTGTATTTTTTTATTATGTAGTTTATTATTAGGTAGTTTCTTTTTTTGATTTTCTCTATTTCTTATACTTTGTACAGTCCTACCCTTTGATGAAGATTTGCTTCTATTTTTAGCATTTCTATTACTGCTTTTTTCCCTCATCGACTTTTCTCCTTAATTTTTGTTTAAAATAAATGATACACCTAATTATATAATACGAATTTATATTTTTAATATTTTAATTCAAATTTTACTTTTTTTTAACTTTTTTAATCTTTAATTTATTTTGATACATTTTTATTAATTAAGCATATAATACTTATTAATTAATAATTTATTAGGAGTATTTTATGAAATCAAACATATTAAGAAGGCTTAGACATAAAAAGCTTACTAGAAGCTCAAAAACTTTCACTGAAGCAGAGGCTGCAAAGGTAGCTCAAAAATTAGGAATTGATTTTTCGAAAGTTTTATTTAGTTTAAGTGATTTTACTAAAGGAATGAATGTTGAATTAGAGCATGGAAAAATATCTGCTGAAACTAATGTTACTAATAGTAATCCATTAACAACTGGTAAGATAGCTCTTGCTCACTTAAATGAATTTCCTGATTATTATGAAAGATTAGAAAAATTAGAAGAAGAAGCTAAAAAGTTTTGGATGAATAAACCTAAAACTCGTATATAATTAAAAACCTAGATGATTTTTAAAACATCTAGGTTTATTTAAATTATGCTTATTCTCTAAAAAATATTTTATGTTTAATTATCTATATATACTTATTATAAAAAAATATGTAAATTTAATATTAGTTTATATATAAAATACTATCCCAAGCACTGCGGCAATAAGAATAATGTATAATGGCTGAATTTTCTTATATAGTAGTAAATATGCCCCTATAATTGTTATTATTATTTCTCTTATATGAAATACATCACTTCCTGAAACTGAAATTAAGGCACTAAAAATAAGTGCTATTATAGCAGGTTTCATTCCTTTTAATGCATTTTGCCATGTCTTAGCATTTTGCATTTTACTAAATAAACAATAGGCTATTGAAACTAATATAAATGGAACTGTTGATATACCTATAATTGCTGCAAGACCACCTAATATTCCAGCTGTTTTAAAACCTACATAAGCTGATAAATTTGTTGTAAATGGTCCAGGTGATATTTGAACAAGTCCTATATAAGAATTTAACTTAGATGCTGTAATCCAATGATTTTGATTTACTAATGTTGTCCTTATATAAGGTAACATAGCATATCCTCCACCAAAGGCAAGTGCACCAATCTTAAAAAATGCTATATATATTTTTAATATTTCCATTATTACTTTACACCGCCTTTTCTATCTTTTATTCCATATACTAAAATTCCATAAATGGCAGAAAAAATAATAATTAATGCTGGATTTATTTTTAAAAATTCTAATGCAAAAAGTACTACTAATGCAAAAACTATATTATGTACATTTTTATCTAACCTTTTCCAAAATTTAATTACTGCAATAAATACAAGCACAGGAACTACAGCTTTTATTCCTTGAAGAGCATGTTGAACAAAAATATTTGATTCAAACTTTGTAAATACAGTAGCAACTAAAAATATAATAATAAATGATGGTATAAGTGTTCCTAAAAGACTAACTATAGCACCAACAAACTTATTAATTTTATATCCTATAAAAGCTGTAGATGTTATAGCTAAAGGTCCGGGAAGACTTTGACATACAGTAAGTATATCTAAATAACTTTCTAAATCTAAATATTTCTTTTTATCTACAATCTCTTTTTCCATAATTCCTATCATGGCGTAACCACCACCATATGTAGTAGCACCTATTTTTAAAAATGTGAAAAAGAGTTTTAAAATTTCTTTCATTTTATCACTTCTTTCGTAATTTTATCTTTATGTACTGCAATTTATATACCTTATAATATTCTTTATTTTTATATATGTCAATTTACTTATCATTTTTTATTTATAATAAGTAAATACTTATATATAATATAAATTTTTATTTATTAAAATATCTTAATTTAGATTTTTTAAGCATAAAAACTATATTAAAATAAAAAAAATCATTAATGTATAAATGATTTTTTATATGTATAACTTTACTTAAAGCCTTATATTCTGGTCTTTTATAGTCAATTTACTTTATAGCATTAATAATCTTCAAATAAAATTTTCATTATTCATTTAATTATCTTCTTATAACTATTTACCTTTTAAGAAGATTTATCCTTAAACTTTATCCATTTCTAGCTTTTCCTAATAGGTATTTTGTTATAAGTAAAAATATATAGTTATCTATTACTTCAAAATTAATAAGCTTATAATAAAAAAATCCTAATATATCCAGTTTTAATCTAGTATATTAAGATTCTTTTATTGTTAAATTTTTCTATATTATATACAATTATTTAGTTAAATATAAATGTAATAATTTTATTGTATTTTCTAAAGCATTATAATGTGTTCTTTCCATTCCATGACTTGCATGTACTCCTGGTCCTATTAAAGCTCCTCTAATATTGTTTCCGCCTCTTAAAGCTGCTCCAACATCTGAACCATATCTAGGATATATGTCTATAACATAATCTAAATTATTTTCTTTTGCTAAGTTAGCTAATTCTGTTGTCATATTATAGTCATATGGTCCACCTGAATCTTTTGCACAAATTGAAACATCATATTCTGTACAATTTAAGTCATCACCAATGCATCCCATATCTACTGCTATCATTTCAGTTATATCACTTGGAATATATGCTGAACCATGACCTACTTCTTCATAAGTTGAAATAAACATTTTTGTTTTATATGTTGGAACTATATTTTCTCTTTTAAATAATTCTAAAAGACTTATAAGACAAGCTACACTTCCTTTATCATCAATAAATCTTGATTTTAAGAAACCACTTTTTGTTACAGTAGTTTTTGGTTCAATAAAAATGTAATCTCCTGAATTTATTCCTAAATTTAATACATCTTCTTTATTTTTTACATTTTCATCTATTCTTATTTCCATATTTTCTGGATCTCTTTTTTTAGATGCTGCATCTTCATAAACATGTACTGCTGCACTAGTTGAAAGAAATGTTCCTGTATATTCTCTTCCATCACGAGTTCTTATTGTACAATATTCTGAATCTAAAGTTGGAACTATTGGTCCACCTACTAATGTAAATTTTAAAGTTCCTTTACTAGTTATAGATCTTACCATTGCTCCTAAAGTATCTACATGAGATGAAAGTCCTATAACTTTTTCATTTGATTTTCCTTCTACAGTTATTATTCCACATCCTTTATTTGTTCTCTCAAATGAATATCCTAAATTTTTAACCTTTTCTTCAATCATATCCATTATTTCAAAACAAAATCCACTAGGACTATTAAACTCTAATAATTCTTTAGCTGTATTTAATACAAACTCTTTATTTATTTCCATGTATATGTCACCTTCCTTTTTAATATTTTGCATAATGATTTTACAAAATACTTTTAAATATAAATAAATTATATCATTTTTATAACTATATAACTCTGATAAATAACTTATCTATAAAATAATTTTAAATATTTCTATATGTTTTAACTTTAAGTATTTATCTTCATTAAATAAAAAAACTTTACTAAAAAGAGCTGCCTTAATTATTAAGACAGCTATCTTCTTATTTAAACTCTAATTTTTTATACTTCTGGTACTATAACAAGTGTACATTTAGTTTTTTTAGCAACATGTGCTGTTACTGAACCAACTAACGCAACAAATTTCTTTTGTGTGTTTTTTGCCATTACTATAACATCAATATCATTTTCTTCTGCATAATTTAATATCTCATCTGCAGCATATCCAAATAAGAATTCACATTTATAATCATATTCTTCAATTAATCTACTAGCTTTATCTAATATTCGTTTTCCTATTAATTCAGCATCTCTTAATTCATCACTTACAGCCATTCCATCTATAAATACGATTTCTCTTACATGTAAAAGGATTATTTCTACCTTTTCTGGATTGTAGTATTCTTTTAAATAATCTAAAGATTCTAAACTTTTTTCACTTCCATCAATAGGAATTAATACTCTTCTTTTTTTCATTGTGAATCCCTCCTAAATAATTATCTATAGTTATATTATACTAAATTTTTCCTTATATTTGCTTTAAATACAATAATTTTAAAGTTTATTCACTATATATTAGATTTATTTATTTTATTTTTATTTATTATATAAAATTTAAAAATACCACGTCTTTATAACCATTTATTTAATTTTAGCCTATAATATTTAAATTTAATTTCCTAATTCATAATAAAAATCATTATTTTAATTTTCTTTCTTATTTTTATTTTATTAATATAATTTACTATTTATTAATATTTGTGTTAGAATACTTCTGTTATTACATACAAAGGAGAGGCAAATGAAAAAGAAATTAATTTTATCTATTTTATCTATTGTTGTTTTAGTAAATATTGCTGGATGTGGAGCAGATAAATCTTCAGAAAGTAAAAGTACAAACACTCAAAATATTGAATCAACTGAGGACAAGTTTAATTCTGAAGTTGAAAAATATGGTGAATTGCTTTCAAGTGGAAAAACATATGAAGAAATGACTGCAACAGAAAGAACAGATTTCTCACAAGTAGAGCAAACATTAAGTAAATTTACTGATGAATTTAAAGAAAAATACACTGCTGATGTTGAAAGAATAGCAAAAACTAGAGATGAAGCCGTAGAGAAATGGAAGAAAGAAGATGAGGCTAAAAAGAAGGAGGAAGAATCTAAAAAGAAATCTTCAAATGAAAAAATCTTTTCAGATATCACTACTTCTACTCCATCCCCAGTAAGAAATGATGTAACTGGTAGGTGGAAAGTTATTACAGTTAATTCTGATAAAGATATATTAAAATACGCTAAAGACTACTATGAAAATAATTTTTCTAATGAAAATGAAATACATGCTATAGTTAACTTACAAACAAATAGAACTTATAAAATTAGTAATCTTTTAGGAAATTCATTAGATGTAACTGTTCATAAATATATTCCTGGGGAACAAAATGATGCAAAAAAATTATTTAATGGTGATGTATTAGAAGAATATACTGTTTATTTAGATAACGGAAAAATCGAAAGAATAGATTATTAACATTTAAAGCTTAGTCATTATGACTAGGCTTTATTTTTCATATAAAAAAATACTATAATTGTATTGCTATTTTTTAATATAACAATAAATTATAGTATTTAAATTTATCTATTTCTTTTTAAAGCTTCCTTTTCCCTTCTTTGGTCCATGCTTCTTTTTAACTTGGCTATTTCCGTTTCTTCCAGCTACTGATTTTCCTTTTGCACCTGATTTTCCTTTACCTGATGATTTTCCTCTAAAGCTTGCAGCTTTTCCTCTCATACTTGCAAGGTATCTTTGCTCTTTAGATTGGATTAAACATTTTGGTCCATTTCCTATAAGGTCTTCTCTTCCAGCTTTCATTAAAGCATCATAAACTAAATTATAGTTTTGAGGCTTTTTAAATTGAAGAAGTGCTCTTTGCATTGCTTTTTCTTCTTTTGTTTTTGGTACATAAACTGGTTTCATTGTTCTTGGGTCTAAACCTGTGTAGAACATTGTTGTTGAAAGTGTACCTGGAGTTGGATAGAAGTCTTGTACTTGCTCTGGTTGATATTTTGTATCTCTTAAATATTCTGCAAGTTCTATAGCTTCTTTAAGTCCACATCCTGGGTGGCTTGACATAAGATAAGGAATTATATATTGTTCTTTTCCTGCTTTTTTACTTAATCTAAAGAATTTTTCTCTAAATTGGTCATAAGTTTTTCCTGATGGTTTTCCCATATATTTTAAAGCTTCTGGTGCAACGTGCTCTGGAGCAACTTTTAATTGTCCACTAACATGATGCTCAACTAATTCTTTAAAGAATGTATCATCTTTATCAGCCATTATATAATCATATCTAAGTCCTGAACGAACGAAAACTTTTTTAACTTTTGGAAGACTTCTAACTTTTCTTAAAAGATGTAAGAATTCTGTGTGGTCAACATCCATGTTTTTACAAACTCCTGGAGTTAAACATCTCTTCTTCTTACAAGCTCCTATAGTAAGCTGATGGTCACAAGCTGGTTTTCTAAAGTTTGCTGTTGGTCCTCCAACATCATGAATATATCCTTTAAAGTCTTTAAGCTCTGTTATTCCTCTTGCTTCTTCTAAAATAGACTCTTCACTTCTACTTTGAACTGCTCTTCCTTGATGGAATGTTATTGCACAGAAATTACAATCTCCAAAACATCCTCTTGAACTTACTATACTAAATTTAACTTCTTCTATAGCAGCTATTCCACCATCTTTTTCATATATAGGGTGGTAATTTTTCATATATGGAAGTCCGTAAACTTCATCTAATTCTTGTCTATTTAAAGGCATTTCTGGTTTATTTGCTACAACATATCTATTACCATGAGGTTGTACTAATTGTCTTCCTCTAATAGGGTCTTGCTCTTCATCTTGAATATTAAAATCTTTAGCATAAAGAACTTTATCATTTGCAATTTCTTTTACTGAATGAAGTAATATGTAATCTCCATAAAGTTCATCTAATGATTCTACTACATAACAAGTTCCATTTACGTGTCTTATATATTTAGCTTCAAATCCATCATTTAAGGCATTAGCAACTTCTACAACTTGTTTTTCACTCATTCCATAGATAAGTAAATCTGCTCCTGAATCTATAAGAATTGAATTTCTTACAGAGTTGCTCCAATAATCATAGTGAGCCATTCTTCTAAGACTTGCTTCAATTCCACCTATCATTATATTTACATTTTTAAATGCTTCTCTTATTTTATTACAATAAACTATTGTTGCTCTATCTGGTCTAAGCCCCATTTTCCCACCTGGAGAATAAAGGTCTTTTTCTCTTAATCTCTTACTTACTGTATAATGGTTAACCATTGGGTCCATGTTTCCACCATTAACTAAGAATCCAAGTCTTGGTCTTCCTAGCTTTTTAAAATCATCTAAGCTATGCCAATCTGGTTGTGGAATTATCCCAACTTTATATCCAGCATGTTCTAAAACCCTTGATATTATAGCTGTTCCAAAACTGTGGTGGTCTATGTAAGCATCACCAGTAACTATAATAAAATCACATTGTTCCCAACCACGCTTTTCCATATCTTCTCTACTAATTGGTAAGAAGTCTTTTACCTCTGTCATTATTTATCACCTTCTATTTCTTTTATAACTATTCATATGTAAATTATATCATCTTCTTTTTTTAGTCATATCTTCTTATTATATACCTTTATTTTATTAAATAATACCTACTTTTTAAACTTTTATTTATTTCCAGTATAATTTGTAAAAAATAAGAGAACCAATCAAGGTTCTCTTAGTATATCTTATCCAAAGATTTTTTTATCTATTTTTAAATATATTCTTTCAATAGGTTTTCTTAATAACTTAACATATATTACATTCATGATAAGTACTACTATAAATCCACCAATAACATCTATAGGATAATGGTTTCCAACGAATACTCTTGAGAATGCAACAAATATTGATACTATTGTTAATATCCATCTTAAAACTTTGCTGTATCTTCCAAGTCCAACTGCTATACTAAAAGTTCCTATAACGTGGTCACTTGGGAAAGAAGCATCTGCTTTATGTGGCACTAATAAATTTACATGATGTGTAACAAATGGTCTTGGTTCAAAGTAAATAAGACCTATAATTGAACTAACTATTAAGTTTATAACTGTAAAAACCCCTGTGCTAACAGCTACCCTTCTTGTTTTTGAATCTCTATTTTTTATTCCAATTACGAATACTGCAAGTAATGTTAATGCATATAAATATGGTACAACTTTTGAAAGAAATATCATTATATCATCTAAAAAAACACTTTTATATGCTAAATCATTAATTAAATAAAATAAGTGTAAGTTCCAGCTCATTCTTTACTCTCCTTTTTTATCCTTTGTATTTAGCATAAAAAAATATGCTAACATTCTTAATATTAGCATATTATATACGACTATTATATTACTTTTTAATTAATTATTTTTTAAGATAAAAACTATCACCATTTTCATATGGTTCATTTTCTGTATAGAAAATAGTATCATTTTCTTGGCCTAAACCTTTTAATTTTAAATATATTTGTGCTTCAGATAATACTATATATGGAGTCAATAAAAAATATCCAATTCCAAATAATAATGAAGAAAGAATTGCCCATCCTGCAAAGCTTAAATAGAAAATAAATAAATCTCCTTTTACTCCATAAACTAAATCTTTACTTTCTTTTAAACATTGTTCAATAGATTTAGTTGGATCATCTACTAAGATGAAAGTACTCATTGAAAACATCATAGTTAATATAATACCTGGTATTATAAAAAGTGCGAATCCAATTGATGTTAACACAGTTGTAACTATAGCCATTATTATAATTTTTCCAGCATAATTAAATCCATAAGTTACATCTTCTACACTAGCTTCTTCTCCTCTTATTTTATTTAAAGAAAATTTAGCTAATCCAAAAGAAAATATACTAGCTACAATTTCTAATGTAATTGTTACAGTTGTAGGGAAAGTTACAAAAGGAACATTTCCTCCTACTGCACTAACAACTATTCCTATAATAATAACCTTTGTTAAATCACTAGAAATAATTTTTTTCGATTTTTCTTTTATTGATATTCTATCAAATCCCATAAAGCCCTCCCCTTATTAAAGCCTCTATATCCCTCATATTTAGTTTATATTCGCCTATATTTTTTGTCAATTATAATTAATATTGTAATTAAATTCTAAATAATCTATATGTGAAAATTTTTTATATTAAAAATAAGACTACCTAAATATTTTTAAATCTAGGTAGCATATTATCTAATCATTTAAGTTAAACTTACGCTTATTATTTCACCAATGCTATCTTCTGTTATATCTTCCTCAAGTGGAATATCATCTTCTTCATAATCATCAGATAACACTTCTACAAACTCTACTTCTTCTAATTCTTCTATGTCTTCACAGAATTCTGTATCTAATAATTCTTGTCTCCATTCATCTGTTTTTACAGCTCCTATACAAAGTCCTGTAAATACATATATATCATCAACTATAAATTGTATTCTTACCTTATTTCTACTTATCATATTGTTCTCCATTTTTAAATTTATTTAGTTTATTTATATGATATATAGAATTAAGGTGTTCTCTATATTTTAATATTTATGATGACAATGACCACAATTGCAGTTATCTTGTTTATAATGATAATGTCCACAATTACATTTATTTTGTTTTAAATTTTCTTCCATAATTTTATCCTTTATAAGCTTCTCATCTTTAAGGGTAGTTTTTATAAAAGATTTTTTAATTTCACCAAGCTCAAATTTATTATTTATTCCATTTATAATGTGTTTTTTATGACAATTAAAGCAATCCCAATCATCCCAAATCTTATTATGTTTAAAGGTATCTTTATCTTCATCCATTGACCAAAATTTATTATTACCAATTCTATCATCTAAATTATTATTAGCAAATCTTGTTGATGTTTTTATTACACATTCATTTCCACTATTTTTCTTTACTATATTCATAAACTTTAAGCATTTATCAGAAAATTCTTTTTTACTTAAATTATGTTTATTGCTTTTAATAGATAAGATAGGATATAAATCTAAATCGTATTTTCTTAATATTCTAGAAAAAAGAAATCCTTGCAAATTTGGTGAACTAGTTTCATCAAACTCTTTGTATACCCCTATTAAAAGTCCAGCATTTTTTGCTTTTTTAATATTATTTATAAGTGCTTTTTTATATGGGTTTAATCCATAAGACACTTTAAATATAACTGCATGAACTCCTGACTCTTTTATTTTTTTAAAATCTAAACATAAATTATTACTTTTTATAAGAATAGCTTTTTTGTTTTTCTCATTTCTCCATTGCATAAAAATCCCCCTAAAATACACTATCATTATATTTATAGTCTATCTTAGAGGGATTTGTTCCTAATTTTTTAATTATTTATTAGAAATTTTCAATTTTTCCTTTTACATCATCATTAAATACTCCACCGTGGTAGCAAATAAGCTCTTCGATATCATAATTTAATAAGTTTTTAATTGATTCTTTAGCTTTTGCCATATCAAGAGTAAATTGAGGGTTTGAAGGGATTAATTCTCCATCCATAATTGCAAGAGCATCTCCTGTAACTAAAGCTTTCTTTTCTTTTATAAGAACTGAAATATGTCCTGGTAAATGTCCTGGAGTTTCAATTATTTCTATTCCACCAGCTATTGGGAATGTGTCTCCATTTTTAACAAATACATCAACATCAACAGTTTCTACTGCTTTTACTCTATCTCTATAAGCTAATAATTCTTTCTTTTTAGCTTCATCTACAGAATCAATTATTTTATCAACATTTTGAACTCTTATAAATTCTTCTTTTCCACTTATATGTTTAGCTTCTTCTTCTGATGCTAAAATTTGAACACCTTTTACGTTTCTTTTTATTTCAGCTAATGAACCCATGTGGTCTAAATCTTGATGAGTTATTATAACTTTAGTTAATTTTTGTATATCTAAACCTCTTTCAGCCATTGCATCTTTTATCATATCGTATGAATTTGTCATTCCACAATCAACTAAAACCATTTCTTTATCATCTGCTATAACAACAAGACTTACTATAAAATCCCCATTATAATCATATTTTAAATCAATAACTTCAACTCTATTCATTATGTAATTCTCCTTATATAAATATATTTTATTTTTTAGAGTTTAACATAAATATATGTATGAACAATTAAAAAGAAATTACCACCTTATTAACTAAAACAGTCTATTTTATTAAGAATTCAATTATAATACACTATATAATTGATATATTGCTAATATTTAGTTTTTTAATCTTTTATAATTATGTATAATATTAATAACTAATTGGATTTTTTAACCAATATTATAGAGGGGATATATTTATGATAACAATTATTTATTTTTTTATTGGGTTAAACTTAAAATAACCTCGCTAAGCTTTTAATTTTGCTTAACGAGGTTATCTTTATTTATTAAACTCCTGTTGCGTAGCCTGTGTTAGTATTTACATACCAATAAGGATTTTTATCTCCTGTTTGTTTAACATAAACATAATATAATCCTGCACCTTCATTTCCTTTATGAAGAACTACTTTTGTTACATCTGAATCATACTTATCTTCTTTTAACATTTGAATTATATATTGTGTTGCTTGTTCTGTTGTAAATGGAATTGGTTTCTTTTCTTGTGCATATGTGAATGCTTTTGATGCATCAAATAATTCTTTTGCTGTAATTGGATTATTAAGTGAATTATCTCCATTTACTTCTTTAAAGGCATTTACAAGTGTACTATTTGGAATATTATCTAGCCATTGTTTTGCCCACATTGTACCAACTGCATCAAAGAATCCAGAATATCCATATTGGTCAGTTAATAACCATTTTCTCATAATTTCAGCTAACTGAGTATCATTAACTGGTCCATTAGTTAATTTAGAAGATGGATAATATTGATATGCTGCAGCATATCCATTTTGATTATTATTAGCTTGTGAGTTAGAAGTATTGGTACTACTTAAAGTTTCAGCTTTAACAGAGCTTTTAGTATTATTTGATAAGTTTTCATTTCCAGTATTATTTTCTACATTTACATTTCCAGTGTTACTTTTTGCATTTTGAGAGCTATTATCTTCATTTAAATTTGTAGTATCATTTTTAGCATTATTTGATGTAACAGCTTTATTTACTTCATTACTCTCTTTTGAAGTCTTACTTGTACTAACCACTACATCTTGTTTACTTGAATTGCTTTTTATATTCTTTTTCATAATGAAATAAAATCCTAAAAATCCAAGTATAACAATAATTATGACAACTATTATGGATATAATTTTTTTCATAAATTATTCCTCCTAAATTTCAAAATATAATTTTTAATAAATACATAAAAATTATAATTTAAATAAAATTACTAAAAGCTAAAAAAAGATTTCATAACTAGAAATAAATTACTAATATTGTTAACTATTACTTATATTAAAAAATTTAAAAATTACATAGAAATATAAATCAATTTAAATAACCTTATACTTATTTATTAAAATTCCACATTTTAACTATATATAACTCATAATTTAATTTTTTATATCTAGTAAACTATAAATTTAGCTCTTCACTATTTATTGGCAAAATATTCATAAGAAATTTCTCTACTCTTTTAATAATACCTTTATAAAATTTTATTCTTTAATTATAGAAATACAATTATACTCTCCACAATCATATTCTAAAACTTTAGCATTTCTCTCTTCTGCAAGCTTAATTATATGACTTACATTTTTATCTTCTTTATTTTTTACTAAAACTATTCTTGGATTTCTTCTAAGTAATACTCTTGCTGTTTCCCCAACACTTAGCTTTATTTTATTTATATCTTTTACGTCAAACTCTTCTCTTACTTTTTTCATTATATCGTGGGCATAATTTTTATCTATTTCTTCACACTCTAAATTATCTATTTTTATATTTTTAAATTCTTTTGTTATTTCATCTATAAAATAATTTGAAACATCATAACTTTCTAAGTAATCTAAATATTTTGCTCCATGAAAATCTTCCTGTCCTATATATTCTTTATTAAATATAGTTCTGCTTATTAATCCACTTACTGTTGAGTTTAAACAGCTTGTTGAAAGTCCAAAATCCTCTCTTGTTCCATAAATTTTGCAAAGCTTAGCTGGGTCTACTAAAACTGTTAAATTATCATCTATATTTGTATTTTTTTCTTTGTTATATTCTTTTATAGACTTAGTTAACTCCTTTGTTATAGAGCCTTTGCCTGTCCATCCGTCCACAAACTGTATATATCCTTGTGGATTGTTTTTTAAAATATAATCTAATGCATTTTTATCTATTCCACTACCTCTTATTATTGAAATGCTATAATGCTTAATATCTTTATTATATTTTTCTTTAATATATCTTTTTATAAGAATTCCTATTGGTGTTCCTGCTCTTGCAAGAGAAACTACAATTAGGTTATCTCCATTTTTTTTATAAAGTATTTCTGAAATTTTCCCTACATAATTTGCAATTTCTCTTTTATCTCTTTTAGTCATATAGTAAAATATGTCCATTATTTCTTTGCTAGGTTCTTTTTCTTTAGAAATCATTTCTGAATAGCTTATTCCTTTACTTATAAGCTTTTCTTTTTCTTCTATTGTTATTTCTTTTATATTTATTTCTTTTAAAAGAAAAGTACAATCATTTTTATAACTACTCTTCATCTTAAAACCTCTCTTATATCTTTGTATCAATAACTAATAAATAGCTTGTACATTTAATGTTATGGACGAAATTATTTTAATTTCGAATTCTAATAACTAGCTTGTACATTTAATCTTCTATTAGATTCTCACTATTTTCATATTATTAGTTAACTTAATATTTAAGTTATCTTCTGTTATTAAAAATACCTTATCAAAATTCTTTTCTATTATTTCTTTATTGTAAAAATAATATTTTACTCCCTTATGATAAAAAATATTTTTACTTTTTATAGGATAACCTTCTTTGTTTTCACAAAATATAGGACTTCTAGTTGTACTTTTATAAAGAACATCTCCCTTAACATAACATCCTATTCTAGCAGGAATATATATGTTTTCACCATGTCCTAAAATTAAAACTTTATCCTTTTCATCTATAAACTTATTTATTTCATCAGCAGCCTTTTTACAATTTTCTTCTAAAGCTTGTATTTCTTCATAGCTTACTCCAAATCTTCCTGTATTCTTTATATAGCTTTCTTTTCCAAAGGCAGTTTGAAGTTCTATTCTATCGAAAATATTTAAATTTATCGGCTCTATTCTTTCTTTTAATTCTTCTCCATCTTCGTCCATATAAACTTCTGTATTATCTACTTCTATTTCACCCTTTATTAAAGCTAAAACTTCAATATTAACTTTTTCTTTTTCCACAAAATTCCTAAATTTATCCGCATATTCAGAATTTCTCCAATCTAAAATTGTGACTATTTTAAAATCTTTTGTGTCTGTTATTTTTCTTATTTCTTTTATTATATTTAGCATTGAATTTCCTGTAGTTATTTCATCATCTACAAGTATTATTCTTTTTGCATTTTTTATTTTATCCTTGTCCATTAAAAAACAAGTATGCTCCACAGCATGAGAATGTTCTTCATCAAAGCTTAAAATTGATTTTAATTCTGTTATCTCTTCTCTTGTTGTAGTTACATAATAAGAATCTTCTAAATAACTAGCTACTGCCATTCCAAGTCCTGTTGCAGTTTCTGCAAAGCCTAAAACTAAACTTTCTTTTTTCTCTGTTATCATCTTTGCAAGGTCTTTTCCTATTTCTCTACACTTTTCTGGTTTAAGCTCTAAATGCTTTCCTAAAACCTTACTTATAAAAAGAAAATTTCTCTTTTTATTGTTACTTCTCTTTCCTAATGTTATTAAATCGTTTATATCTAAATTAAACTTATTTTCTTTTATGTTAAGCTTCATTTACTCCTCCTAAATTAAATCCTTATATTCTACCCCTTCATTTAAAACTCCAAAAACTTCAGCTCTCTTTAAAATCTTCTTTGCCCAATTTGTGTGAGGCTTGGCTTCATTCATTTTATTATCTCCATAACCTTTAAATACTCCATCTTTTGCCTTTAATACTCCTTTAGCATCAGTGTATTCTTCAAAGGTTACTGCATATAAAGCATTAACTATATTTATTTGAAGTGGATGTATAATTGTTTTCCCTATAAATCCATTCTCCTTGTCCATTTTTATTTCCCTTATAAAGCCTTGCATTTCTTCTGAATTTAAATCTGAAGAAAAGTATTCCCAAACAGGTGCTGAAATAACATATTCACTTCCTTGTCTTGAGAACATATTTAAAATATCAAATAAACAATCACTTACTACCCCTATATTATAAATTGTGTTTTCTTTACTTCTTCTTAATCCAAACTTAGATGAAAAGTCTGTTCCACCAACTCTAATATTTAAAACTACATCTTTATTTTCATCTATTATATTTTTTATTTTTATAAGCTCATCTATCCTACTTTCCTTATAAATAACCTTTTCATCTTCTATAATAGGCATTGCATAAAATACTTCATTTGTATCATTTATTAATTCAGTTAAATACTCGAAATATCCTCTTCCATTTTCAGAATTAAACTTTGGAAATATAAAACCTGTTATAAGTTTTAAATATTCTTTTTTAGTATTCCTTGTAAAGCTCTTAAATTGTTCTAAATTTCTTATTCTAACAAATAATAAAGGAACATAAGCATTCGGATTTTTTTCTTTCCATATCTTAAGTCCTTCAAGCATTACCCTTACATTTTCTTCGCAAATCCCTAAATCCTCTTCTCTTGTAGCATCTTCAAAGCAAATAGAAATTGAACCTAAATTCAAAAATTCTCCATCTACTATTTTCTTATAAAAATTTTTAAACCCATTTGTATAAAGATTTGTCCCTATTGAATATTTAAGAATATCTTTGTCTGTATATTTGTCCACCTTCTTAGGCTCAATTAAAAATTTGTTACTTACCATATCTAAAATTTCCATATAAATCACACTCTTTTCACATATAAAAAAGGCCATCTCAAAACTAATTCCCCCTAGATTTTAAGAAAAGCTTCTATATTTTTTATAACTATTTTTAATTTTATTTATAATAAAAATTATTATTTTAATTTATAATAAACTAATTTATATATATTAAAAGGACTGAATTTCTAAACAGTCCTAATTTTATTATAACACATTAATTTTCTATAAAAGTAAATTTAATCTAATTATTTATAATATAAATATCCTTATGTCATCTAAGCTTTTTTTATTATAAAATAGTTAGAAAATTCTCCTATTACCTCATATGAAATATAATATAATTTATTAAATGATAAGAGTATTATGTTAATATAAATAAATTTAAATAATATTATTTTCTAAAATTTATAAGTAATATTTTTATATTAGAAATATTTTATATTAAAAATTATTCTAATATAAAAAAGCTACTACAAAACCTTATAAGTCTTGTAGTAGCTAATTTTTTTATTTTTCTGCTGTTCTAAATATTAATTTTCTTATCATATCTACTGGGATTACAGTAAATGCTAATAAAATTACAACTATCCAAAGTTTTGGTGCAATTGGTGTACAACTAAATATACTTCCACCTATTATAGTTAAAATAACTTGAACTACAACTATTATTCCCATTACTTTTGCAAAGCCTGGATTTTCTTCTATGTGCTCAAATATATTAATACCTGAACTTCTAACATTAAATCCATTAAATACAGCTGCTATTACAAACATTGAGAAGTAAGCTGTTAAGTGTTCTCCTTCTGAAGAGAACATGTTTTTAAAGAATGGAGCCATTAAGAATATAAAGCTTAAAATTGTTACCCAAGCTCCTGTAATTAATACTTGCATCATCATTTCTTTTGATACAATACTTTGAGTTCTTGACTTAGGTTTTTCTTGCATATATTTTCTAAGTGCTGGCTCTGAACCAAGTGCTAATGCTCCTAAACCATCCATTACAAGGTTAATCCATAAAATATGAGTTATTTGTAATGGTTGTGGTAAATCAAAGAAAGGTGCTATTGCACAAACTGCAACTGCTGCAACGTTTATTGTTAATTGGAATTTGATAAACTTTAATATGTTATTGTAAATTGTTCTTCCATAAAGGATAGCATTTTCAATTGACTTAAAGTTATCATCAAGTATAACTATGTCTCCAACTTCTTTTGCAAGGTCTGTTCCTGAACCCATTGCAAAACCAACATCTGCTCTCTTAAGAGCTGGTGCATCATTTACCCCATCTCCAGTCATTCCACAAACTAAGTTTAAGCTTTGAGCTATTCTTACCATTCTTGATTTATCTGTTGGAAGTGCTCTAGCTATAACTCTAAGATTAGGTAAAATCTTTTTAATTTCTTCATCACTCATAGCATTTAACTCTTCTGATGTTAAAGCTATTTCTTCTTCTGAAGATATAAGTCCACAATCTTTTGCTATTGCATAAGCTGTTTCTTTTCTATCTCCAGTTATCATAACTACTTGTATTCCAGCATTTCTAACTTCTTTTATAGCTTGTCTAGCTTCTGGTCTTACATCATCTCTAATTCCTACAAAACCAACTATAACTAAGTCTTCTGGAAGAGTATTTTGTACTAAGTTGCTTTCACTATAAGCAAATGCTAAAACTCTCATTTCCTTATGTGCAAGTTCATCAATTTTTTTATTTATTTTATCTTTATCTAATACTTGGATATTTCCATCTGCATCTATAAATTTAGTAGCTTTTCCTAAAAGTCTTTCAGGAGCTCCTTTATAAACTGTTTTTTCTTTAAGTTCAGCAGCAGAATATTTATTTGCGGAATCAAAAGCTTGTATAGCTACAACTTCTAAGTCTTCGTATTTTGCCATACCTTCTTTTGTAAGGTATTTTAAAAGTGCTTTATCAGTGGCATTACCACCAATAACATTTCCATCTCCATCAAACATTGCTGCAGTATTTTTACCAATACATTTTGAAATAAGCTCTTTTATTTTTTCACTGCTATTATAAGTATCTTGTACATTTCCATCAAAGAATTCTACTACTTCAAGTTCACCTTTTGTTATTGTTCCTGTCTTATCACTAAATAAAATATTTAATGAACCAGCAGTTTCAATACCAATTGGTTTTCTAACAAGTACATTCTTTTGAAGCATTTTTGCAGTATTTTTCATAAGAACTATTGCAATCATAAGTGGTAATCCTTCTGGTACAGCCATAACTATAATAACTACAGCAACCATAAGAGCATCTAATATTTGTTTAAATATGTCTATTCCACTTGTAGCTGCAAGATAAGCTGAGAATCCACCAGCTCCCATTATATTTTCAAACATTAATGCTACACCTATAACTATAGCTCCAATATATCCAAATTTAGATATTTTTGCTGCAAGTTCTGTAAGTTTTACTTTTAATGGACTGTCTACTTCTTCTTCTGACATTTCTTCTGCCATGCTTCCCATAACAGTTTTCATACCAACTCTTAAGACTTCCATAACACCAGTTCCACTAACAACAACAGCACCTCTAAATAGTGAAGATTTATCTACAAAAACATCTCCTGTTAATTTAAATTCACCTTCTGATGCTATTTCTAGTTCTGCTTGATTAGCAGGAATCTTAGGACATTCTTCTGATTCTCCATTTAAAGCTGAGTTATCTACTTTTATTTCTCCATCTATTAAAAGTCCATCTGCTGGAATTTTATCTCCTGATTGAAGAATAACATAGTCTCCAACTACTATTTCATCAATAATAACTTCTATTGCTTTACCATCTCTATATACTTTACATACATCTTTCGAAGCATTTTCTTTAAGTTTTCTATATTCATTATCTGAAGCAACTTCTGTTTTTGCAGAAATTATAGTAACTAATAATACTGATATTACTATCCCTATTATTTCTCCCCATTCTGCATAATGTAATGCTGCCATAACCGCCATAATAGCTGCTATAACTAAAAGCAATTTTATCATTGGATCTTCAAAAGCACCTTTAAATTTATCCCAAAATGTTTCTGGTGCAGCTTCATGAATTATATTATCTCCATAAAGTTCTCTGTTCTTTTCTACTTTCTCTTTGCTAAGCCCTTTCATCTACTATCCCCCTGATTGTTAAATTAATTACTGAAATAATGCTAAAACTCCATTTAAATCTGCAATTTTACCATCTCCAATAGCTCTAAATTGCCATTCTCCACCATCTCTAAATAGTTCAGCAAATATTACTGAAGTCGCTGTTGAACCATCTTCTCTAAGATTGAATCTACAAACTTCTCTATCACCATTTGCTGCATCAAGTAATCTTACATATGAGTTATTTACCATACCAAATGTTTGTCTCTTTTGCATTGCATTACTTATTGTAACTACAAATACTATTTTCATTATTTCAGGACTTATTTGTGATAAATTAATATCTATAATTTCATCATCACCATCTCCAGCCCCTGTTCTATTGTCACCTCTAAGTGATATACCTTGTCCATTCTTATTATTAAAGAATATTACATTAGAAACAGTATTAAATTTATTGTTTGCATCTAATAAAAATGCTGCTATATCTAAATCAAAATCTTGACCATTTTGTGCAACATCCCATCCAGCTGCAAGTTTAACTGCTGTTAATCCTGGATTTCTTTTAGTTAAATCTAATATATCATTTTTTTGTAGATTTAAAGAAACTCCCATTGGCGCATTATTATTCATATTATTTCCTAGGTTTTCAAAACCTGACCCTAAATTTATTCCCATTTTAAATCCTCCTATCTTCTTCTATACATATCAGCCATTGACTGTAGGCTTCCTTTTAGGAATTCTCCTCTAGCTTTAAAATGCCAGTGTGAATCTTCTTTAATTAACTCTGCAAAATATATAGCTGTATTGTCTCCACCATCTTCTGAAAGATTGTATCTACAAATTTCAGCTCCTCTTTTATCTTCATCTATAAGTCTTACGTAAGCATTTTTTACTCCACTAAAAGATTGCTTTCTTTTTTCAGCATCATAAATTATTACAGAGAATAAAACTTTTTTACAATCTGCTGGTAAATTATTTAATTCAACAGAAATTTTTTCATCATCACCATCACCTTCACCAGTTAGGTTATCTCCATGAAGCATTATTCCTTTTCCTTTTTGAGCTCCAAAATAAATAATTCCTTTATGAATTAATTTATCATCACCATCTAATAAAAAAGCTGTTAAGTCTAAATCATAGTCCTTTGTTCCAAAACTAAAGAATCCTTTCTTTTCTACAACATCCCAACCAGCTCCAAGCATTATTCTATTTAAGCTTGGGTCTTCTTTAGTTAAGTTTAATATATCATTTTTTTTCAAATTTAGCATGTTCATATTTTTTCCTCCTACATGTAAAGACTTAAGATTCCATTTAAGTCAGCTATTTTACCTTCTCCAAGAGCTTTAAATTGCCATTCTCCACCTTGCTTAGCCATTTCAGCAAATATTACAGCAGTTGAAGTTGAACCATTTTCTTTTAAGTTAAAGATACAAAGCTCTCTGTTTTCGTGTCTAGCATCTAATAGTCTTACATATGAATTGTCTACCATACCAAATGTTTGTCTCTTATTTTGAGCTTCAAAAATAGTAACAACAAATACTATTTTTTCAACATATGAAGGAAGTTCTTTTAATTTGATGTGAATTATTTCATCATCTCCTTCACCTGCTCCAGTTCTGTTATCACCTAATAATTCAATTCCTGGTGCTTTCATATTATTAAAGAAGATTACGTCTGCTGGTACATTTTGAACTTTTCCTGCACCATTTAATAAGAAAGCTGCAATATCTAAATCAAAGTCTTGTCCATTATGAGAAACATCCCAACCAGCTCCAAGTAAAACTTCTTCTAAACCTGGATTTCTTTTAGTTAAATCTAAAACATCATTTTTTCTTAAATTTAGTGAAGGTGCTGCATTATTAGCTCCTCCCATATTAACACCATTCATCATTCCATTTAAATTAATTCCCATTTATATTTCCTCCTTTTAACTAGGTATATTTTGTTTCATCTTGTGTTTAATAACTTCTAGTCTCTTAGCATTTTCAATTCTTTCATTTCTATTAGCTTCTTGAATAGCTTTTGTATCCTCTATTCCTTTCATAATTGTTTCATATGATTTTTCTAGAGTTGATATTGCAATTGAACTTCCTGATGCCATTTTAGCTATTTCTACTGATTGTCTTGCAGTATTTTGAGCATTTCTCATAATAAGTTCATTTGTCTTTTCATCAAGTTGCTTAATTGATTTAGCTTGAATTTCTTGTCTCTTTAAGATAATTGCTTGTGCTAAGCATTGCTTGAATATAGGTAATGTTACTATAAATGATGAGTTTATTTTTCTCATAAGATTAAAGTTTGACATTTGAATAGTTTGTATCATTGGAGCTGCTTGTATTGCTACATTTTCTGCTATTTGAAGATCATAAACTCTTTGAGATAACATATCTTTTGCAATTTGAAGTTTTTGAATCATCATTTGCTTTTGTTCTTGATTTATTGTTGGATTATTTTCTATTTGACTTATATATGAATCAACTTCTTCTCCTGCCATTTCTCCTGCAACTATATATTTTTCAAGTAATTTATAATAGTGAAGATTTGCATCATAAAGTTTTTTAAGTTGACCATTAGCTTCTTTTATTTCACTTTCATATCTCTTTAAAAGTACATATATTTTTTCAACTTCATTTCCCATGTTGTCATACTTTTCAAATAGCTTAGCTATTGTATCTCCAACACCTTTTAAAAGCTTTGAAAACATTGATTGCTTTTGAGGTCCTTCAAGTTCTTTAACATCAAATTTATCCATAAGGTTAGTTAAGTTAGTTAACATTTCACTAGCTTCTTCAGCTTTTACAGCTTTCATTGAATGTAAAAGTTGGTCTGAAACTTTCGAAATATTCTCACTTGCACCTTGTCCAAACATAATAATTGAGTTTGGGTTATCTATGTTAACTTCACTAGTTAAGTTTTGAACTTCTCTATCTTGTCTTAAAGCTCTCTTATATGCAGTGATTTGTTCCATATCAAAATCATTTGGATTATTTGAATTATTTAAAGCCATTTCTCCACCTTGAGAGTTCATATCATAACCCTGTTGCATTCCATAATTGTTATAATTAACATCTGGAGCAAAGCTATTTCCATATCCATTCATTTGAGGATTAGTTTGACCATAATTCATTTGTGGTTGTCCATAGTTTTGCATTGGAGCTTGTCCATAGTTTCCATTTTGAGGATTCATATTTGGATTACCATATCCCATTTGCCCTTGAGCTTGATTACCATAATTTCCATTTGGCATTTGCCCATTATTATAATTCATTTGAGATTGTCCACCATAATTTCCACCTTGAATTCCATAGTTTCCATTTTGGTTACCCATGTTTTGCATTTGTGGTTGACCATAGCTTCCATTTTGGTTATTCATATTTTGACCTTGATATTGTCCACTATAATTTCCATTTGGCATTTGTCCATTATTATAGTTCATTCCACCTTGCATTTGTGGTTGTCCATAATTTCCACCTTGCATTCCATAACTTCCATTTTGGTTATTCATGTTTTGCATTTGTGGTTGACCATATCCCATTTGCCCTTGACCTTGATTGCCATAATTTCCATTTGGCATTTGTCCTTGGCCATTCATTCCATTTTGCATATTATAGTTAGTATTATTTTGTTGCATTCCATTGTCTACATTTTGCATATTCTCTGGATTTACATCAAATATTTCATTTTCCTTCATCTTGTCATCTCCTTTAGAGGCTACTTTCCTAAAAATCTAGAAAATATACTATGGTGTTGTTCTTTCATATTCATAACATTTGAATAAGTTACATCATAACCCATAGTATCTAATCTTACTGTATTAATAATTGTTGGTTTTAAAATATAATTTATATTAAATAATCCAGATGGATTAAATATAACAATATCCATACCTACAATATGTAAGTATCCTAAGATTAATTGTAGTGGAACTGAAATTGTGTTTTCATTATCAATAAATACAACTACTTTTGGCACATGCCCTGTGTAGTCAAAATTATCAATCATTCTTACAATTTCATCTTCTAATCCTAAAATTAAAGCTAAAAATTGTACTGTATCTTCTTTTGTGAAACTATTCGTAAATACATCTGTACTTAGTATTGCTTCATTAAACTTTTTAAGTATGAAATCTTGAACTTCATTATTATATTTAGAGAACTTATAAAAATTTAATTTTTTAAGTTCATTTATATCAAATTCTCCATTACTTAATTGGAAAAACATAACTGAATATAAATCTTTATTTACATTAACATTTTTAGCTAATTCTCTATTATTTAAGATTAATGTATTTTTAGATTCAACACATGTTTTAACAAGTTTTTGATATTCAAACATATCAGTTTGATGTCCATCTATTTTAAAGAATATGTTTGGAATCTTTACTGTATCTCCTGATACGCTAAATCCTGGTCTAAGCTTTGAAGGTTCATTCCAATATACATATATATCTTCTACAATAGTATCTAATGTAAAACTTTTAGTATATCCATTTCTGAACTGCCAAGGCTTGTATATTCCTGTATCAGTAAAAAGTTGTGATTCTACTTCTCTTTGAAGTTGCTTTGTTAAAGTTTCATTTATTTCTATTACTTTTCCCTTTTTACATCTCTCTTCAAAAGTTTCTATACTAAGTATTCCTTGCTCTTTTACAAGTTCACTTTCTGATTCAATCCCCTCAAAGTTTTCTTCTTTTAATGGATTTATATATAGTACATCAAACCCCATTTTATGAAGTAGCATTAAAAAATAAACTTCATGCTTTTGAATATTTCCATAATAAATACATTTAGGAATTTGGTCCCCATCAATTTCTATATTTTTTGCAAAGGAAAATACCCAAACTATAAGTTTAGTTATAAAATTATTCCTTACACTATCATTAAAGAAATTCTCCTTATTAACAGCGATAGGAATTACATAATCTAAAGCTTGCAAAAATTTATAATTTATATCAGCATTATTAAAAATAACTATGTCTTGAGAAATCATATTAAAAATATTCATGTTATTTAATTCATTATAAATATATTGAATTAACTCCATTTCTCCACTTAATGGAATACTTCCATCAAAAATCAAGCAAGAATTTTTAAACTCCTCACATTTACTTTGTAGAGTTCTAAGCTGATTGTTATATTCATTAGCATCATCTACCCCTATAAATCTGTAAAAATAAGGCTTAAAATTAGGATAATCGCTATTTCTTTTGTATTTATTTTTAAACATATATCCTGTAATATCTCTTAACTTCATTATTCATGACTCCCTAAACGGTATTTTAAATTTTTAAAAATATCTTTTTTTGTAATAATTTATACAAATATAATATAATTATACCAAAATTTCCGAAATATTATTATATTTCTTTATATTTCTTTTTTATTTTATATTGTATAAACTTTATTTATAATTTCTAAAATCATAACTTTTCCTATAAATAATCTTGTATATATAAATATTTTCATATAAAAACTATTTAAAATAAATGCACATTATTATAAATTTATTAAGAATAGTTATACTATATGCAAATTTTTAATTAAAACTGTATCTTCTTTGTTTAAAGATATTAATATAATTAATTTTGAATATAAAAAAAGCAAAGTGCTTAAAACACTCTGCAAATTAGATTTTTATCTATAAAAATTAAATATAAAAACAATATCGAAATAATACTGCTAATCTTCTACATCAATTAAATTACTCGTATATTTTATTTTTCCACTAAGAACATCATCATAAAAAGCTTGTTTAGAATTGATATAATTTATAGACTCATTAATTTCTTCAATACGTTTTAGTAAAAAATCTTTTGATTTATTAAGCATTTCTTTTCTTTCTGGAATACTAGACTCTCCTTCTAGACAATAATTCATATAAACTTTTATATCTTTAATGCTCATACCACATTTTCTTAAACATTGAATCCCTTTTAACCAAGCAATATTTTTTTCATCAAATTTACGATAATTATTTTTATCTCTTTTAACATTAGGCACTAAGCCTTCTTTACAATAAAACTTTAATGTTTCATAAGATATTCCAACTTGGTCACATACTTGTTTGCTTGTATACATAAAATTTCCCTCCTAAAAAAATATAAAAACTCTTGCTCGGTAGTTACTACCTAGTGATAGCATTAATTATAGAAAAAGGTTAACAAAAAAATCAAGGAGGAATTAAAATGGAATATGTAACTTTAAATAATGGAATCAAAATGCCAGCAATCGGATTTGGAGTATTTCAAATCACAGATAAAAATGAATGTATAAGAGTAGTGTTAGATGCAATTGATGCAGGATATCGTTTAATTGATACTGCACAATCTTATGGTAATGAAGAAGCTGTGGGAGAAGCTATTTCTAAATCACCAGTACCTAGAGAAGATTTATTTATCACAACTAAAGTATGGATTAGTAATAGTGGATATGAAAAAGCAAAAGAATCTATTGAAGCTTCTTTAAAGAAAATGAAATTAGATTATTTAGATTTAGTTTTAATTCATCAACCATTAAATGATTATTATGGAACTTATAGAGCTATGCAAGATTTATATAAAGAAGGAAAAATTAAAGCTATTGGAGTTTCAAATTTTTATCCAGACCGTTTAGTTGATTTAGCTTTATTTAATGAAATTACTCCAGCAGTAAATCAAATTGAGGTAAATCCATTCCATCAACAAATAGAAGCACAAGAATTTAATGAAAAGTATGGTGTAAAATTAGAAGCATGGGCACCATTTGCAGAAGGAAGAAATGGTATGTTTACTAATCCTGAGCTTAAAGAAATTGGAGATAAGTATGGTAAATCAGTTGCACAAGTAATTTTAAGATGGTTATTACAAAGAGGAATTGTTCCACTAGCAAAAACAGTTAATAAAGAAAGAATGCTTCAGAATATTGATATTTTTGATTTTGAATTAAACGAAGAAGATATGAAAAAAATAGCTTCTCTAGATAAGAAAGAAAGTTATTTCTTTAATCATCAAGAAGCATCATCAGTAGAAATGTTAGCAAGTCTTACTAGATAAGATTACTAATAAATAATTTACTTATGTATAGTTTTCTTTAACTAACAATTAAGATAACTCTAAATTCTCATAAATAAATTTGTTAATACTGAATAGAAGTCCCAATATTAAAGATTGGACTAATATAAAATAAAAGTCAGCAAAAAATTGCTGACTTTTTATAATATATAAACTTTCACTTTATTTTAATTATACAAGCAAAAATTATCCATATATATTATTTTTCAAGTGAAAATTTATTAATCTCATTAATTCTAAAGGAATTTTTAGTAAAATTTACTATTTTTAAATTTGAAAATAAATTTTAAAGTATTATGATTTACTTAAGCAAATACTTAATTAAAATCGAGGTACTATGGAAAAAGAAATAAAAATTTTTAAAGCACTAGGTGATGAAAAGAGATTAGAAATTCTTTCTTTAATCTCTCGTAAAAATATGTGTGCTAAAGGAATAGCAAGACATTTAAACATAACTGAATCTGCTGTATCACAACAGATAAAAGTATTAAAAGAAGCTAATTTAATTATTGGATATAAAGTTGGTTATCACATAATCTATGATATTAATGAAGATAGTCTAAAGAATTCAATAAAATTCATAGATTCAATTATAGATAATAATAGTATTATTTCTGATACTAATTTGGACAAGCTTATCTGTTCAGATAAATGTAAGCATTTAAAGTGCATTAGTGATTATAAATTTAAGGAGGGTCTTATAATGAAAATTTGTTTTCCAGTAGAATCATTTAATGGATTAAAGAGTATTCCATATGGACATTTTGGGTCAGCCCCACACTTTGTGATTTGTGATGTTGAAACAAAAGAAGTTAGATTAATTGGAAATGGTGACTTAGGTCATGAACATGGAAAATGTCAACCAATCAAAGCCTTATCAGGTGAAACAGTTGATGCTGTAATAGTAGGTGGTATAGGTGCAGGAGCAATAAGAAAATTAGGCTCTATGGGAATAAAAACTTTTAAAGCTATTGATGGTGATTTAGAAGAAAATTTAAAGGCTTTCAGTAATGGAACTTTAAAAGAATTCTCTGCTAACCATACATGTAATCATGATGGATGTTCTCATCATTAAAAGATATTTTAATAAAAATTATTCTTATAAATTTGTATATTAATCTTAATGTATAAATTTATTAAAATAAGTTATTGGTTGTGAAAATTCTTAGTAAAATTAATTAATCTTAATAAAAAAATTTAATATGCTATAATTTTTTATAACTTATTACATTCTAAATAATTAGATTTTTAACTAAAAAAGCATAGTATTTTAACATACTATGCTTTTTTAATACAATTTAATTTTTCATCTACTTATAAATTTATAATTATTAATTTAATCACACTTCACATAGTTATAGCTTCTAGCATAGCTATATTTTCTATAATAATATGGTCATCTAATTTACTTAACCCATCAAAAATATTTAGAATAAAATTCTTTCTCCTTATTTTATATTCACTATAGTATCGGATATAACTTGTAATAACTGTATTGCATAGTTTTTATTAATTAAGTAGGTAAAATTGTCAACAGAATCCTAAATAGTGGCTACATTTTCCAATTTGATTAAATATTCTATTAATATTTTTTGAATTAATTTTTATTTCTAGAATTCTTTGAGTTATTTTAAGATATAATTAACTCAGACAATTAGAAAAGGTGGTATTCTTATGTTTAAAGAATTAAATGTTATAAAAGGAATGCATTTTGGTACTGATGAAAATGGAAATATGATTCTAAATAATGATAAAGCTTTTCATTGGAGAATTCCAAATGCACTAACTGGTAAAGTAAATAAAGGTGATATGGTTATAGTTAGAGTAAAGACTAAATCTGGAGCTATTAAACATGTTCCTGTCTTAGTAATTGATGTTATTAATAACTTTGAAAATACTGAAAATTTAAATCTAAAAAATATAGTTAGAGTTTTAGATAGAAAATAATCCTTTATAAGATTAAAAGTGTAGTAATTTAAATATTCTACACTTTTAATTTTACTACATTTCATTATAAAATTTTAATGTATTCTCATTTTCAACAAAGCCAATTTTTGAAAGCTTCCATGAATTATTTATATTTTTAAAGCTAATCTCTTCTTCTAGTTTATTTTTATCATCATTATATGAAACCCAATACTCTGCATTTCCAGTATTAAAATTTACAAATCCATTTGTGATTTTAATATCATTTGCATTTTTAATAGTTACTCCAAGTACATTTTCTCCTACTAATGACTCTTTTGCTATATATATATTTGGTATTTCTCCATAATCATTCACTTTCGAATTTAAAAATTTATAAAATACCCATTTGTCGCCTATTCTTTTATAAGTAATATTTCCATTTACATGTATATTATCTATTTTTCCAACAAACCAAAATTTCTTTTCATTTGTATTATTAAAAGACTGTAGTTCATTAAATGTATTAATTTCTTCTACATTAAGATTGGTTATTTTTTCACCGTTTGAGTTAAATATACTTTCTACTTTTTTAACCAAATCAGCTTTATTTGGTCCAACAGATAAAATTGAATTATATGCTATAACTATTGTACCTCCAATTATTATTACAAATACTGCTCCTTTTAAAATATATCTTGATAATCTATTTTTTATTAATGAATCTGCTAATCCTTTCTTTCTTCTATATTTAAATACTATTGTGTATATAACTACAAATAGTAAGCAATATATAGGAAAAATAAAACTAGCTAATACACCTAAAAATATGTATTTAGTACAAATTGAATATTGATCTATTGAAATAATTCTACAATTCAATATATATGTTGCTATATACAATACTAAGCCTGGTATTATACAAAATAACATTAAGTCTATATAATATTTTCTCTTCTCTTTATTTTTTACTAATTTATATATAATAAATAAAATTATAAATAATATTAAACCTATTATTAAAAATGAGCTTTTTAGTAAAAAAATATATATTCCTAATAAAAATTCTTTTATTGTATAGATTATTAGTGCCAAAAATATTTCTTTTCCATTATTCATTTTTTCTCCCAACCTAAATTTATTTTTGATAAATCTCATATATAATACTATTACACTAATAACTTCTTTTCTGATTTGATTTTTTATTTAATTACTATTTATTTCATATAATTATTAAGCTTAGATTTTAGTACATTATACATTTTATTATAATTTATTACTATAAATTAATTTTATTTATTGATATTACAAATCACATTATTATTTGTTAAATTTTAGTAAATATATACATATGCTTCTAATAAATAAAACAAGCACCTATTATAAGTGCTTGTTTCATTAATAAATTATATAAATATTTATGAATAGACTATATAAATTCTCTATTAAAATATAATCTTCTTACCCTATTGAAATCTCAGTAGTTTCTTTATTTACTATTTCACAGCTTACTTTTTTAACTAAAAACCCGCCATCAGTTTTAAAAACTTTTTTAGATACTATAAGGTCCATTATTTCATTTGCTTTATCAGAAGTTACTTCATCAATAACGTCTTTTATTGATACATTAACCTTTTTTCCTAATTCATTTTCAAATCCCATTACTAAACTTTTTTCAACCATTTTATCTATCCTCCCATTTTTTAAATTCTTTTTTACTTATCTTTTGTTATTTCTCTTTTAAGCTTCTGAAACTAAAGTGTATTCTTCTTCTGTTTCTATTGCTGTAAGCGAGTAATTTATTACCTCTCCTACAGCTTCTCCAAAAAGGTACATATCCTCTGGGTTTAATTCTGAATTAACATTATTAAAGTTTTGCTTTTTTATAATGTCATTTCCTTTGTCATCAGTTCCTTTTTTGTAACTAACCTTTAGTTCTAATTCTTTTAGTATTTTTCTTGCCATACTTATCAACTCCCTTCAATTAATAAATATGCTAAATTTCAATTTTGGGATAAAAAATTTAAAATAAAAATTTAAAAATTTAAAGTAAAAATATAAAATAAAAATCCTGTGAAATATTAAATCACAGGATTTTTTTATAAATTATCTTTCCACTCTTTTTTTGTAATTGAATAAGCAGAAATATTATCATATTTTATATTTCTAATTATAAAGTTTCTAAAGGTTCCTTTATATATCATGTTAGATTTTCTCATTACTTCACCTGATGCAGCATTTCTTGTGTCGTGGAATGCGTAAATTTCTTCTAACTCAACTTCTTTAAATAAAAATTCAATTACCTTCTTTAAGGCTTCTGTCATTATTCCTTTATTCCAATATTCACTTGAAAGGCAATATCCAATTTCACAAGCCTTCTTTACTGTATCTAATTCTACAACTTCTATTCCACCAATAGCTTCATTATTTTCTTTAAGCTCTATTATCCAATTATAAAAGCTATCACTTTCATATCTAGAAACCCAATACTCTAAAATTCTTTTTGTTTCTTCTATATTTTTATGATTTTCCCAAGACAAAAATCTTGTTACTTTCTTATCTGTTCCCCAGTTTTTATACATATCCTTTGAATCTTCAATACTGTATTTTCTTAAAATAAGTCTATCAGTTATTAATGTTACTGTCCCTTTATTATTCATTTTCCCTCACCTACCTTATATATAACATATCATTATTGTTAAAAAATGTAAATTATTATATTGCTTAATATTTCGTTTTATTACATCAATTATTTACCATCTATTAACAAATTTTCTTTTATGTAATTAATAATAAATATCATTAATAGGCTTTATCCACTCTATATTTAATTAATTTACTTTTTCTCTTTAAAAAATTTACTATTATTAACTTAATCCCCCATAAAAAGTTCATAAGTCAACTTTAAAATTACTTTTGTGGGATTTAAATTGGGAAGAAGGTGAAAAAATGAATATTTATTTGAATAAGTCTAAAATTATTATTTTATGTTTATTTCCTATTATTGCTATATTTTTCAATTTTTACGCTCTGTATAATGAAATTTGTGCTTGTATTAATGGAACTAGTCCTTTTTATTTAGTAAACCCATATCAAGTTATTGAGTACTTTTTTCTTATAGTGATTTGTATTTTATTTTCTTTTTATTATGTTTATGTTGGATTTTTATTTGAGAGAATTTCTAAAAATAAGTTTTATAGAACATTTATGTTTTTAAATATAATCTGGGGATTCTTACAAATCCTTTTAGAAGTTATTGGAATTATTATTTCAAGTAGTATAAATATAAATTTAATTTCACCAATTATAGGCATTATAATTTCTATTTGTATTATTACACTTCAAACAATAAATATTTATTTAGTCCTTAATTACAATAACGTATTAAAAAAAGAATCTAAAAATAATTAATTTGTACTTTCTATTATACTAAATTTCTAAAATTAAATTATCAATTTAATTTTAGAAATTATACATTCTGTTAGGGAAGTGTTTCTAAAATGAATAAATTTTTTGATAAAAAAAATCTTAGGTGGATTTCCTTAATTCTATGGACAATTTTAATCATAGCTTTAGCTATTTTCTCTCCTTCTCTTACTAAACTAGTCAGTGAAAAGGGAGCTATAGTATTACCAAATGATTATCCACCACAAGTTATAAAACAACTATCTATTGAAAATGGAGGTGAAAACAACAATCAATATATTGCAGTATTTAATGTTCCAACTGGATTAACAAATGCAGATGAAAATAATATAAAGGCTACACTAAATAAAATATCTAAAGAAAAAGATAAACTTCATATCTCATCTATAACAGATTGCTTTAGTAATACAGCATTAAAACCTCAAATGATTTCTAAAAATAACACTACTATATTAGCTATTTTTAACATTCACAGTAAAAAACTCAATAATCCTATAATAAGAAAAAATATAACTAATAGCATAAAAACAGAAGGAGTTAAAACATATCTAACAGGAAATAGTTTAATTGAGGCAGATATTAATATAGCATCTCAAAAAGGACTTGGTATAACTACAACTATAACTGTTATATTTATATTCCTTGTCTTATTTATTGTGTTTAGGTCATTTATAATTCCATTTGTACCTTTAGTATTAATAATTTTAAGTTATATAGCATCTCAATTTGTAGTTGCTATACTGAGTAAATATTTTAATTTTCCAGTATCAAATTACACCCAAGTCTTTATGATTTGTATTCTTTTTGGTATGGGAACAGATTATTGTATATTGCTAATTAGTAGATTTAAAGAAGAATTAGATAATGGATTAAACAAATATGAAGCTATAAAACAAACTTATAAAACAGCTGGTAAAACTGTATTATTTAGTGCAACTCCTATTTTTATAGTTTTCACTATATTATACTTTGTACAATTTTCACTATATAAAAGTGCAAGCTCTGTTTCTATAAGTGTAATATTCTTAATTTTAGCTTTATTTACTTTATTGCCTTCAATTATGGCTATATTAGGGCATAAATTATTTTTTCCATTTAGTAAAAAACATAATAATAAAGAAAATAAAGTTTGGAGCTTCTTAGGTAAATTTGCATTAACTAAACCTATACTTGCTTTATTATTAGTTATTGTAGTGTGTGTAATTCCAATTTGTTTAGATAATGGTGTTGAATCTTTTAACTTAGTAAATGAAATAAGTAGTAAATATCCATCTATACAAGGATTTAATATAATTGCAAATAATTTTGGTATTGGAAAAATATCTCCTATAACAATTTATATAGCTAATGATAAGAGCATGAAATCTCCAGAATATGTTGAAACTATTGCTAAAATATCTGATAACTTAGAAAAAGATCCTGAAGTTAAACAAGTTATGAGTTTATCTCAACCATTAGGTACAAGACTTGATGATATTTATGTGGATACACAAGCAGGAATAGTTAATAAAGGAATGAAAACTGGAACAAAAGATTTATCTAAGATTGGTGAAGGATTAAGCACTACAAGTGATAAATTAAAGAATTCTGAACCTCAACTTCAATCTGCTATAGCTGATATTAATAAATTAGATTCAGGAACTCTTAAAACTAAAGATGGTGTTATAGAGCTTCAATCTGCTTTAAATACTTTAACAAACAGTATTACTCTTGAAGCAAATGCTAGTGGAAAATTAAAATCTGGTGTACAAGAAGCAGAAAATAAATTAAATGAACTTAAAAATGGTGAAGAAGAAATTCAACAAGGTTATAATGAAGTTGGTCAAAATTTAAATTTAGTTTCAAATAAAATAAATACTGTTACTAACAAGGTAAATAGTATGGTTAACTATGCTAATAACCTAAAAAATAGTATAGATTTAAATAAATTAAATAATATTTCTAACAACATAAATAGCAACTTACAAAATTATATTAAAGCTAATCCAAGTGCTTTAAAAAATAAAGACTTTAGACAAGCTGTTGATGATTTAAGTAACTTATCAAAAACTGCTAATAGTTATGAAGAACAATTATCTAATGCTATGGAATCAGATACCACAGAATTTGTTAATCAATTAAATTCACTTAATAGTGGTATGCAAAAATTATCTAGTGCCATGAATGAATTAAACTCTAAATCAACTTTAATTACTAACGGAATTTCTGAATTCCAAAATGGTATTAATGAAGTTTACAATGGATTAAATGAGCTTAATACTGGTTTAAATGAAACAAATAAAGGTGGAAATGAAATTTTATCTAAAGTCCCAGAAATATCAAATGCTTTAGGTGAAATATCAGATGGACAATCAAAAATAAATTCTGGTTTCCAAGAGTTCTCTGGAAAAATAAATGAATTATCTAATGGACTTGGAACTGGTGCATCTGACATAAATAAAATTAACAGTGGAATAAAGGAAGCAAATGGATATATAAATAAATGGTCTAAATTGCCTTATGGAAATACTGGTGTATATGTGCCTAAGTCTATATTTAATAATAGTCAATTTAAAGAAGCTATTAATAATTATTTAAGTCCAAATGGACAATTAGCTACAATAACAGTTACATTAAAAGAAAATCCATATTCTAATCAAGCTATGAATGAAATACCTAAACTAAAAAATATAGTTAAAACTAGTATTATAGGTACTAATTTAAGCAATGCTCAAATTGGTGAAGATGGATTAATTAGCTTAAACTACAATATTAGAAGTATGGCAAACCATGATTATTATGAAGTAATGGTATTAGTAACTATTTCAGTTTTAATTGCATTAATGATTTTATTAAGAAGCTTAGTAATGCCTATTTATATATTAATTTCAATTATTTTAACTTACTTTACTTCACTTGGAATTGTTCAATTACTATTCCAAAAAGTGTTTGGATATGTAGGACTTAATTGGATTACTCTATTCTTTGGATTTGTTATATTAGTTTCCCTTGGAATTGATTATTCAATTTTCATAATAACGAGATTTAAACAAACAGAAGGTTTATCTGTAAAAGAAGGTATGCTAGATACTATTAAGGTTATGGGAAAAGTAATAATGTCTGCTGCAATTATATTAGGTGGAACATTTGCTGCATTAATTCCTTCTGGCGTTCTTATCCTTGCAGAAATATCTTTAGTAGTTATAGTAGGTTTATTTATATATGTAGTTTTAATATTACCTATATTTATTCCTATAATGGCTCAAATGTTTAATAAAGCAAACTTCTGGCCTTATGATAAAGAAGGTAACTTCTTATTATCTAAGAAAAATAAAAAATCTGAAGATGTATAAAAACTATATTTGCTATAATAAAACCTGTAGACAAAGTTCTTGGAGGTGTCATATGAAAAAACAAATTGCTGATTATATAAATACATTAGGAAAATTTTGTGGAAAAAGAGATATTCCTCTTCTAACAAAAGAAGAATTAAATAAAAAATATGGTATAAATCAAGCTGACGTAATGGTTTTATTTGGTGGAAGTATCATATGTGGTGGTGATGTCTTAGCTGAAGCAATTAAAAATAATATTTCAAAAAAATATATAATTGTTGGTGGAGCTGGTCATACTACAGAAACATTAAGAAAAAAAATCCATAATGAACTTCCTAATATAAAATCAACAGGAATGACAGAGGCTGAAATTTTCTCTGAATATTTAAAATATAAATATGGTTTAGAGCCTGATTTATTAGAATGTAATTCTACAAATTGTGGTAATAACATTACTTATTTATTAGAGCTATTAAAAGAAAATAATATTGATTTTAATAGTATAATTCTTGTACAAGACTCAACTATGCAATATCGTATGGAAGCAGTACTTCGCAAATATGTATCTAATGACATCACAATTATAAATTATGCAGCATACAAAGCAAAAGTAGTTGTTAAAAAAGATGAATTAACTTATGAAGATAATATTTTAGGAATGTGGGATATTGAAAGATATATTTCATTGTTAATGGGAGAAATACCAAGACTTTCTGATAATTCAGATGGTTATGGTCCTAATGGAAAAGATTTTATAGTTCATATTGATATTCCTAATGAAGTTAATTTAGCTTTTTCAGAATTAAAAAAAGAATATGCTGAAATGATTCGTGTAGCAAATCCAAAATATGCTTCTAAATCTTTATAAATATTAAATTTATAAATTAAAAATTATTTTTCGTAAATAAAATTTATTTAAAATATTAAATTGGGCAATTAATAGTTGCCCAATTTTATTATGCTCATTTATTCTAATTAATTTTTATTTATAATACTCATATTTAATATAAAATTTCATTATTAATAAATATTATTAATTAACAAAAATTTTTCTTTACTATAAAATTTAAATTTACTATAATGAAATCAAGAAATAAATTCAAATCTAATTATAATAGATAAAACTTTTTTTATATAAAGTTTAAGGAGCTATAAAATGAAATATTTTATTATAGAAGGAATACTAACAAATCCTAATTTAATTAATGATGATATTATGAAAGAACATATGGCTTATACTCAAAAGGCAATGGATAAAGGATTAATATTAATGTCTGGGTTAAAGTCAAACATGAGTGGTGGTATATTCATTATGAAAGCTAACACTATTGAAGAAATAAAAAATTACTTATCTAATGAACCATTCAAGGCTCGTGATATACAAGATTATAATATCACGGAGTTCTCTCCTCATTACTTCAATCAATCACCTAGTGAATGGTTCAACAAGTAAGTAATACAAGAATGTAGTTCTTTTAGATTTACTTATATAAATATTTACTTTAATAGCTAATTTATAACCATAAGATGAAAGTGGGCAGTTAATAATTGCCCACTTTTATTTAATTATTCTTTTATAAATAACTCTTAAATTTTAATTATAAATATTTAAATAATTAGTTTATTTAATATTAAAATTTGATATAATATAATTATAAGAAAAGCATAGTGCTGCGAACACTATGCTTAACTAAGAACGTTTATTTGTTTTTAGGGCTATTGAATATTTGAATTAAAAAGCGCTAATCATTGCGGGATGGGCGCTTTTTTTTCTTTGCTCTCAATATCAATTGATATTCCTTTTAGACTTATCCTTACTGATAATTTAGATACAAAAATATCTCTATGTTTAAATATCATTATTAATACAATTGTAATTCCAAGTGTAATTATATATTTCAGCATATTCAATACCACCCCCTTTAAGCTATTAGGATAAAAAATTATCTTCAATAGCCCTCAGGAGGAAAAAACGTACAAAACCTCCGTAGCCATCCTTCTACGGATATTTTTCTTTTAACTTCTAGATTATATCATCTTATAATAGTTATATCTATAAAAATATAGCTATAAATTTATTTATAGTTTTCTTTTGTTTAGGTATAATTAAATTAACTATGAGAATTTATATAAAAGAGAATTGAGGATTATTTATTTTTATAAATAATCTTATTTGAGGGGGGAAAATATGTTTGATAATTTGGGAATTATTCTTATAATTTTACCTGTTTTATACATTGTAATAAGCTTTGCTGTTGAAAATGGAATTAAAGAAGCTTATAAAGATATAACAGGGAAAAAACCTAAAGATGAACATGATTTAGAAAATCGTATAAAAATGTATACATCTTCTAAAAAGCATATGAATAATAATGATAAAGAAGAATTATAATTTTTTATTAAAGAGGAGCTTATGTTTTTATTTATATGCAATATAATTGTCCCACTATTATTTGTTATTTATAATATAGTTTATTATTTTAAAAAGAAAGTTATTTATACACTAAAGAATGATGATTTTATTATAATTAATGATGATTTTTATAAAATACAATTGATAGTAAGCTGTGTAAATGCTATTTCTGTCTCTATTCTTTTATTTGCATGGCAGAAATATAGTTTTTCTTTTGGCCTATTTTTGTTTATAGCAGTTTTTTGGAGCTTTAATTATTTAATAAAAGTGATTGCTGCTTGGAAAGATACTATTAGATAGGTTTTTTATTGTTAATAAAATTAAAGGATACCTTTTTAGGTATCCTTTTTTTTAGGTTATATTAATTAGGTGGAAAATGGATAGTTTTATGATTGTCCACTTTCCTCTATTTAATTTATATAAGATTAAATCCTATACCATTTATTTAATCTCATTATTCCCTTCTAAAATCATAAATTTCATTTTCTACTTGTAACTGTGTTCCATTTATTTTTATAGTATCATCACTTATCCATTCCATATCTGCCTTCTCACAACGATATTGCCAATAAATATTTTTGGTTTTGTTGTTACTATTATTTTTTAAAGTTCCTAAAACTGCATAACTTGTTGTTGCTCCTCCATTATTCAAATAAGCAGTCACAGTATACTTTCCATCTGGAGAAGTTGATTCAGTAATATATTGTTGTCCATTAATCTTTTGTATATCGTAAGACGCCCTATAAATACCATATTTTATTCCAGTAAATACAATCGCAATAATTATAGAAATTATTATGATTTTTTTTCTTTTTGTCACATATATCCACCCCGACTATTTTGTAAAGAATCTGTTTCCTATCTAAAATTAAGACTAATTAGCAACATTATATTAATGTGCCTGATCTAAATTTCCTGACTTAAAACTTGAATATATTCTATCTACTATTTCCTCATATTTTAGACTTTCATTTAAGTCATAACTTAATATAAAAGTATTTGTTGACCCTTTACCAACTTTGCAATACTTATATTTAACAAATCCATTTTCTTCCCAAGATAAAACATAAAAATTATTTCCTTTATGTTTATATAAAAGTATATCTATGCCATTAACATCTTCATTGTAATAATCATTGATATTATAATTTAGAATATTATTAGAACCATAAGCTAAAAGAGTTGCTGTACCATCAGGGTCAGAAAACTCAAGACCATCTCCATTTGCAGATTCACTTCCTCTTATTAAAAAGTCAGGATATTCTATTTCAAAACCATATCTTCCATTTTTATATTTATTATAATTTATTTTTTCATTATCTGACTTTATATTCTGTTTAGTTGAATAGTCTTCCTCTTTTTTTTCATAATCTACTTTTGATGTTTCATCTTTTTTGGTGTCTTCTTTTTTTGCCTCTTCTTTTTTTATCTCCTCCTTTTTCTTTTCTTCGTTTTCTTTTTCATTAAGCTCTTTTTCTATTTTATCTTTTTCTGTTTCTAAATCTTCTATTTTAGAAGTTAATTTAGAAACTTCATTCTCTAAATTATTTATCTTACTTAGACTTTCAGAATTATCACTAGCTGAACAACCAACTAAAACAGAGCTACTCAATATAATACTTAAAATAATCTTTTTCCTCATAATGACCTTATTCCTTTACTTATAAAATATTTTGAATTCTATACTAAACTTAGTTTTCTCTCTCTTATCTTTTCGTTATTTTTATATTTATAATTAATACTTACAAGTTTATTTTTTTATTTCAAATAAAAAATTTCTATTATTATATATTTTTTTATAAAAAAATAAGTGCTATTTCTAGCACTTATTTTCTCTTATCTATTAGAATTTCATATTGTATTCTCACCAGAACTTTTTGTACTTTTTATTTGTAGTACTATATTCCATTTATATCTATCTCCAATTGCTTATTGTCTTTTCATTTTATCTAACATATCAGCAATTTCTCTATTAGTTATATTCCAATAACAATCTTTATATACCTTAAATGCTTTATATCATTTCAGACTTATTGCTCTAATCATATTACTATCTAGCTTATTCGTCATTTTTCAATTAATCTAGAAATTCTTCAATTAATCTAATTGCACTTTCTTTAAATTCTTCCTTTGACATATTTTTATTATATCTATATTGTATTAAATCACTTAACATATTAGAGATAATAAAAAAATCTTTCATTTTTTCTTCATATAATGTCTTATCATTTCCCCAATATTCTTCATTAATTTCATTATATAAATATGTTAAAACTTCTTCAGCTCTTAACAAAACATCTGTTTTTTCCATAAAAAATCCCCCATTTATTATATATTACCATTATTTACTAAAAATATAAATCACAAATTAAACCTGTTTGGAATGCCCACTAAAATAAGAAAAAGAACCTAACATAAACTAGATTCTTTAATAAACTTACTAATAGCACTTTATAATCTCTACTATTAGTTTTATATTTCAGTAATTTAATCCCCGCTTCTTATACAAGTCGTCATATCCTCAATAAAAATTTTAACTATCAATATATTTAAATAAATTATCTATCATATTTCTATCAAATATCTATCCTTTCAAGGAATCTAAATATTTAAAAATACTAATCATTTTTTTACTATATTCTTTTCTTAATAATTTATTTAAATTATCTTTTTTATATATCTTTATTTTATTATTGTAAAATATTTTTAATTGTTCTTTTTCTTTTTCATTTATTGGCAGATAATTATGTGCAATTCCACGAGTTCTAAAACTTGATAAATTTGCATATTTTAAATAATCTTCATTAAAAGCAAAACCAAAAACTTCAATAAAAGAATTTATTGCATAAACCTTCTCCTGGTCTTCTGCAAATTTATTTGATGTTTGTATACAGTTTTCATATATTTTAAAAAACTCAAAAATTTCTAAGCTTTCTTTATTACTATCAATATCTATTAATTCATATAGCATATTTTTGAAATCTAAACTTAGCATATTTAAATTTTCTTTAAAAAATGTTGGTTTTTCTAATTCTTCAAAATTATGACTATCCCAATACTCCAAAAATCTATAAAACTCATTAAAAAATGAAACTAAAAAATTATTAATTTCATATTCTAAAATAATAGCTAGCTTTCTCTTTCTCAAACTAATATTTTTTTTACTATCATTTATTGAATTAATAGTTATTAAAATTGTAATAAAAGTACCTAAAATTCCTACAACTGAAATTAAACTAGTAATAACCAATTTAATCCAATCAGAATATTGAAAATAATTCCCATAAAAATAATGAATAAAGATTAATCCTGTAATTAAAGCTATTATAAACATTACAATAAATATTATAGCAATTTTATTTTCCTTTGAAACTATCATATAACATCCCCCTAACAAAAATATTATATATCATCAACTAATATTAAGTAATATATTTTTAAGATTTACAATTATTTTTATTTAATATTTTCTTATTAAATTTTTATTTATCTAAAGCTTACTAACTTATTCTAATTATACATAACATTTGAATTATAATTCCATAAAATTAAATCACTTATATAAAAAATACCTACTTAATTATTTAAGTAAGCGCTTTTTATATTAAAATTCAGTATACTTCTTACTATTTCCTTTTGCCTTTTCTATTGGATATTTCTTTTCATTTTTATCTATCTTTTTGTTTAATACTTCAACTATATCAACCTCTAAAGATTCAGCCATATAAAGACAATATGTCATTACATCTGCAAGTTCTTCACAAACTTTTTCTTTATCAAATTTATTATCCCAAATAAAATGTTCTAATAACTCTCCTGCTTCTACATTTATTGCTTTTGCTAAATTTTCTGGATTGTGAAATTGCTTCCAATCCCTATCATCTCTTATTTTTATAAGTCTATTTATTATTTCGTCCATTTTTTTTCTCCTTTAAGCATGTGCTAAAACTTCTATATCTTTATTCTCTACAAACTCTGAAACTTTTTCTATTCTATCTTTTAAATATTTACTTAGATTTTTGTCTTCACAATATATATAGCAACCTTTCATTCCTCTAGTCATAAGAGTTTTATATGTGTTTTTTATTATTTCATCTGCTATTTTTAAAGCTTTTTCTGGATTTTCTTTATACATATTTTTAATTCCAATTATAGTTTTATCTCTTTTTGCTCTTTTATTAAAATCAGTTAATATTCTACCATTTTCATATCTTAAATCTTCACCTATTATAAGCCCTATATAGTCAAACTCTAATCCTTGTGATGTATGTATGCACCCAACTTGATTAACTGAGTTTTCATCTATTGCCCATGTTTTAGATGAATTTAAATTCCATTTCATTTTAAAATCTTCAATTTCTATATCATAAGCTGATAAATCCTTTTTACTTTTCCATTCCCAACAATATCCTGCTAACATTCTTGATTTGTTATTTATTTTATTTTTTTCTTTTATTATTTCATATATTTCTTTTGGGCTATCCTTTATTTCTATATCATAATCAAATTCAAATCCATCAAAATTTCCTGTTTCATCTATCTCTAAAACATCATCTATCCAATTTAAATAACTATCTGAACCATTACATCTAAATTGAGAAGTTAATTTTAATTTTTTTATCTTAGCTCCATAATAATTAGCGTGTTCTTCTATTTCAGAAACACTTCCTATATCATCAATACTAACTCTTTGTTTTTCATCTATAAAAAATACTGACACTTTTGATGAATTTATTATTTCTTTTATTTGATTTTCACCTTTATTTTTATAAAGTCCTGATTTTCTCATTAATCTATGAGATTCATCAACTAACACTACATCTAATTCATTCGTATCTAAATCAATAAATGAACCTGAACCTTTGAATAAATTTTTTATATATTTACTCGTATACCTTCCCTTTAATTTCTTCTCATATACTTCTCTTGGTGCAGAATTTTTAGTTACATAATAAGCTAAAAGATTTTCATTTAATAGTTTTACTAATAAATTTATTGCAAGTACAGTTTTTCCTGTTCCTGGACCACCTTCAATTATATAAACTAATTTTTTATCATTTAGCATATATTTTTTTGAGTTTCTCTTTATATCCTCATACACAACCTTTTGGTCATCTATCATTTTAAATTCTTCATTACCATCTAACATTAAAACTAATGCATCTTGGAGAGATTTTGAAGGTCTTATCTTTCCATTTTCTATTTCATAAAGTGCTGTCCCATTATCTCCTTTTTTAACAAACTTAGATATAAATTCTCTAAGCTTCATAGCTTCACCTTTTCTATAAACTGGTGCTTTCTCTAAATAATCTTTGTATTCATCATCTAATATAGGATCATCTTCATGAACTTTAATATAATTATGTAAATAAGCACATGGATGTAATATTATTTTTCCTTCTTGAGCTGATTCATTATAATCTTCAATTAAAGCTGCATATGTCCATGCTTGATATGAAGGATGAACAGTTTTTCTTTTAGAATTACCAAGAAAAGTTTTTACTAATCCATCTTCATCTTTTACTTTCTCAACCTTCTCCCATTGTTTAAGCTCTACTATTACTACATTTTCCTTATCATTTTCATCTAATCCGGATATTAAGAAATCTATTCTTTTAGCACTTGCTGGTATTCTATACTCTATGGCTATTGTACAATCATCTGATATTTCATTTGTATTTAAAACCTTATATAAATATTGCATAGAATTATCCCAAGATTTAAACTCTTTATAATTAGATTTACCTATTTTATCTCTATAAAATTCATCAATAGCACAAGCTATATAATCATTTTCTACATGATCCATGAATTCTTTTTTATTTGAACTGTATACTATCATTTTATTCCCCCATAAATATTAGATTATATTCCAAATTAATCCTGTATTTATTTTAACATAAATATCGTTAATCATTATAAAAATAAAAACTACAGTATTTTATTTACTGTAGTTTTTTTACTAAACACTTATTAATTCATTAGTTTTTCTTTTTCCATATACTTTATAGTAACCTTCTATCTCATCATAACTTGATATCAATTCTTTTTCTTTCAATATATCTAATATATTCTTATTAATATTATTAACTTCTACTTTAGGCTTTCCACCACTAAGTGCTCTTTTATATTCTTGAATATTTAATCTTTTAATCATTTCAATTATTTCAGTATTATTCTTATGTGAAATAGTATTTGATAATACTTCTAATTTATTTTCTTGTTCTATAAATTCACATCCCATATAATCTAATAAAATTGTAAAATCAATATTTCTAAAGTTAATATATACTCTAAATTTATCTACCTTTTTCAATATTTCTCCTTTAATTTTATTATTATCTAAATTTTTATAATTTGAAATTATATATTCTAAATCATTATCTGAGAATTTATTTTTAATTATATAACATTTAATCTTATCATCTATATTTTTTAAATTTTCTAAAGATATATTATCATCATATAAATCTATAAGCTTTTCTTTTTCTTCATATTTAATATCTTTATTTTCTAATAATGAAATCAT
This sequence comes from Clostridium thermobutyricum DSM 4928, assembly GCF_002050515.1. Classification (GTDB taxonomy): domain Bacteria; phylum Bacillota; class Clostridia; order Clostridiales; family Clostridiaceae; genus Clostridium; species Clostridium thermobutyricum. The sequence continues at coordinate 159,756 of NZ_LTAY01000026.1, read as the reverse complement.
ATTTTCTTCATAAAATTCTATAGTCTTATTTTCTATTAATTTAGTATACTCTTCTAAATTATTATAGATAAAATAATTTATGAGATCTAAATTATCATCTTTATAGTGCTCATAAATATTTTTAAAAGTATTTTCTTCCATTATTATAATTTTATTTTCAATTAAAACTTTTATTTTTTCTTCATCTAATAAGTCAAAGTCTTCAAATTTTTCCCAACGCCAATCTACTTTTTTACATATTTTATTATATACATTTATATTAATTTCATTATTTAGTAAAATTTTCTCTTCTAAATCACCTTTATTTTCTAACTTATTATCAATACTAAATATATCTTCATTTATTTTAAAAGAATTTATATAATTTATAATATTACTTGTTAGATTTTTTTCATTTATATATTTTAATGCATTGCTATATAATTTTAATATATTATTATTTTCTATAGTCTTATCCCAAAGTTCTATACCTATATCTTCTATGTTTTTTATCTCAAAAGAACTTATCTCTATAAATTTTAGCTTATTCTCCAATTTTGCATCTGAATTTAGAATATTTAATACCTCTGATAGATCATTTCTTAATTTTAGATTTTTTAAATTATCATACTTTATATTGAATATCGATTCTAAATAACTATCTATATCTGAATCTACATAATCTAAAACTTTTTTAAGCTTATCTACATTATTTAATATACTATAATTTTTTTCGTAAACTTTATTCTCTTGATATTCTATATCAAATTTATTTATTAGATACATTATATTTTCAATATTTAATTCATATAATCTATTTTCAATTATTTCAAAAATTAAATTCTCTGATATATCTCCATTTATATTTTTAAGGTTTATTAATTTTATATCCAACAACTTCAAAGTATTTATTAATTTAGATTCATCACATTCACTTATCTCGAAAAATATATCTTTATAATTATCTAAATACTCTTTCAATATTTCTTTATTACTTTTTAAATTAGATTCATTTGTATATTTTAATAGAATTATATTTATATATTTTTTTATACACTCATAAGTAATTTGGCTTGAATTTATAATCTTTCTAAAGTTATCTGTAACTATCTCATTTATTTTCAATATAAATTTTTCAAATAAATCTAGTTTTAATGTATTATATTCAAAATATCCATTTATAAAATCAAGTTTATTTTTAATAAATAATGTTTGTATCAACTTCTCTAACTCTAAATTTCTATTATCAGATGTTAAAATTTCATCTAAAAGATAATAATTTAATATGTTTGTTCTAGTATAATCTTCTATAGAAAACTCTTCTAATATTATTTTAGGTTTTTTTAGCTCATAAGAATACTCTAGATTTTCTCCTTGTATTACTGACATCACAAAACTTTTATCTTTTCTATCTAAATAATTTTCATATAAAAGCCCCATATATTCTAAATAAAACTCATCTATATATCTATTTACAATTAAAAATCTTATTAAGTCTAGATCTTTAACTTCTATATTCCCTCTAGTTTCTAAATCAAAAGCATCCTTTATATCTTTAATGATATCTTATAATTTTAATTTTTTAATATCATTAATTTTCTTATTTAGCTCATCTATTTCTTTATTTAATTCTATAATTCTATCACTTTTCTTTTTATTTTGCTCTCCAATTGCTTCTTTTCTTTTTTTAAATTCTTCATTTTCCTCTAACCTTTCAAATATTACTCTCTTAGTTTCATTATTTGAACCAAAACTAGTATAACTATTATAATTATTATACTTATATAAGAACTCTTGCCTTTCATCACTTTTCAAAATTTCTTCAGCTATACTTCTATTATTACTCATATCGCTTACATCATATAATCTATTTCCATTCATAAATATAGCTACTAATTCTGGTAGTGAATTTTCTATTGAATTATTTAATATACTTATTTTATTTTTATTAATATTTATTTCTTTATTTAAATAATTAATTTTATCATTTATATATTTCTCTTTGTTTCTAAATATATTATATACATATCCTTCATTTTTCTGTAATCCTGCGAAATCTTTTGGACAGAAATTTTTATATGTTATTAATGCAAGTAAATTTTCTTTTTTTAAATTTCTTTCTGAAGGATTTATTTTACATTCATATATTTTATATTCATTATATATATTATTCATTAGTCTCATATCATCTATATAATACGATAATTTTCTTATAAAGCTTTTCTTAATATCTTTATCAAATAATTTCATCATTTTATCTCTAGAATTATTGCTATCAATAACAGGAACTATTGGTATTATAAATTCAAAAAATTTTGTTCTATCCATACTTTTAAACATATCATCTCGTATTAAATATATAAATTTTATTGGTTTATATTCAGAATTATTAATAAATTTCTTATTTAAAATAAAATTTATTTCCCTAAGTTTAGAAAATATAGTTATATCATTGTATCTATCTAAATCTTCAAATATGATTGCATTTACATTAGAACTTTTAAGTACATATATAAATTCATCTAAATTTTTATCTAATACAGAATCCGTATCTTTATCAAATAATTCAATTTCATTACCTTTATAATTTATCTTTTTTACTTGTCCACTAAAAAATATATCTTTAAATATATAGTTTATTAACCTAAGTAATATAATAGTACTAAAAATAATAGCAACTATTAATATAAAGCTTCTTATTCTTTCAAATAAAATATTATTACTAGATTCTTTTAAATTTAGTAACCCACATATAGTTTTAAATATGAAATTTTCTTTCCATAAAAATATTAAAGTTGGCACTAAAATAAAAATTGTATTTATATAATTTTTGAATTTTAATTTTTTTTCATCTATTTTTTTTAATTTAAAATCTGTATATTCAATATCATTAGGATCTATTTGATGTATTATTTGATTTATTATATGTGATTCAACCCTTTTTATTGGATTTTTTTCATCAATAGTACCTTTTACTTCTGTTCCAATTTCTATATTTTTAGAATTAATATTATTTTGATTTTCTTCTTTTAATTTATTTTTATTATCATTGTCTATTATACTATCATTAAAATTAGCTAATGATACATGTATGCATTTATATTTTTTCTTTTTTTCATATGTATTAAATACACTACTTTTTCCAGCTCCATAAACACCCGTTATAGCAATATTTTTTATATCGTCATTTTTAAAAGCGAAATCTAAAGCTTCTTTATAACCATTAATATTATCAACTTTTTGTGGTGATAAGCTTTTAAATTCGAAATTTTTATTATCATCCATTAATATGTATATCCCCCTTATATTTATAATTTAAAATTTACCATCATATACTAATTTTAATATAAAGTAATCAATAAAAAAAGAAGCCCTATTTATATTGACTTCCTTTTTGTTTTTATCTATTTATATATATTTATATACTTTTTATACCATTCAGTGCTCCATTCATTTTTATTACATAACTTTAATAAACTATCTTCATCTTCTATATTCATTCTAGTTATTTCATCATGTGTTTTTTTATTTACTACTAAACCATTATTTATATCTAATGCTAAATTAGGATATGAAGCTTTGGATCTTATATGTGAAAATTCTGCATCTTTCCTCAATGTATCTCCTGTAAGTTCATCTTTCTTTAACTTATATTTTTTAATTCTTTTCTTTTTTAATTTTTTTAATTCTTTATCATAATTAGATTCTTTTTCTATTCTCTTTAACTCCAATTTGTCGCAATCTCTCAAATTCCTTAATGCTTCTTCTGATTTTCTTAAATAAATTCTTTTTTTATAATCTTTTGAAATTTCAATTTCTTTATTTATTAATCTTAATAATTCACCAATCGATATATACCTAACATCTATTATTTTTCCATCTATCGTAGTTTTTTTTATAATATGAAATTCATCATCTTCAATATTAGATATTATATTTTTAAGATGTACTTGTGCATTACATCTTAGCAATATACTTAATCCTTCCTCAGATATATAAATTGATAAATCTTTTTTTATTAAACAATTTTTACATGAATTATATATCCTAGTCAAAGTTCCTTTATCTTCATTATTTTCAATTATCGGTCTTTTAAAATCTAAATTTTCTCCAGAATATATGAACTCTTCTGGCAATTTATCTCCAATATATTTAGTAATACTTTTTATCATTTAATAACCAACTCATATAATTGCTCTAATTTAATTACAGCTTCATCCGCTTTAGGATTTTTTGATATGTCCGGATGTATCTTCTGTAATATTTGATTTCTCCATTTTTTAGCTAAATTTTTATCTGCAAAAATCTCTTCATTTAGTCCAATTTTTTTATTTCTAGCTTTCCCACTCAATTCTAAAATATAGAATATTAATTCATCAGATTTGCTTTTAAAGTAATTATTTCCATATAAACTATTTGCATCATTTTCTGCTTTATAAAATATCTCTTTTAATATACAAATTTTTTCAAATAAAACATTCCAATCTTTAGCTGCCATATTAATAACATTCTTACTACTAATAGAATATCTATTAGTATCTTTAATAATATTATCAATATCTCTTCTTATATCATCTTTTAATTTGTTAAATTTATATTTTCCATATTTCTGTGAATATTTAATAAGTTCTTCTTTACTTTCAACATTCAACCATTCCATAAATAACTCCTCTAACTTAATTACATAACATTATATAAAAAAAACTTATATAATATACGTATTTAATTCTATCTTATGACTAATTTTTTTTAATTAACCAAATCATATAATAAATTAAATTTTTTACTCTCTTTAAACAAAGTTTTAAAAATGTAAAAACTGTATTGACCAATTTAATCAATAAACTTATACCTTAAAATCCTTTTACTTTAAATCATTTAATAAAAAAAGGACTTTAGATGATCATTACATCTAAAATCCTTTTTATTCCAATTTCCTCTTATTTAATTTAATAACTTTTCTTTTTGCTTATTAAATTCTTCTTGTGTAAGTATTCCTTCATCTAATAATGTTTTTAATTTAATAAGTTCATCAGCTACTGATATTTTAGCTTGTCCAACTTCTTCTGGCTTAGTGCTGTAATCTTTAGAAGTAACTACCTTTAATCTAGATAATATTTCTTGTGCAGTTTTAGCAGAATTTTTATATATTAAAGAATCCTTTTTAGTTTCTTTCTGTAAAAGTGTAATAAATACAATTGGGTCTTTAATATCATTAGTAGTTATTTTTATCTTAACAGATTTTACAGTGTGCTTACTCTTTTTCTTTCCTGTCACACCACCAACTATTGCTCCAACTCCACCAAATAGAACTCCTCCAGCTACAGCTCTACCTAGTCCCCCTTTTGTTACAATTGTTTCTCCATCTTCTATTAACTCAAAATCTAAAATATCAGAATATTTTATAAATCTATGCTCTGATTTCATATTAGGAACATATACTTCATTAGTAATATCACTAAAAGATATGTAGTTTCCTACTTTTGCAGTTTCTTTGAAATTATCCATCTTAGAATTAAATTTTTCTAACTTTATCTTTAGCTCTTCTCCTGTTGTATTGAAAGGATTAATTACTAAACCTTTTAATCTAGCTGCTTTAAAACAATCAGGACATAAATATCCATTTTTGCATTTAAATTTATTAAATCCTGTAGTTTTTCCACAACAACTACATGTTTCTTTTAAGCTAAATAATCCCATTATTATTTCCCCCTAATCATCTTTTGTACAAATAGTTTTTTATCAGCATTATTAATTTTACGAACAGATTGTATCATATTAACTATTTTTTAACAATATTTTTTCCTTTATCTATTCATATTTCAAATTAATTCTATATAAAATTAATTTTATTTTTATTCTCCATACATATAGAATTTTTATTATAAATCCTAAACTAAAATTTCCCCCATATATTTTAAGAAAATATTCCCTTTTAATACATTTTCTATTCACCACTCTATGTAATAATTTTATTTAAAAAAGGGGGCTTTTTTATTATGAATTTCTTTGAATATTACAATTTAAAAAAAGCTAAAAAAAGATTAGCACTTATTAAATATTTATATAAAAGTGTTCAATCAAAATATCCAATCATAGAGGATTCTGATATTGAAGAAAAGGAAACTATATTAAATGCTTTAATTTCGCTTTCTGAAAAATTAGAAGAAAAAATAAATGAATTTGAAAATAATTTAATCTCTTATCAATGTTTCAAAGATATTTGTGAAGAATACGAATATGAATATGACAAACTAACTTATCAATATCCTGTATTAGATGCTTTTGTTAGCATAATACGTTCCTACAATCTTAAAAGTGCGCTTCATAATCCAGGCTTTTAATAAAATTTAATCTAACAAATATGTTTTATAATTAAATATTTTTACATAGCAAATGCTTTGTTTTAATAAAATTGATTAAAAAAGATGCCAAGCCTTATCAAGCTTAGCACCTTTTACTTTCACATTCGCTTTTACTCCCATTAATTATTTTTCTTCCTAAGCATTTACTACTTCTAGTTTTTTATCATAAAAATATGTTGCTGTTTTTATTCCTTTTGTTAATATTGATGTACTTTTTTGATTATCATATCCTAATACAAATTTGAATACGAATCCCCAAAATGCTCCTAAGCATGTTTTATCAAAGTCTGTTAAATTACTAAAGTCTTCATCACAAGTAAGTAAAAATAGTTTAATTCCCTCTTATGACTAATTTTCTTAAATTAATCAAATCATATAATAAATTAATTTTTTTATTCTCTTTAAACAAAGTTTTAAAAATTTAAAAACTATATTGACCATTTCGGTCAACAGACTTATACTTTAATTAACCGATTCGGTCAAAACATATTTTAGGGGTCAAGTGATGAAAGATAAATTTTTTAATATTCCTTTAGAAAAACAAAATAAAATCATAAATTCTGCTTTAGCTGAATTTGCAAAGAATGGCTATACTAAGACATCAATTAATGATATTGCTAAAAGTGCAGATGTATCAAAAGCTTCTTTGTTTTACTATTTTAATACTAAAAAAGAGTTATATTTATATCTTTATGAATATTGTTATGACTGTTATATGAAAGAAATAGAAAAGATGCTTCATTCTGAAACTAAAGATTTCTTCGAGTTATTTTTAGAGCATCAACACAGAAGAATTAATTTAATGAAAAGACATCCTGAAATGTTTTTATTTTTAAATGAATCTGATGCTAATGAAAATGAGGATTTATTAAATGAAGTTGATATAAATAAATTAATAAATAGGCATCCTGAGATTTTTTCTATAACTAATGGTTTTAATTCTAATGATGATAAGGAGTTAAATCCTGAATTAAAAAGATTAAGAAAAAACTTTGTTGATAAGCTTATAACTTCTATCATTAATAAATCTGATATGAGTAAATTTAAAGAAGATGTTGATATTAATATACTTTTAGATATTATGAAGTGGGTTACAAATGGTTATATGCGTAAAATCATAAACCATGAACCTATAGATACAGAACTAGATGACTATGTATTATTTTTAAAGAAAAATCTTTATAAGTAATAAAAAATTTTACAAAAGAAAAGGAGAATTGGATATGAATCAAGTAATAGAAAATATATTAAATAGAAGAAGTACAAGAATATTTACTGAAGAAAAAGTAGATGTAGAAATATTAAAAGAAATAGTTAAAGCTGGTCTTCATGCACCTAGCAGTAAAAACAAACAATTATGGCACTTTACTGTAATTCAAAACAAAGATGTATTAAAACAATTAAATGAAGATACTAAAAATGCTGTTAAAAAGTATGCTCCTGAAAAAATTTCTGATGAAAAAATGTTAAAAACTTTTATCTCTAGAGCAAATAATGATGCTTTTGATACTTTTTATAATGCACCAGTAGCTATTTTAATATCAAAGGATACAACTGATATAACTAGTCAAGATGACTGTGCAATAGCTTCACAAAACTTAATGTTAGCTGCTGAATCTTTTGGTTTAGGTTCTTGTTGGGCAAGTTTTGTAAAGAACTTATTTAACTTTGATAAAGAAAAAGCGAAAGAATACTGTGAAAAATTCCAAATCCCAGAAAATTATATTCCAACTCATGCTGTAATAATAGGACATAAGAAAAATGCAAGTCCTAAAGCATCAGCTAGAAGAGAAAACACTGTAACATACATATTAGATTAATAAAAAAAGTGGACAGTTTATACTTGTCCACTTTTTCATAATATTTTAAGTTAAAATCCTAATAGAATTTTTAATAATTTTATTTTAAATAAAAAATCCTAATTAAACCTTTATCAATCAATTTATTTTTAAGCAATCTTTTGAAACTCTCCATAAAACTTAAATTTAACTATTCCATCTTTTCCATTTCTATTTTTAGCAACTATAAGTTCTATTTCTTCCTCTGTTACTTCTTTATTATAATAACTATCTCTATAAGTAAAAATAACTACATCTGCATCTTGCTCTATACTTCCACTATCTCTTAAATCTGAAAGCATTGGTCTTTTGTCCATTCTTCCTTCTACATTTCTTGAAAGTTGGCAAAGTAAAATTATATTTATATCTAGCTTTTTTGCTAGAATTTTTAATCCTCTAGTTATTTCTCCAACTGCATTTGCTCTTGTATCTTTTATTTTCATTTCCATAAGTCCTAAATAATCTATTATAAGCACATCTAAACCTTTTGTTTCTTTTAAAACTTTTGCTCTAGACATTATAGACATTAATGTTTGATGATAACTACAATCTGTATAGACATTTCCTCTCTTTGCTAAAAGGTTGTATTCATTTGTTATTTTAATAAATTCTTCTTCTGTTAATCTTCCATTTTGAATTGCTATGCTTTTTGTATTTGTTCTGTAAGCTAGTCTTCTCATTCCTATTGCTTCTTCTGTCATTTCTAATTCATTTAATAAAACCTTATATCCTCTATCAGCTAGTCCATCCATAATATTTAAAGCTGTTACTGTTTTTCCCATTGCTGGTCTTCCTGCAAGAATTACAAGCTCTCCTTTTTTAAGTCCATTTAAAAGTCTATCTAAAGATTTATAGCCTGTTTCCATTCCTAAAACTTCTCCACCTTTATTAAATCTATTTTCTATTTCTTCTAAAGTTTTAAACATTAAATCTTTATCATCTAAAATATTTCTTTTTATTTCATTTTCGTTTTCTAGCCCCTTATATATTCTTGTTTTTATTGAGTTTAAATCTTCTTCTCCTTTTAAAAGAGCTTCTAAGCTTTTCTCTAAACTTAATTTTAATTTTCTTTTTAAGCTGCACTCTTTTATTATTTCTAAATAAGACTTTACATCTAAATTTCTTCCACCTTCAATAAGGCTTGAAATATAGCTTATTCCACCAACTTCTATTATTTTTTCTTTCCCAATATAATTTGCTATATTTATTAAATTCACTCTTTTTCCAACAGCATAAAGCTCTTTCATCTTTCTAAATAAAATTTTGTGCCTTTCTAAATAAAAATCTCCTTCAGTTATCTCATCTAAACAATTTGGTAAATTTTTATCATCATTTAAAATTGCTCCTAAAACCTCTATTTCTGCTTCTATATTCTTCATAATTTAACCCCTCACTAAAGCTTGTCCACGCCCTTTTTAATTTCAAATCACTTAAAGATTATCTACTCTTTTAAATTTTACTAACCCCTAATTTTCTTAACTTTAATCATCCCAATCACTTAAATCAGCTTCTTTATAAACACTCTTATAAACTGTCTTTTTCTTTGTTTCAACTTGATTTAAATACTCTTCAAAATTTGATTTTCTAAAAAGTGTTGAAGGTCTTAAATATTTTTCATAAGGAGTTCCTGACCAATCTTTTTTCTTTTTGTTTATAACAGTCTTAAAGTCCTCTAAAGTAAATCCTTCCTCAACTAAAGCTCCAATTTTGTTTAAAGATTCTTTTGAATTTTCTCTGTATTTAGTTTTTAAAGCTAAGTTTAAATAATTTATAACCTCTCTTGCAAAATCTTTTTTGTATTTATTTTTTTTATTATTATGTTTTTTATTATTATTATTTGTTCCGATATTTAAATCGCAATCACCTGTTTCTATATTATTACCCTTCTTTTCTTTTGAATCGGTTGCTTTTTTGCATGCTAAATCTAACCTTTCGTTATAAACAAAAAGTTTATCTAAAAGATTTGTTTTATTATAAAAAGTAAAAGTTCCATTTTCTTTAACTAGCTTATATGTTAAAAGCCCTTTATCAACTAATTTCTTTAATCTTCTTCTAACAGAATCATTTGTTTTTATATCTAACATTGGATATGCCTCTAAAATAGCTTTTGTCTTAACCCAATAAAATTCTTTTCCATCAATCTCTCTTTTAATTAAAGCATTACTTTCAATTAAATCTTTTACTGCTCTTAAAATAATTACATCCTTTAATTCTAATCCCATCTTTAATGCTTTTTCTTGGTCAAACCCTAAAATACTTTTTTTCATAATAATATTCCCTCCTAAATTATCTATCTACATAATAAGTATTCAGAAAATTAAATTTGGGATAAAATTTTTGAAAAATTTTTTTATTTTTTTTTATAAAAAATTTTTTTTGATATATTTTTGTGGACAATCATAGAAAATATAACTAACCAATATTTATATAATTTAATTTAATCTTAATTTCTCTTCACATGAAATTCACATGAACTTCACTTTAATTCCTTTTTATATTGATAAAATCTCATTAACATAAATTTAAACTAAGGAGACTTTTAAAGTGCATAAGAAAAAAAGAGTATTTACTGGTTTAATTATATTTTTAACCGGTGCTATAATTAGTGCTTTAATTACGGGAGCTACTTTTTATTACATATATACTAAAAAATTAAATACTTATAAAAATACAGTTAATAAAAACCAATTAGGAAATTATATGAAAGCTGCTTACAATTGGCTTGAAAATAGTGGCGAAGCAGAATCATTAGAATATCAAGCTTATAATGCAGCAACAGCAAGTTTATCTAAAATGGTTCAAGAACCTAGTTCAAAACCTAAAGCAGTAATACTAGATTTAGATGAAACTTGTCTTAGTACAGCTCCATTCCAAGGTTATGAAATTCTAAATGATAATGACGGATTCCAATATTCAATATGGAATAAATGGGTTAATGAGAAAAAAGATACTGCTATTCCAGGTTCAGTTGAATTTACACAACAAGCAGCAAAAGATGGTGTTCAAGTATTCTATGTTTCTGGTAGATCACAAAATGAATTAAAACCTACTGTAGAAGAAATGACCAAGCTTGGATTTGCACAAGCAAATGAACCAGGACATGTTATATTATTACCTCCTGGTCAAAGTGGTAAACAACCAACTTTTGATGAAATTGAAAAAAATTATGATGTAGTTATGTTTGTTGGAGACCAGCTATCTGATATGGGAAATATATTCCATGGTAATAGTGCTGAAGAAAAACAACAAGTTACTGAATATAAAAATGATTGGGGTTCTAAATTTATAGCTATCCCAAATCCTATTTACGGTAACTACATTGGAGCATTAGATGATGATAAAAAATTAACTAATTCTCAACAAGTTGAAGTATTTAATAAAGGAATAGAAACCTTTAATCCAACAACTGGAAAAGTATATCACAATAAAGCATAAAAATAATACATATTATAAAATTTAATTAATAACATGTATTTAGAATTCTGTGAAAAAGTAAGGTATAAAAATATATCTTACTTTTTTTATAAAAAAATAAGTGAGCTAAAAAGCTCACTTATTTTGCACAATTTAATTTTGTAGTAAGAATTATATATCTTGTATTGTTATTATTTGAGTGAAGAATTCTTCACTTATTTGCGTATCTAAAATTATGTTATTAGCTTTACTAATACTTTCTTTTAATGTTGATAGACCGAGTCCTCTATCATTTCCTTTGGTTGAGTAAGATTGTTCATATATCTTCTTTACGTTGATATTTTTATGTTTATATGTGTTTTGAATAATAATTATCTTAGATTTTTCTTTTTTTATTAACGCTAAATTTATTTTTTTATAATTGCATTCTTCTGCCGCTTCTATGGCATTATCCATTAAAATTCCAATTCCTCTACAAGCTAATATTGTATCCCAACTTATAGATTCTATTTCTTCTAAAATTTCGATATCAATATTTATCCCCTTATTTTGAGCTTGTATTGTTTTTATTGTTAATATTCCCTTTATTTCTGTAGCCTTTACATTTTTTAAACTTGCTAGTTTTAAACTTTCATTTTCTAATGTATTGTTTAAAGGAGCTATTTTTTTATTAAAATAATCCTCTAATCCTTTCATATCTTCATCACATATATAGCCCGCAATTGATGAAAGGATATTTATATAATCATGCTTAAATTTTCTCATTTCTAAATAAGCATCTTCTGTTTCATTAATATAATTTTGCAGTGCTTTAAGCTCATTATCTTTTATTTTTAAATCTCTATCATTATAAAATCCTTTTATTCCAACAAATAAAGCTAGTATTACAATAAGAGACATCAATATAATTAGTATTGCATATTTTCCTGTAACTGTTAACGAATCAGATTGTAGACTATAAATATTGTAATAAACTATAGCACAAAACACTATAAAAATCGCTATAACACTGTTTATATACAAGTTATTTTCATTAAAATCTATATCTCTTATATTAACTATTTCAAATATAACTACACCTAATCCAAATATAAAAACACCCAAAACACTATAAGAAATTATAACCCCAAATATAGTATCAAATAATGATTGTTGTAAAGGAAGTGTCTCTAGGACACTTCCAACGAAGTAAGAACAAATAGATTGCATAATTATAGCAATAAGACTTACAAATAAGCTTTTTTTATAATTTTCATCAACCTTACCTATCAAGTATATCAATATCACTAAAATTGAAATGATACATGCTATTTGATTTATCTCATAAAATATAACACCTACTAATATTGTGATTATAATATTTTTAATATAATCAATTTTTTTTAGGTTTACAGCCTTAGATAAAAATATTAATAAATATATATATGCTACAGATACACTTACTTCAAAAATTCTCATTTTTTATTTTTCTTCTTTTTCTTCTAGTTCAATTTCATATCCAAAAAGGAATGGTGAATATGTTACTGGGTTATCGTCCACACTTTTTTCTGCAACCTTTGCAAATTTTGAACAAACTTTTTTTAATAAATCTTCTCTCATTTTCTAGTTCCCCCTAATAATTTTTTATTTTAATCTATGAATTTTTATTCATAGGTAAAATCGTAATTATAGCTAGTAAAAATCCCATGAAGATTAATGATATAACTTTTTTATCAAAAAATAAAGAGGCTAAGGCTAATAAATTCATATTTCTTAAAGTTATATTTCTTAATCTAATCCTCTTTTTACTATCTTTTATAGGATTTTTTTCAGTATCTCTAGGTGCATATTTATAAATTATAACATTAAAAACTATTAATGCTAAGAAATATACCCATATATTTAAATTTAACCTTAAAGCTATTATAGCTCCTAAGACTAATCCCCCAACAGAAAATACTGTACATCTAAAACTTGTTTTGGCGTGAATTCCTCCACCAGTTCTTCTGATAAAAGCAAATCCTATTAAAACTATTATTGTCGGAATAATTACATTAAGTAAGTATGCTGTTATAAATAAAACTATAAATTTACTTATGTTAATCAGCATAATTTCTATTCCAAGTCTAACTTTTGATATTGAATAAACTTCTTCATCTATAAATTTTTCAATATGCTTTATTATAAGCTTGGACAATTCGTGTGAATTAAATTTTTTAATATTAATTTCATCACCCCATTTACTTACCTTATGGCATAAGTATACATTATTTGTAGTTTTCTGTATAAATTTAATAATAAACGTCTAAATTTTTATAAAAAGTGTTGTTTTTATCTTTTTATATATTTTTTTGACTTTTATTTTTCTATAAGAGATTTCATTCCTCTAAAAGAAGCTAAACATACATCTCCATTACTCATATATACTAATCTTTTTTTCTTATCAATTTCTTTTATATTATCTTTATTTACTAAAAAAGAAGTATGGCATCTGCAAAAATTATAATCTGCTAGTTCTTTTTCTAATTCTTTCATTTTTCCATAGAACTCAACTTGTCTATTTTTACAATTTACTATTATTCTATGTATAGTTTGTGATGTTTCGAAATACAAAATATCTTTATACCTAATATTGACTATCTTATCTTCTGATTTTATGGAAAAAACCTCTGAGTTATTTTTATTAGAATATTTTTCATTTGCATAAGCTATACATTCTTCTACTTTTTCTCTTATGTTTTTATAATTATCTTTTATAATAAAATCCATAGCTTCAATTTTGTAAGCAAAAGTTAAATGACTCATTTCTGAATTTGTAGTAATAAACACAATAGAGCCATTAGGGTCTAATTTTCTTATTTTTTCAGCAAGTTGAATTCCATTTATATCTTTTTTTAAATCAATATCTAAGAAATATAAACCTAAGCATTTATTTTTACTTATGTCTTCTAATATCATATCTGGATCGTCTGTTACTAATCCAATTTCCATATCATAGTTTTCTATTATTATTGCATTATCAACAATCTTTTTTAACTTCTCTCTTTGATATATATCATCTTCACATAAATATACTCTAATCATTTTCCCCTCCTATTTTTAATAGTTTAATATAATTTTACCATATAATATAATATTTATTTTTAATACTAAAAATTTCTTTTTTAAAAAACCACTAGAATTAAAATCTAGTGGTTAAATTTACCCCTTATTTAATAAATATAGTCAAAATTACCAATACAATTAGTATTAAACTTATAGACAAAGCTTTAACCCCAATATCCTTTGCCTTTATAGTTCCTTTTTTATATCCAAAAGCTATACCTAATATCCCCAGTAATAAAAGCATTATATAAATAACTTTATACATTCGTATCCCCCTTAAATTATTTTTTCAATCTCGATTCTATTTATGAAAATATCAACTATAAAAAATGTAAAAATTGAAAGCCCCCCTAATGCAATTGCTAGCCCTAACCTTTCTATCGAAGTAAAAAGAATAACATAACATAGTGCAAATGCCATACTTACAATTTGAATAAGAATTACTTGGTCAGTTAAAAGTAATATTAAACAAAATATTTTAGAAAATACTAAATTTAAAAATGGCACTAATAAAAGTACAATATAAAAATCTTTAAAGTTATATCCCCTGTTTAGTATTAGTATTAATGAAAATAATAAAGAAATTAAAGTTGATATGATAAAAGAAATTATTGCTTTTGAATTTATTATTTGTATAAGACTATTTAATTGAAGCATCTTTTCAAAGCTTTTATTTTTCTTCTCTAACATCATTGAATCAAAAATTATATTTATGATAAAAGAACTTGAAGTTAAGCCTAAGATAAACCTTAAATCAAGTAAACTTTCTGTTCCTCTTAATATAATAAACATACTAATTAATGCTACAATTACAGCTAAAAATAAACATCTTTTTATATTAACTTTTAAAAATATAATTTCTTTATTTAATAGCTTCCTCATCTCTCAATTCACCTTTCCTAATATCCAAATAGATATCCTGAAGATTTTTACTTTCTCTTCTAATTTCAAATATTATTAAATTCATAGATTTAATAACATCTAAAATCAAATACATATCTACTTTCTCTTCATCAAATAATATATAATTTTTTTCTATAACAATTTCATTTATCTTATCTTTTATAAATTTTGATTTTTCAACACTTATATTTTCAGTAAATATAAGCTTTACTCTTTCATCAGAAAATTTGTTTTTTATTTCTTTTATAGAATTATTAATTTGTAATTCACCGTCTTTAATAAAAATAACTTTATCACAAATTTCTTCAATATCATTTAGATTATGAGAAGTTATTACAATTGTCTTATCCTTTGAATATTCTTTTAGAAAATTTAGTATATTAATCCGGGTTTCAATATCTAGATTTGCTGTTGGCTCATCTAAAACTAATAAATCTGGATTCATACTTACAGCTATTAAAAGTGCTGCTTTTTGTTTCATACCACTAGAAAGCTTTGAAACTTTTTTATCTATATAATCAAAAACTCCTATCCTCTTAGAAAAATATATTAAATCTTTTTCTTTTAATATCTTTAACCCTGTATAAGCTTCTATATTTTCCTTTACAGATAGTTCTTCATATAAGCCTTTACTAGATGGCATAAAGCCAATGTGCTTTACATTTTTCTTTAAAGTTCCATTTGAGATTTTATATATCCCCAAAATTACTCTTAGTAATGTTGTTTTTCCTGAACCTACAGGTCCAATTATTCCAAGTTTATCTCCCTTTCTAATCTCTAAATTTATATTTTTAAGTAAGTATTTATCTTTTATAGATTTATTAACAGACATAGCTTCTATCATACTATCACCTCACTTTTTATGTATTTTATTTAATTAAAAATATAAACTTCTAAAATAATTTGTTCTTCATTTTATATGCTACTCTCTAATCTCCTTAACAATACTCTTTTGTAAAAATACTATTCTTTTTAGTAAAAACCGTAAGATTTTTCTAAAAAATAAAAGCAGAAAGAGCCTTTTACTTCTTTCTGCTTTTATCTTTTAATTATTTTTTATATTAAATCAATTTAAATATCTATTTAACTATTCCTTCAGATTTTATAAATAATAAATTTATTAAAACTCCAACTACGACTCCTATGGCTAAGTTATCTGTAAATAATACAAGTATTACAACTATTATCATATTTATTGTATCTTGAATTTTAATATTTCTTATGTTTGTTATAGATTTAAAATTAAAAGTTGTTATAGATATCATTATCATAACTGCAACTACTGCTGCTATTGGAATTTTAGTTACATAGTCATTAAACACAAGAACTAATACAATTAATGAAAATCCTGCAAAGAATGTTGAAAGTCTTGTTTTAGCTCCTGATTTACTATTTATTATAGATTGCCCAACTAAAGCACATCCAGTCATTCCACCTAAAAGTCCTGATACGATATTTCCTATTCCTTGCCCTCTAGCCTCTTTATTTTTATCACTAGAATCACCAATTATGTCATCTAAAGTTTTTGCTGTAAGTAAACTTTCTATAGTTCCAACTAGTGCAAGAGATACTGCATAAGGAATTAACTCTATAAAAATTTTTAAGTTTAAATTATGTAATGTCATAAATTTAAATTCCATTCCACCATGCTCTATAGTTCCTAAGTTTGGAACATGCATTTTAAATATTAAAGCTACTGCTGTAACTGCTATTATACAAATTAAATTTGATGGAACTTTTTTTGTTATTAAAGGGAATAAATATATTATAAGTATTCCAATTATAACTAATATGTACATTTGATAAGATTGTCCGTAAAAAAACTTAAATTGCTCTTTAAAAAGAAGTATTCCTAAAGCATTTACGAATCCAAACATAACTGATTCAGGTATGTATTTTAATAATTTTCCTATTTTAAATATTCCAAAGAGTATTTGTATTATTCCTGCCATTACAGTTACTATCCCAATATATTCAACTCCATAATTTTTGCAAACTCCAACTAACACTAAAGCTACTGAACCTGCTGCTGCACTTATCATAGCTTTTCTTGAGCCAACTATGGATAACACAAAGGACATAAAAAATGTAGTATAAAAAGCTACACTAGGACTTAGTCCAACCATAATTGCAAATCCAGCTGTCTCTGGTATCATAGAAAGCCCTACTACAAAACTAGATAACAAATCTTTTTGTATATTAGACAGCCATTCATTTTTTATTTTTTCTATCATCATATCTCCTCCCAAAATAAATTATAAATATATTTTTATTAAATAACAGTAATTTATAATAGATTCTTATTAAATAAATGTTAATTATGATGTTACTTTTATTATATTTTCCTTTTATTTCATGATAATTTTATTTTTATTTCTTAAATCCCACTTTATAATGTGTAAATTATTTTTCTCTTTCTTTTCTACTCATATTAATATTTTCCTTTCCTATTCATATTAATGTTTAATATAATTTTCTATCCATTATCTTAGTTATTACTGAATCGTTTGTAACTAAATACAAAGTCATGTTAATATAATCTTAAATAAGAAAATTTTTAATTTTTATACAAGTTAGCTATTATTTAATTAGCTTATAAACAGGATTTTGAGAGGATAAAAATATGGATAATAAAAATACACCAACATTAGAAACAGAAAGATTAATATTAAGAAAGTTTACTAAAGATGATATAGAAGCTTTATTTGAAATCTATAAGGACGAGGAAGTAAATACTTATCTTCCATGGTTTCCTTTAAAATCATTAAAAGAAGCTGAAAACTTTTTTTATGAAAGATATACTAAAGCATATGAACTTGATAAAGGATATAGATATGCTATTTGTTTAAAAACAGATAACAAACCTATTGGTTATGTTAATGTAAGCATAGATGATAATCATGATTTAGGATATGGATTAAGAAAAGATTTTTGGCATAAAGGAATTGTAACAGAAGCAAGTAAAGCAGTTTTAGAGCAAGTAAAAAAAGATGGCTTTTTATATGTTACAGCTACACATGATGTAAAAAATCCTCGTAGTGGAGCTGTTATGAAACAATTAGGAATGAGCTATAAATACTCTTATGAAGAACAATGGCAACCTAAAGATATCCTAGTAACATTTAGAATGTATCAATTAAATTTTGATGGACAAGTTGATAGAGTTTATAAAAAATACTGGGATAATTCCGAAGTTAATTTTATAGAAAATAATATTTAATTTATACTTTATATAGTAGATTAATTTTTTACTAAAAAATCATTATATTGTTATGTAATTAAAAAGGAACATCAAACTTTGATGTTCCTTTATTATTTTAAAACTAATCATTTAATTTTTGGGCTATCTTTTAAACTATTATTGATAATATAACTTAAAAAAGTGGACAAATCATTGCCCACTTTAATAATAAATCATAATATTTATTAATTTTGAATTCTAATTATTTCCGTATAATTTAACTATATTAACAACAGTTTCAACAGCTTTTTCCATTGATTCAATTGCTACATATTCATATCTTCCGTGGAAGTTTTCTCCTCCAGTGAAAAGGTTAGGACAAGGTAATCCCATAAATGAAAGTCTTGCTCCATCAGTTCCTCCTCTTATTGGTCTTACATCTGGAGTTATATCTGCCATTTCCATAGCTTTTTTAGCTGTTTCAATAATGTGGAATACTGGCTCAACTTTTTCTTTCATATTTCTGTATTGGTCTGTAATTTCAGCTGTAACTGTTCCTTCGCCATACTTTTCATTTAAAGCTTTTTCAGCTTTTCTAAAATCTTCTTTTCTTTTTTCATAACTATCTTCAAAGAAATCTCTTATTATAAATGCCATATTAGTCATTTCAACAGTTCCATTTATAGAAATTAAATGTGAGAATCCTTCGTAGTTTTCAGTTTTTTCAGGAACTTCTTCAAGTGGAAGCATTGAAAGGAATTCATAAGCAACCATTTGAGAATTTAACATTTTATCTTTTGCATATCCTGGGTGAACATTTTTACCTTTTATAGTAACTTTAGCACCAGCAGCATTAAAGTTTTCATATTCTAATTCTCCAAGTCCACCACCATCAACAGTGTATGCAAAATCTGCATTAAATCTTTCTACATTAAAGTGGTCTGCTCCTTGACCAATTTCTTCATCAGGAGTAAATCCAACCTTTATATCTCCATGCTTAATTTCTGGATGATTAACTAGGTATTCCATAGCAGTCATAATCTCTGAAATTCCTGCTTTATCATCAGCTCCTAAAAGAGTTGTTCCATCTGTAGTAATTAAAGTTTTACCTACATATTTTTTCATTTCTGGTGATTGTTTTGGATCTAAATAAATTCCAAGTTCTTTATTTATTTCTATAACTCCACCATCATAATTTTTAACTATTTGAGGATTTGTACATTCTCCGCTCATATCTGGAGCTGTATCCATGTGAGAAATAAATCCTATAGTTGGAACCTCTTCAGTAGTATTTCCTTTTAAAGTTCCGTAAATATATCCATTTTCATCTTTTTCAACATCTACAAGACCAATTTCTTTTAATTCTTTAACTAAAATATCACCTAAAACTAATTGACCTTTTGTACTTGGAGTAACTCCAGTTTCTTCATCTGACTTTGTATCTACTTTTATATATTCTAAAAATCTTTCTTCAACTCTCTTCAAGACTTCCATCTCCTTTTTAGTTTTTATGTATTTATTATACAACCTTTTACTTATTATTACTAACTTATGTATTTCTATGAAGCTTATAGAAAATCATTTAATTTATTCTTTAATAAATCTAAAAAATTATCTCTTTAAAGAAAATTTCTCATAATTAATCTATCCATTTTATTAATAAATATATCTGTTAATTTATATGACTTTTTATCTTATCAATTAAAGTTAAGGCATCTTTTGCACTTATTCCACGCATTTTTCCTGGAATATCACTTATTTCTTGTAAGTTTTCAATTATAAGATTTATTCCATTATTTCCTTTTACCATCTTATCCATATGCTCTTTTAATTTAAGAACATTTTCTTTTTCCTTATCACCTTTGTTTTTAAGAATTTCTATTAAAATCTCCATAAGCTCACCATGAAGCATATTTTGATTTTCTTTATCCTTTATATTTTTACCATAAACCTCTTTATGCCTTTTAATTCTCATATTCTTTACATTGTTAGCAATCTCGCACCAATCAATTTCATTTTCATGCTCAATATTTTTATCTAAAACTTCTAAAGACTTATTAATTAAAGTTAAATTCCTTATTTGATGCTCTAAAAGTTTTTTCTTTTCCTTTATAAGCGTTATCTTTTCAGAAGTTTCTGATACTAAAAGTTTTTTAATATCTTCTATTGAAAATCCTAAAAACTTTAATGAAATTATTTTTTGAAGCTCCATTAAATCTTCTTCAGTATAAAATCTATATCCATTTTCATTTTTATATCTTGGTTTTAATAAATCAATCTTATCATAATATTGTAAAGTCCTAACAGTTACTCCAACCATATCACTTATTTCTTTTGGTTTATATAATTTTTCTTCCATAATTAAATCACCTTCCCCTATATTTATTATATATAAAATTCATAAATATAAATCTATCTATATTATAATTCATTTTTAATTTATATATGAGTGATATAGTATGATTTAAAAAATTATTATAAAATTATATAATCTTATTCCTCTTTCCTTTTATCATCTTCACTAATATGTTGTATCCCCTCAAATATAAGATTTATCAAATCTTTTATATCTTTCCATTGTGATTCATTTGAATCAAGGTAATAATAATTTTTTGTTCCTTCCCTTCTTAAATTTATTATTCCTACTCTTTTTAATATTTGTAAATGATGAGAAACAGCTGGTCTAGAAAGATGAGTTTTCTTTGAAATTTCTCCTACTCTTACACCATTAAAATCACTTTCTAAAAGAGTAAGTAAAATTAATTGTCTTGTTTCATCTCCTATGGCAGAAATAGCTTCTCCGCACTTCTTAAATTTTGATGTTATTTCCTCTAAACGCTCGTTACATTCCTTATCCATATTTTTCTCCTAATATTATAAATACCTAATTACAGCATCTTCTTTTTTAGCTGTTCTTCTATATTTTACATTTGGATAACCAATTACTAAAGTAGTTACTATTTTATCACTATGTTTTAAGTCTAATAGTTTTCTTAATTTTTTCGAATGATTCGCTACCACTGTAAAAAATCCACTATAAAATACTCCTAAACCATGAGATTCTGCCATTAAAGCCATATTACTTGCTGCAAGAGAACCATTAATCTTATCTTTAGATACTACCATAATTGCAATAGGTGCTTTCTTAAAAAAGAAATCATCATCAATTGTAACTTCTCTAGCTGCCTTCATCCAAAGTTTTGCAAAGCTCTGAACCTTTTTAAAAAACTTTACTGCAACTTTTTCATACTTTCCTTTATCTTTCCCTAAAACAATATATGATACATCTTGAGCATTTTTAGCACTTGGAGTTAATCGTCCTGCCTCAATAATTTCCTTTATAATTTCAGAAGAAACTTCAGTATCTTTAAATTGACGAATAGACCTTCTTGTTTTAAGTGCCATTAATAATTCATTTGGATTTAAATTAGTTTTCTCTGTAATCTCCATTGTTTCTTCATTAAAACCAGTTAAAGTAATTGCAGCTTTAGGGCAAATCGCTTCACAATGTCCACACTTAATACATTCCTGATTTTTAATTACTGCCTTTTTATCTTTAATAAAAATATTATTTGCTGGGCAATCATTTTTACAAAGCCCACAACCAATACAAAGATTTTTATCTACTTGAATAATATGTTCTTTCATGAATATTTCCTACCTTCCGTTCAATTGTTTAAACCATTATAACAAACAGATATTTTTTTTGTTCATTGGTAAAGAAATTGGCTACCATTATTTTAATATTCCCTATTCTGAAACAGAAATTAAAATGTTTTCTTTATTAAAGGATAAAAAATTCTAGTATTAAATAAATTTTAATATAAAAATAAAAAACAATTTAAAAAGCTGACCTTTCTAAACTGTTTTTCCTAGTTTTTCTATTAAATTATCTTTCCATCTTTCATCTTTATAATTTTTTTACAATGCTTTGCTATATTATTATCATGAGTTATTACTACTACTGTCTTTCCATCATTATTTAACTCTATTAAAAGTTTCAATATTTCTTCACTATTTTTTTCATCTAAATTTCCTGTTGGTTCATCAGCCAAAATTATGTCTGTTTCTTGTGCCAATGCTCTTGCAATTGCAACTCTTTGCTGTTGTCCACCTGACAATTCATAAGGATATTTTCTTTCTAATCCTTCTAATCCAACTTTCTTTAAATATTTTTTTCCGTTTTCTTTTTTATCTTTATCACTCATTTTTCTTATATTAAGTGGAATAATTACATTTTCTAATAAATTTAATTCATTTATTAATGCAAAATGTTGATAAATAAATCCAATCTCTTTATTTCTTAATATAGAGCTTTCCTTATCTCCTAAATTCGATGTATTCTTCCCTTTTAAAATATATTCTCCTTTAGTTTGTTTATCTATAAGTCCTAAAATATTCATAAGTGTACTTTTCCCACATCCTGATGGACCTGTTATTGCTATTAAATCCTTTTTATTGACTATCAAATCCACATCATGTAAAGCTACAGTTTCATTATATTTAGTTTTATATATTTTTCCTATATCTTTTAACCTCATTAATTCCATTTTAATCTTTCTCCTTAATCAATTCAGATATTTTTTCTCTTCTAACATAATAAATAATTAAAACTAAACTTAAAACAATAATAAATATATCTATTACTACAATCGGTATAATAACATTTCTATCCATAAATACATCTTCTCTAATAACTTTATACACAATAATTAGAATATTCGATATAGCAATCATTGAAATTATTTTAAATATATATATTTTTATAATATTTATAATGTTATACCCCAGAGCTCTTTTTATCCCCATATTTCTTCTTTCTGAATATATCAAAGAAATTATATAACAAATCAAACTTATTAATGTTATTATAGAAATCATTATGGCACTAAATAACTTATACTTAACATATGAAAAATCTGTTATTTGCATTCTTTTTAACTGTATATCTAATGAATCTGCTTTTAATTCTTTTTTATTTAAAGTTTCATTTATTAAAGCTTTTTCAGATTCATCTGAAAATTTTATAAATGAATTAGCTAATGTATAAAATCTTTTACTTTCTAAATCTAATCCAGCTATATTTATATTATCTAAATCATTTATTTCAAAAGGTACAATTATAAAACTATCTAGTTTATTAAAATTATCAATTATTTTAGACCCTTGATTTGTATTAAACATATATTGATTTTCATCTATAAATCCAATAATTTTATAGTTTTCACCTGAATTACCTTTTATTATATCTCCTTCTTTAAAATAATTTTTATAACTTTCTCCTGCATAAACTAAAACTTCATTGCTTTGTACATTATTATTTTGCTTTTCAATTCCTTTTATTTTTAATATATCTAAAGAACTATTTGATATATACATTAAAGGTAATATATTATCTTCTAAATCCATAAAACTAAGTTTAAAGTTTTCAGAATACCCTTCTTTTTCTTTATTTTTCATATTCATTACATCTTCTGATGTATCTATTGAATATAAGTAATTTACAACTTCTACTCCATTTTGCTCTAAAAACTTTATTGTATTTATGATATCATAATTTTTTAAATCCTCTGAATCAAATGATATTGAAAATCCATCCATAATCAAAGTATTATCAAAGTCAATTATTCTATTAGAAATTCTTAATATTTGACTTAAATTTTTTGTCAAACTATAGAACTCTATAGAATAATTAAACATCATAAATAATTCTATTATTATAAAGAACTTTATAAACATATTATTCAATATATTTTTTCTCTTTTTTATTCCTTCTTGAATTTCCATATTACTTATAAATCTAAATAATATTTTTGAAATAATAAATATCACTATCAAGCTAAATAAAAAGTCTACAATTAATATTAAAATTGAAGGATTTAAGCCTATATTCATAAACTTTTCATTAAAATAATTTGAAAATGGATAATAAATTCCCCATGCAATAAAACTTGAAATTAAGCCACATACTAACATCTGTTTTAAAATATAGTTTCCAGCTTGTTTTTTATTATATCCCACAGCTCTTAGTATGTTAATTATAGGTTTTCTCTTCTTTATAAATAAAATGAAAAATATACACAAATTAACTATGCTTAAAATTCCTAGTATTATATAATATCCTATTTCTGTAGTCATAGTTTCTATAATCTCATTAACCGTTACTTTATTTAATTTATTGTATGTAATTTCCCTTATATAACTAGAAATGCTCTTAGGAATTTTTATGTCTTTATCTGTATAAAAACTTATTATATTAGTATTTATTACATCTAATCCATTTTTAAAATTATATGGAGTAAATGCTTTTAATCTATACCATTCATTTGCTAAATTATTTTCAGTAACACCAATTATTTCATATTCTATTCCATCAATACTTATAAAATATTTTCCTTCCTTTTCATAAAAAAACTCTTTATAGTTTGTTGATATAACTATTACTTTTCTATTATTTCGTATATCATCTGTTGTTATATCTCTTCCTTGTTTTATTTTATAATCATATAAATCTGGACTATTTACACTATCTAAAGTTATAATCGTATCAAATAACTTTCCTTTTAATTCAGTTCTCTTACTAAACGAAAAAGGAATATTATTTTCATCTATTTTTTTCATAATTTCATTTATTTCATTTTTTGAAATCTCTTTACTAAATTCTAAAGTTATACCTATATTTTTATTACTAAACTTTTCTGTTTGTTTTGATTCGACATACCCATTAAATAATATATTAAAAATTATATTTACTCCTATTAAACTAACAGTTATTATACTTATAATTACTAAAAAATCTAGCTTATTTCTAAATATATTTTTAAATACTCTCATCCTTCTCCCCTTAATTTAAAGGATGTCTAATAAAAGACATCCTTATATAATTTAATTTTGCAATCTTAAAGCTGCATATTCACTTGTTTTTTCTGATCTATGTGTACTTCCCCATTTACTTGTACCATTTTGAGTTAAAATAGTAGTAGCTACTGCCGGTTTAGAAGCAGTACCTCCACTTGAACCATATCCTTGCGTTTGATTTAATCTTGTACAATTTGAATTAACTGATTCTATATATACATAAGATCTTAAATGTTGATATCCATTAAATGGTATAAATTCTGTTCTTGCTCTAGCTGAATTACTAGAAGCTTTATCTAATGAATAAAATGAAACCTTTCCTGTATTAATAGTTTTATTAGTTCCTGATACGGCAAACGCTGTTACAGAACTGATAATACTTGCTGATAAGCATAATCCTATAATAATTTTTTTCTCATTTTCAGTCTCGCATTTGTTAATATTTTACTAATTATCCCCAAATTATACCTTTTTTAAATTTTTTAGTCAATATATTTTAATAAATTTCTATTTTTTTAATTATTTTCATTTAATAATATTCATAATACTATTCATAGAATCTCTATTTATAAGTTGAAGTTTCCTTTTATATTATAAAAATTAAAAAAATATAATAAAAACTAATTTTAATATAATCTTTTATAAAACAGAACTTAAATATTTTCTTTATTAAAGAATAAAAATTTTTAATCTTAAATAAGTTTTAATATAAAGATAAAAAAGAGCCTAGCAAATATTTGCTAAGCTCTATTTTTTAATTTTTTCTTTTTTTAAATTTTGTGTTGTTTAAAATTAGTAGAATTATTGCAGCTGCAAGTATAATTAAAACAACTACCATTTGACCATTTTCTCCAGTTAAAGGATTATTACTTCTAGAATTGTTCTCTTTATAATCTTGAGATTTTGCATCTTGTTTATCACTTTTATCTGAACTCTGTTTAACCTCTTTTGGTGTAATACTGCTTTCAGTTGAACTACTTTCTTTTGGCGTTACATTATCATTTTCAACTGGCTTATTTTCATTTTGTTCAATATTATTATTTTCAACCGGATTATCTTCTTTTGGTACAATTTCATTACCTTCAGATGACTTATCCTCTTTTGGCACAATAGGTTCTATAATCTTGTCATCTTTAACTATAACTCTTTGAACTTCCCCTGCATTTTTTGAGTCTATTTTTATGACTTTAACTTCATTATTTAGATTATAACCTTCTGGTGCTTTAGTTTCTTTTATTGTATAAGTTCCCCAAGAAAGATTATTTAAATTTGCTACTCCATCTTTATTAGTAGTAACTACTTTCTTAAATCCATTTGGTCCTTCTACCGTAAATTCTGCTCCACTTAGCTTAGTTCCGTCATTTCCTATTTTAGTTATATTTAAAGTTCCTGTTTTCTTAGAATCTTTAAATATTAAACTTTGAATAGATTTTACATTAGAAGAATTTATTTCTACAATTTGTGGTGCTTTATCTAAATTATAACCTTGAGGTGCTTTTATTTCTTTAACTTCATAACTTCCCCAAGCTAATCCATCTATTGAAACAGTTCCATCTTTTCCTGTAACTACAGTTTTATTAAAATTATTTGGTCCTGTTATTTCAAAAGTTGCTCCAGCTAATTTCTCTTTATCTGGTCCTTCTTTTGTTATAACTAAACTTCCTAATTCTTTCCCATCAATAATAGTAATATTTTGTTGTTTTTCTACAGTTGATGCTCCAATTGTTATTGTTTGCATTTCTTTATTTAGTTTATAACCTTCTGGTGCTTTAGTTTCCTTAATTTCGTAAGTTCCCCATGGAATATTATTTAATATAGCAACTCCAGCTTTATCTGTTGTAACTACTTGTTTATATCCATTTGGCCCTGTTACTGTAAATTCAGCTCCACTTAGCTTTTCTCCATCATTTCCTAATTTAGTTATAGCTAAACTTCCTAATATTTTTTTATCTTTAAATATTAATTTTTGTGGCTGGCCTACTATAAATTTACTTACTTTAACTGTTTGAGCTACAGAATTTAAATTATATCCTTCTGGTGCTTTTATCTCTTGTACCTTGTAAGTTCCCCATTCAATATTATCTAAACTAGCTATTCCTTTTGAATCAGTAGTAATTTCTTTCTTAAAGTAATTTGGTCCTGTTACCATAAATTTTGCTCCTGAAAGAACATTTCCTTCTTCATCAGTTTTTGTTATAACTAAATTTCCTAATATTTTTGTATCATTGAATGTTAGGTTTTGTACATTTGAAACATTATCAGCATTTATAGTTATAGTTTGTTGTTTTTCACTTAATTCATAACCAATTGGTGCTTTTGTTTCTTTTATTGTATAAGTTCCCCAAGAAAGATTATTTAAATTTGCTACTCCATTTTTATTAGTAGTAACAACTTTATTAAATCCATTTGGTCCCTCTACTGTAAACTCTGCTCCACTTAGCTTTTCTCCGTCATTTCCTATTTTAGTTATAGCTAAGCTTCCTAATATTTTACTATCTTTAAATATTAATTTTTGTGGCTGACCCACTGTAAATTTACTTACTTCAACTGTTTGAGCTACAGAATTTAAATTATATCCTTCTGGTGCTTTTATCTCTTGTACTTTGTAATCTCCCCATTCAATATTATCTAAACTAGCTATTCCTTTTGAATCAGTAGTAATTTCCTTCTTAAAGCCATTTGGTCCTGTTACCATAAATTTTGCTCCTGAAAGAACATTTCCTTCTTCATCAGTTTTTGTTATAACTAAATTTCCTAATATTTTTGTATCATTGAATGTTAGGTTTTGTACATTTGAAACATTGTTTGCATCTATTGTTATAGTTTGTTGTTTTCCACTTAATTCATAACCAATTGGTGCTTTAGTTTCTTTTATAGTGTAAGTTCCCCATGGAATATTATTTAATGTAGCAACTCCAGCTTTATCTGTTGTAACTACTTGTTTATATCCATTTGGTCCCTCTACTGTAAATTCAGCTCCACTTAGCTTTTCTCCGTCATTTCCTATTTTAGTTATATTTAAATTCCCTAATATTTTGCTATCTTTAAATACTAAATTTTGAATAGCTTTTACATTAGAAGAATTTATTTCTACAGTTTGTGGTGCTTTATCTAAATTATAACCTTGAGGTGCTTTTATTTCTTTAACTTCATAACTTCCCCAAGCTAGTCCATCTATTGAAACAGTTCCATCTTTTCCTGTAACTACAGTTTTATTGAAATTATTTGGTCCTGTTATTTCAAAAGTTGCTCCAGCTAACTTCTCTTTATCTGAACCTTCTTTTGTTATAACTAAGCTTCCTAATATCTTTTTATCACTAAAAGTTAAGTTTTGTGTATTTGAAACATTATCTGCATTTATAGTTATAGATTGTGCTTCTCCACTTAATTCATAACCAATTGGTGCTTTTGTTTCTTTTACTGTATAAGTTCCCCAAGAAAGATTATTTAAGTTTGCTAATCCCTCTTCATTTGTAGTAATAACTTTCTTAAATCCATTTGGTCCTTCTACTGTAAACTCTGCTCCACTTAGCTTAGTTCCGTCATTTCCTATTTTAGTTATATTTAAAGTTCCTAAAATGTTTTTATCTACAATATTTACTAAGCTAGTTTGGTCTTTAGTTACTTTTACAGAAGTATCTTTAGAAATTTCATATCCCTTTGGAGCTGAAACTTCAACTATTTTGTAGTCTCCAACTTCAATATTATTAAATTCCAAAATACCTTCTTTATCAGTTTCTCCTGTTTTTATAACTTTGCCATCTTTAACTAAATTAAATTTCGCTCCCTGTAATGGCTCTTTTAAATCATTTGTCTTAACAATTTTAATATTTCCTGTTGGGTTATCTTTTGCAGTCAAATTTATTATAGTGCTATTATCATTTACACTAAAATCTATTGGGTTTGTATTTAACGCATATCCATTTGGTGCTTTAATTTCTACTAATTTATAATTTCCATAAGGCAACTCAAATTTTATAGGCTTGTCAGATGTAATTAAAGTATTTGTATTTCCTTTTTCAGTTACAATATTACTAACTCTTTCATTATTATCTGCGTTAATAACTTCAAACTCTGCTCCACTCAATAAGTGGTTTGGATTATCAACTCCAACTTTGCTTAATTGAATTAATGGACTTTTTGTAGTATGGACAGTATTAGTATCTCCTCCATTAACCTGTGCAGTATTATTTATTTTTTCTCCAGGTTGAACATCTTTAAAACTAGCATTAATTGTAATTTCAGCATTATCTCCTGGCTCTATTGTACTTTTATCATTTACTGCTTCTAATGTTTTTGTAGCTGAATCATATTTTACTGTAAATTGTTTAGTTCCTGTAACTTTTATATCTGTAAGCTTTGGATTAATCTTATCTTGAATATGCATTGTTCCTTTTAAGAAAGTTCCAAATGAATCAAATTTTATATGATAAGTTATATTTTGATCTCCAAAATTACTTACATTTTCTTTATCCACTGTTTTATAAACATTTATTGCTCCTGCCCCAGAACCTAAAATAGCTACTGCTTGACCTTGTACTTTTCCATAATAATCTGTCATTGTAGCTGTATTATTATATTTATCTTCTGTTGCAGTAACAAAAGTATTATAATTCACCATATACATGTTTCCAGGGTCAAAAGAAATTTGTAAATGAGTATAATCCATGCTAACTCTTCCTGAGTTTAAATATATATTAGTTACATCTTTATAATCATTGTTAGGTGAAATCTCATATATTTTTAAACTATTTTTATCTAAAGCCATTCCACTTGGAATATTATCCTTTAAAGTCATAGTACCTAAATTTTTTCTATTTCTATTTACTACAATTGAATATGGAACAGGCTTATTTCTATCTACTATTACTCCTTCACCTAAATTATTTACAGGAAAACCACTTCCAAATACTTTATACATATCTGGAGATTGTCCACCACCACTTTCTACTACTTCTCCCTCTACACTTGCTTTAACTACTTTATCCCCGATTGTAGCAGTGGCTTCATAAGATTTATTTTCTACTTTACTATCCCCATACATTTGTAAAGTAAAATATCCTTGAACACCTTCATTTATGTTAGGTCCAAAAGTTAAAGTTATGGTATCTCCATTTACAGTACAATTAGAAAAATGTTCTTTACTATAAACAGGCTTAATATTTTTAAAAACATCTGGTAATTTAACTATTATCTTATCTCCAGGTTTTATATTACTCCTATCTAAAATCTTGTAATCAACTACTAAACTTGTGTAAAATCCATCTCTAATCTTTTCAGTTGTAAAATGTGCTTCAGCTGTTACCGTATTAGTATTACTTGAAACTATATTATCAGCAAAACTGTTTTGATATCCTTGAGTTAGAGTTAAAAACATAAACATTATTAAAGCTACGCTTAATTTTTTTAGGACGCTTTTAGAATTAGTACAATCCATTTTTTCCCCCTTATATCTTGAATAGTATCTATGTAATTTAGATAAACTATCAAAATATTCTAATCCCGTATCAATGAAGAAATAAATAGACAAACTTAAAGATTAAAATATTGAAAATATTAATAGAATATCTAATTGTTTCCTGTAAATGATAAAACTTATTTAAAAGAGTCTATATTTTAATTTTTAGTTGTATTTATAAATGATATTATTTTTAGATTTTATAAATATAGAAATGTTATAATTTAGACTTTTAAAATAAGCTTATCTTATTTTTTAATTTGGATTGTATATTAATTTTTTGTTTACATCTTATACTCTGACTGTATATACTTAAATTTCCCTGTACCAATATACAAAAAAAATGTGTATTATTTATGAATTCTTATTAAATTTTAAATGGTTTTTTGTTTATAATTTTCATTTTAATGAATTTTATAACAAATAATGAAAATTAATATATAAAATGCTTTATAAAAAAAGTGGACAATTTATACTTGTCCACCTTACTTATGTAAATTTAAAATTATTGCTATTTGTATAATCCATAATAATTCCTTTTGAAAATATTGCATTTATTAAGGCTATAAAAAACCCTAAAATTGCTCTCGAAACTAAAAAATTTAATATTATTATTTCTTAATTTTTCTACCTACTCTTAATTATCTCCTCTTTTAACTCATGAGGCATTTTTTCTAATGCATACATAAATGTTATTCTACTCATTCTGTTAACATTACTCTTAATATAATTAACTACCTCATCTGGATAAGACAAATAAGAATATTTTAAAAGCCACCCCACTCCCTTTTGCACATAAATGTGATTATCTTCTAAAAGCTCATCAGAAATTTCTTTTACATAACTAAAAGGAACATTAACAACAAAGCTTTTAGTTGACTTCATTAAACAAATTGCTGATGCTCTTTTTACATATGGATTATCAGATTTACTCCATTTTCTAACTTCTTCAAAAAGAGTTGGATACCTTTCAATTATTGGGTTAAGTACTCTGTAACAAAGTTGATCACATGCACCGAAATTATTAGTATATTCATATAACCATTTTTCATATGTCTTAAAATATTTAGTTAAGTAAGCAGTTTTTCTTTTCTTTATCCATACAGTCATCATTTCATATAATGTCCAATCATGAGATTGAACAAGCTCATCACATAATTCAATAAACTCATCATCACTTTTAGGCAAGTCTTTATATAACTTTGATGCCATTGTATAAACTGCTTTACTTGTCGGGAATGTATTTAACTCCTCATGCATTTGCTTTATTTTAGTTCTCATGTTTCCCTCCTAATTTATAAAAAGCTTTTAAATAGTCCAAACCTATTATACTCCTTTATTTAAAACTTTCTAAAATTAATATGAAACTTTATTTATTTTTTACACTAAAATAAATATAAATGACTACTGAAACAACAATAATAACTATAAAATAATTTGTAATACTTTTTGCTCCAATTAAACTTTGTATACACATATATGAAATTAAAATCATTATTTCAAGACTTAAAATTTTCATAAATGTTGAAGATATATTATATTGCCTTTCTCTATTTAAATCAGTTATTGGAACAATGTAATTATAAGATTTAGGAAATTTAGAAATAAACATAAATATAAGATATATAGCAATTAAAACAAACACTAATATAAGAGAATTGCTTTTAGAACCATACTCATCTACATGCCCTCCAAAACCATAATGAATTGGAATTTCAGAAGGTGCTTTAATCCACAAAAAGATAATTGAAATAGTTGCTATTATAACATAAATTAAATTTATTATATTTAACCATTTATTTAGCTTCTTAAAATTTATTTTTTCAATTGATTTCCCCATTTTTCTTCCTCCGTAATCTAATTTCACTAATTAAATATTCCTTTATATTAGAATTATTTTGTATTAATTATACTCTTCTTTAAATTTTTAACAATAATATGTTTTATAAATTTTATTTCCCTTTAATGGCTAATAATAACTAATTGTATGTTTCAAAATACTCTTTACCTAATTTTTATTAGTTAATGTTCCCATATTTCATATACATTCTAAAAATCCTCACAACATATAAATAAAGTTTCTAAAAATACTCTAAGAAATGTTTATAAAAACAATATTGTATCTATTGAATAATTTTATAAAAACTTATAAGTAATATATTAAAAAGGTAGTTAAATACTAACTACCTTTTCTAATATATAAGTAAATATTTCTAATAAAAACTATTTTATTTATGTATATAAAATAATTTTCTAGTCTATAATTTCTAATAGAAAAAGGCTGTTGATGTACCACCTCAATAATAAGCTCTCAATTTTCAGCAGCCTTAATTCTATCTACATATGTTTTTAACCTTTATTTAATTCTATAATCTATTTTTTAGCCTTTATTTAACTTCATAATTCTCACTTAATTACATAATTTATTTTTAATCTTCATTCAAATCACTTATCATTAAATAAAAAATACATATACTAAAAAAATTATTTTTGTTTCATAATACCAACTAACTTATGTGGTACATATGGCTCTTCTAAATATTCTATTTCCTCTTCTGTAAGTTTTACTCCTATAGCTTTTATAGCTTCTTCAATATGATAAAACTTTGTTGCCCCAACTATAGGAGCATCTACTTTTGAAAGAAGCCATCCTAAAGCTATTTGAATTCTTGTCATTCCTCTTTTTTTCGCAATTTCAGCAACACGCTCAACAATTATTCTATCTTGATTAGCTGTTAAATCATATTTACTTTTTGCAAATGAATCTTCTTCTAATCTTTTAGTTTTTTCAGACCAATCTCTAACTAATCTTCCTGAAGCTAAAGCACTATATGGAGTCATTGCAATATTTCCATCTTTACAGCAAGGCACCATTTCTCTCTCTTCTTCTCTAAACAACATATTATAATGATTTTGAACAGATATAAACTTGCTCCAACCATTTTTTTCTGCAATACAATTTGCTTTTTCTAATTGCCATGCAAAACAATTAGAAATTCCTATATAACGCACTTTTCCAGCTTTAACTTGCTCATTTAATGCACACATCAACTCTTCAACTGGAGTAGAATAATCCCACATATGACATATATATAAATCTATATAATCAGTTTCAAGATTAGCTAAACTTTTATTAAGCATAGTATTTATATGCTCTCTTATACTAATATTATTTTCAATTTCTTTTTGACTTCTAGGCAAAAATTTTGTGGCAATAATAACATCTTCTCTTTTAGCTAATTTTTTCAAAGCTCTTCCAACATATTGTTCACTTGTTCCATTTTGATAAGCTATAGCAGTATCAAAAAAATTAATTCCATTTTCAAGAGCTTTCTTTATAATCTCTGTAGATTGTTCTTCATCTAAAGTCCATGTATGCATTCCACTACTTGAATCTCCAAATCCCATACATCCTAAACAAATTCTAGATACATTTAAATCTGAATTACCTAACTTTACATATTCCATAACTTCCTCCTAAGCTTATATTTATAAAACAAAATTTTCCATTCACTATATTTATTCACCTTAAAACTTTAAAAACCTTTAAAAATAAAATTAATTGTATATCTAATAATAAAAAAGACTGCTTGCAAAATTGCAAACAGTCTTTTTATTTTATTTTTTAATATCTTCTATTATTTTTCCATCTTGTATTTTTATAACTCTATCAGCTTTTTCAGCTATTCTATTGTCGTGAGTTATTATTACAAAAGTTGTTTTAAATTCTTTATTTATTTCTCTTAAAAGGTTATAAACTTCTTCTGTTGTATTAGAATCTAAGTTACCTGTTGGCTCATCTCCAAGAACTATCTTTGGATTATTTATTAACGCTCTTGCAATAGCACCTCTTTGTTGTTGTCCACCAGAAAGGTCTGTTGCTTTATTATTTTTAACTTTTGAAAGGTTAACTATTTCTAATAATTTTTCAGCTCTTTCTAAAACTTCTTTAGTAACTTTTTTTCCTGATAATCTATAAGGCATTAATACATTTTCAAGCACTGTAAATTCAGGTAATAGGTAGTGAAATTGAAATATAAAGCCTATATCTTCATTTCTTATTCTTGCAAGTTCATTTTTGCTCATCTTATCAGTTCTTTTACCATTTATATAAACTTCTCCTGAAGTTGGAGTATCAAGAGTTCCCATTATATTTAAAAGTGTACTTTTACCACTACCACTTTGTCCTATTATTGAAACAAACTCTCCTTCTTCAACCTTAAGGTTAGCATCAAATAAAACTTGTGTTTTAACCTTATCACCATAAACTCTATTTATATTTTTTAAATTTAAAACTTCCATTTCTGTCTAACCTCCTTAGTTATTTCTGATAACTTCCATTGGATCTAATTTTAATGACTTAGATGCTGCAAATACTGCTGCAAGAATTGCTACAACTATTGCAATTACAATACTTATTATTAAGTAAGATACATAAATGTGTCCTGTAACTATTGGTGCACCTGAAGGTGTTTTTATAGCATGTGAGAAAACTTCAAATAATCCTACACCTAAAATTCCTCCAACAATTGAACCTATAACTCCTAAGATTCCACCTTGGTAAATGAATATTGATGCTGCTCCACTATTTTTAATTCCCATTGCTTTTAATATACCTATTTGTTTTGATTTTTGCATTACTGAAACTGCAAGAACTCCTGCAATACTCATAGCAACTGAAATTATTATAAATACTTGGATTGTCATACTTGATGAGCTTTGTCCACTTAATGCATTTAAAAGACTTGGATTAGTTTCTTTCCAGTTAGTTACTTGTAAACTACTATTTAAAGTTCCTTGAATTGATTTTGCTATTGTATCTGCACTGAAAATATCTTTGTTATAAAGTTTCATTTCAATTGAATTTACTTTACCTTGTTCATTAAATAAATCTTGAGCATAATTTAATTTTGTAACTACCCATGAATTATTAAGTTGAGCTACATTAAAGTTAGCTATTCCACTTACTACAACAGTTTTCTTTTGCATGTTTGCTTCAGAGAAAGTAATCTTTTGACCAACTTTATAGTCATATTTCTTAGCAATTCCTTCTCCAATTACAACTTGGTCTTTAGCTTCTGGCATAGTACCTTTAACTAAATCTTTTTGAACATCATATATGTTAGCTCCATTTCCAAAATCCATTCCTCTAACTAAAATTGAAGTACTTGCTTCACCTTTAG
Source organism: Clostridium thermobutyricum DSM 4928 (assembly GCF_002050515.1). Lineage (GTDB taxonomy): Bacteria > Bacillota > Clostridia > Clostridiales > Clostridiaceae > Clostridium > Clostridium thermobutyricum. Next base: position 123,493 of record NZ_LTAY01000026.1, on the reverse strand, counting down.
TTATTAATCCTGGAGTATCTAAAACACCTGTAATTTCTGAAATTTGTTTATGATTTGCTTTTATGTTATTTATTATAGAATCATAATTCCCAAAAGTTTTGCTACTATTTTCTTTATTATTAATAGTAATCTGTGATGTATTCCCAACAATTTGATTTATTTGGTCATTGTTAAGATTTTTTATAAGTAATCCTAAAAATATTTGTACTGTTACCCCAAGTGCTATCCCTAAGGCAATTAAAATAGTTTGTGCTTTGTTAGATTTTAAAAATCTAGATGCAATTTTTAAATTTATCCCCATTTTTCTTTACTCTCCTTTTGTTTGTTTTCTATGTTTTGAATTATAAAGTATTACCTAAGGTAGCACTCAATACTTTTTCCGAGAATTTATAATTTATTAATAATTATTATTCATAAAAAATAATTATTTATTTTGCTGAACAACTTTTTTTCTTCTTTAAACATAAAATTAATTACACAAAAAAAGCAAACCTCAATTGGTTTGCTTTTAAAATTCAGCTAATCTCAAAATTTATTTTGAGATAGTCACTTTTTATATAATAATTTTTACCAAGGATATTTTCCACCTTTACTATATGGTAAAAGCTTTCCATTTAAAGTTATTATTACTCTATCTCCTTTTGGATCTTTTTCTATATCTATATCTACTCCAAAATCAATTGCACTCATAATGGCGTTTCCTGATTTTTCATGAATTATTTCTTTTATTGCTGGTCCATATGTATTTAAAGCTTCATGTAATCTATATAAAATTGGATCTACATCAGCTTTATATGGATGTTCTTTTAAACATTCTAATTTTTCAATAGAAATTTCTAATTCTTTAGCTAATGCTTCAATATATTCATCTGGAACCCACTGTTGTCCTTTAAAGGCACTTGCAAGCCAAACTTTGTTTACATTAATTCTTTCTGCTAATTCTTCATAAGTTAATCCTTTTGCTTTTCTCATTTGTTCTAAATATTTAAACTCATCTTTATTGCTATCTCTTAAATAATCTATATTATTCATTTTTCCTCCACTTATATCAATTAATTTTCTTTTATTATTGTTATAACTAAATTATAATATTCATAGTTATCTAAGTTCAATTTGTTCATGAAACACTTTTATACAAATCACTTTCATGAAGAAAAACTTTAAGTATAGGAGATGATTTATTTTGAAGCTAGATGATTTAGATATTGCTATATTAAAAGAATTAAAATCTAATTCAAAACTTACCTTTAAAGAAATTGGTGAAAAATTACACTTAACTGGGCAAGCTGTTGGAAATAGAGTTAATAAACTTATAGAAAATAATATTATAGAAAACTTTACTATTAATATTAATAAAAATTATTTAGGTTTAAAAAATACTTCTTATATAAGAATTTATATGAAAGATAATTCCCATGATAAAATATTAAATCTTATAAATAAGCATGATGAAATTGTAGAAGCTTATAAAACTGGTTCAGATTGCTGTTATGTTTTAAAAATAGAAAATGAAAGTAATGAGTCACTTACTTCATTACTTGATGAAATACTTCCTTTTGCTAATTATCAAATCTCAATGGTTTTAGATAGAATTAAATAAGAAAATTTTAAATTTAATTTTGAATTAAAATGCTCTAAATTATCGTTTATACATATAGGCTAAAGTAAATTCAACCTATAAAAAAGTAGCTATCTAAAAGCTATAATTTATCAATAAAATTATATAAAAAGCCTAATAAAATAAGCAGGATAGAATTAAAATTTTCCTATCCTGCTTATTATTTAATAAAGTATTTCTAAATTTATAAAAAAGCGAATTATTTTTCTCCATTTACAAGCTCTATAGATTCTTTTCCTGTTAAATGAATTATATCAAATTCTATTACTGTAACATGGTTTATACCTTTATTTATTTCTTCTTGAATACCTTTATCACCTTGTTCTTTGCAATATTTCTTTGCAAGAACTTTTAATATATGTTCCATTTCTTTACTATCTTCTATTATTCTAGCTTTTCCAAATGCAATTACACTTCTAAAATAACTTGTATATTTTTCTGGAACAATCTTATCTTGATCTATAACTGTAAAAGATACTTTATCATAATTTTTTATTGAATCAACTTTATGTCCCATTTTTGCACTATGAAAATATATTTTTCCATCATTATATACATAGTTTATAGGAACTCCATATGGAAAACCTTCATCACCTAAAACTGATAATACTCCACTTGTATTTCTCTTTAAAACTTCTAAGCTTTTTTCTTCACTAAGTAATTGTTTTTTTCTTCTCATTTCTCTAAACATATCAATCTTCTCCTTATAAATAAAAATTTTAAATAAAAAGCCAGAGAAATATTTAAAAAATATCTCCCAGGCTTTTCTCCTTCCGTGTACACATTAATTAAATGTGCCTATTCTCTCGGACCAGTCTAATAAATAACTTATTACGGAACCCTAGAATAGTTTAATTCATTTTATATTATGTATTTATTTTACTATAACTCTGTGTATCTCAAATTAATATTTTATGGAAAATTTATAAAATTTTATTTTGTAATACATGACATAATTCTAGTTAAAATTTATAAATTCATTATAAAAAAAGCTAGAAGTACATATAAATAATATATAAGCTCTAAGCTATATTTAATTAATATCAAATTTTAAAAACCTTTTTTATTAATATGATTTTTTAATACTTGCATATCTATTTCAAATTACATAGTTTTCAAATAATTTATGAGGTGAGATTATGATAAAAAATATATCTAGTTACCTAAATTTTATTATTGCTCTAATCTGGATGGTAATATCATTTATAAATGGCTTAAATCATAATATTCTTCTAATGATGATTTGTATTATGCTAGCAGGTGCATTTATTTCATTAGGTTACTACTGTGAAAAAAAGAAAAAATTAAAATAAGCTTGCCTTCTAGACAAGCTTTTTTATTTTATGATTCTTTACTAAAAAATATATTATAAACAATTCACATAATTGGATTAATTATCCACAAAATGCAGTTAATATTGTGTATAAACTTACAAATATTTCTTAGTATTGTGAAATATTATATTTAAGAATAGGTAATAAAAACAATTTAAAGGTTGGTAGTAAGTATGGTTTTATTGATTATCTTATCTATTTTACTTATGATAGCAATTTTATGTGTAATAACAGGATTTTTAAGAAACAAAAGAGCTATTTTAATTATTTCAATATCTAGCGTTATACTCCTAATAATTTTCTCACTTTTTTTAAGCTTTATATTAGTCACTAATACGTAGTTTTATATATTAAAACCACATATTAATTTAATTAAATGATAAATATACAAAAGTTAAATAGACGATAATTAATATATTGATTTTTTTATTAATGATAAAAAGAAATACAATATAGAGATAATTTTATATATTTTAGAGTAAATGAGAAAAAATGTTAAAAAGATGATATACTGTATTTGATATATTGATAGTAAAAAATTATTGAATACTGACGAAGGAAGTGATTATTATGAAAAAGGTACTAATAACAGGTGGAAATAAAGGAATTGGACTAGAAACTACAAGATTATTTTTAGAAAACAATTATAAGGTTATAGTGGTAGCTAGAGACTATACAAATTTTGAGTTCAATGATAATGATAATGTTGAAAAAATCAAATATGACTTATCTAATGTAGAAGGAATAAAAGATTTAGTAGATAAAATTGGACATATTGATATTCTAGTTAATAATGCTGGAATTATGAATTCTATTCCATATGATTCTTATCCAAAAGATGATATGGAAAAATTAATGAATATAAATCTTTATGCTCCAATAGAATTTATAAAGCATACTTCAAAATCAATGATTAATGCTAAAAGTGGAAGAATAGTAAATACTGCTTCAGTTGCTGGTCAAATTGGACATCCTGATATATGGTATGGTATATCAAAAGCAGCTATAATAAATGCCACAAAAAGCTTTGCTAAATTATTAGGTGAACATGGAATTGTAGTAAATTGTGTAGCTCCTGGACCAGTAGAAACAGACATGCTGAATGTAATACCAGAGCAAAGAAAAAATAGCATAAAAAGCAATGTGTTTACAGATAGATTTGCAAAACCAGAAGAAGTTGCTAAAGCAATTTTTTGGTTAGCTACAGATTGTCCAGAATATATTAATGGAACATGTATTGATATTAATAATGGAGCATTTTTAAGATAAATAACTAAACATTTAAATAAATAAAATTAAATAATAAGATAATCGAAGTACCTCATTATTCATAAAAGAATATGAGGTATTTTTTTGTTCTTAATAAAAAAATCCGATTCAAAACCACTTTGAATCGGATGTATATATTAATTATTATTTTGTTCTCTCTCAAGCTTTTTCCAATTGTAATATCCGTAAAATGAACTTACTAAATATTGTGCCCACATTACTGAACCTGATAAATAAACTATTGAAAAATGTGGTGCCATTATAAGTGTTTTAACAAATAAAACAAAACCAATATTTGAGAATATCCAGAATATCCATTGTTCTACATATCTTTTTGAAGTTAGATAAAACGCAAATGTTGTTATTATTCCTGATATTGAATCCATTATAAGTGATGGATCTTTTTTGATAGCTACTCCAAATACATAATGAACTCCATATGGTAAGTATTTTATAAATAACATATATAAAAACCAACAAACTATAAGAGCTACTATTATTTTTGGCCATTGTCCTTTTTTGAATCTCTTAACTTGTACTACATCACCTTTAGTTTTTTCAAGACTTCTTTTCCAAGAAACAAGACCTATTATTTGAAGTGGTAATGTTAATATTATAGTTTTTACAGCTTGACCATAAAGGCATCCCATTATAGATATTGCAAGCATTGCTACAGTATTTATTATCCACCAAAAATAAACAATCAAGTTTCCTCTTACTTGATAAACAGATGTTACAACTCCAGATAATGTTGCAACTAATCCAACTATTCCTCCAATTGTTAATACATCAGATAATTTCCCACCTGATATAAAAGCTGGTACAAAAAATGTAATTATACTAGCTATCATAAAAAATACAAAAAACACCTTTTGAAAAGGCGTATATGCTTTAAAAAATTTCATCCTAGTCACTTTTCCTTTGTATTGATTTTTGGAAAAATTAAATTCCTAAAATATATTAGAGTTTTTAATATATTTTTTCAATATAAATTTTCAATATAATTATTTTTTATATTTATATCTATTTATTTATCATTATAATAATTTAGAATCTATTTTTTATAGTTTTTTTAAATACCAAATATTATATTCGAATTTTAAGTATAAAAAAAATAGTGAATATACGTTCACTATTTTTATTTTATTAATTTTTTCTTCATATTATATATAATGCTTTTATGTAAAAGTTTATTTTAGCTTAAAACTATCATAAGTTTTATCTAAAATTTCATTATAATTTTCTTTTTTATCTTCTGCATAGCTATATCTAAATTTTACTATTTTATCATCTTTAACAAAGCCTTTTTCATAATAAATCATTTCTTTTTCTTTATCTTTCCAACACATTACATAATAGTCCTTTTCTTTTAATGAAAAGATAACTGTATTAGGCAAATAATTTTTAGTAGCTTTTTCATTTTCATAATAAGTCTTTAAGTTAGCTCCATTTTTGTTAGCTTCACCCCATACTTTTAAAGTTAATGGAACACTCTTTCTTTCTTTATCATCAGACTTAACACCATTTTTTTCACTTTCTTTTTCAGCTTGAGTTTTCTTATTTTCTAGCTCAGTCATTATTCCACTTACTTCTATTCCATTGTCATCTTCTTTTATAACCTTTGTTAATTGGTTAGGATATTTTATGCTAAATCCATATTTCTCATTTTTATAATCTTTAAAATCATTATATCTTTCAGTTTTCTCTTCTGTCTTAGAGATTGTTTCTGAAACATTACTTTTACTCTCTTCTTTTCCACATGCTACAAGACCTGTTGTACATACTATCCCCACAAGTAATAAACTAATTAATTTTTTTCTCATAATTTCACCCTTTTTATTTATTTAAGAAGATAAATTTATCTTCTTACATCATCCCTTTTTACTTAATTTTTATAAACCTAGTTTACTAATTTTCTTATCCCATAGTCCTATTTATATTGCAGGAATATTTTCAATTAATAAACTTATTTCCTCGTAAATCTCTTCTAACTCGTCTTTAGTTCCTATTATACAATTAGGTAATCTTTTAATATATTCAATATTATGATTTTTAAATTCATTACAAATTGGAATACCACTTCCAAGCACTAATAACATTCCTTCTAATAATATACAACCTGATATATTATCTATTTTTATAAACATTTTTGTATTTGAAAGGATTGATTCACTTTTATCTATTATTAAAATTTTACCTCTTGTTTTTATTTTAATATCATTTTTTAAACAATAATCCATATATTTTTCTCCTTTTCAAATTACTATTTGTATCTAATATCTTATTATTCACAAAATAGTAAATTTGATACCTTTATGGATATGTTTCCTCTTTATTTTAATATTTAACTAAAACTTATACAACATATTTATATCTATTAACTTTTTTTATTTTAAAGTAAAATACCTTTAAGGAGTGATTATTATGAAATTAAATAAAATTGCAATAGTTGCATGCTCAAACCCAATTACAGATAGCACAAACTTTGAAGCTTTAAAAGATATTTTAAAAGACATTGGAATAGATTTTATTTCTTCTAAGTTTATTTTAAATAATACTGATATTTTAAATAGAGATAATTCTAAAATGGCTGATGAAATTTTAGAATTCTTTAAAGACTCTTCTATTGATGCAATCTTTGATATATCTGGAGGAGATTTAGCAAACTCTATCTTACCTTATTTAAATTTTGAAGAAATAAAAAAATATCCTAAACCTTTCTTTGGTTATAGTGATTTAACAGTTTTATTAAATGCTTTATATACTAAATCAGATATTACAACTTACAATTATCAATTATTAAATTTAGTAAAAGATAAATCTAAAACTCAAATTAAAAACTTTAAAGCTACATTTAATGAAGAAAATTCTTCTTTATTTGATTTTAAATATGAATTTATAAAGGGAGATAGTTTAGAAGGTGTATTAGTAGGTGGAAATATTCGTTGCTTATTAAAGCTTTCTGGAACTCCTTATATGCCAGACTTTAAAAATAAAGTTTTATTTTTAGAAAGCTTTAGTGGAAATCCATATAAAATTTTAACTTTCCTAAATCAAATTAGGGATATGGATATTTTAAAAAATTTAAAAGGTATTTTAATAGGTTCTTTTACAGAAATGGATAATAACAATTATATTCCTTCAGTAAATCAAATGATTCTTAAAATAACTGAAAATCATAATATTCCAATAGCTGTAACTAAAGAAATAGGTCATCAACCTCTTTCAAAGTGCATAAAAATTGGAAATTATATAAAACTTTAGATTTTTATTTATTAATATTTTATATAATTTAACCCTATTTGTTTTATTTTATTTAACACTTTTTTCTATTTTTTGTAACCTATTTTTTATCACCACAGTTATACTATATATAACAGAAATTTATTTTGAAATTATAATTAAAATTTTAAATTATTTGATTGGAAGGTATAAACTTATGAAGAAAAAAGTTCTTATCCCAATAATAGTTATTGCAGTGGCTGCAATTGCTGTTTTTGGAACTCGCGCTTATGAAGCACACGCAAAAACTACTCAAGAACACAAAGTAGAAGCACAACAAGCTGCTAAAGCTAAAGCTGAAGCACAAAAGCAAGACAAAGCAATGACTGAGTTTATGGAAAACAAAGGTCACTGGTCTAAAGACAAATATTTAGGATACATAAATCCTTATGAAAGCTGGTTTAAACCACAAGAAATTGCTCCAGGTGAAAACTTATTAAAATCAGCTCAAAGCTATGCAGTTCCTGCAAATGAAGTTGCACAAATGATTGCTGGTGACTACAAAGGAAATCAAAAAGAAGTATTCTTAACATTTGATGACGGACCAAGTACAAATAACACACCAAAGATACTTGATATCTTAAAAAATGAAGGTGTACACGCAACATTCTTTGTAATTGGTGACCACTTAAAGAGTAACCCTAAAATACAACAAATAGTAAGAAGAGAAATAATGGATGGAAACGCTGTTGGAGACCATACATTCACTCACATTTACTCTGAATTATATCCAGATAATAAGATTGATGTTCCTTACTTCATGAACCAAATTCAAGAAACTCAACACTTACTTACTGAAGTATTAGGACCAAACTTCCATACTGGAATAGTTAGATTACCTGGTGGATATATGTCAAGAGCATTCTACCATGATCCAAACTTAATTAAATTTAATGAAGCATTAGATAAAGACAAAGATACTGCATTAGATTGGACAGCTGAAACTGGAGATGCTGGTACTACTAAAGCATTAGATATTAATCAATTAATTCATACAATGGATGGAGATATTCACAATCAATCTAACCCTAACCAAGTTATCTTATTAATGCATGATGCTGGTGCTAAGGTTGATACTGTTAAAGCTCTACCAACAATTATCCAATACTTCAAATCACATGGTTATGCATTTAAAGTAATAGAAAATCCAACTCCAGAATCATTCGTTGGAATACCTGCAAAAACTGATACTTATTCAAACCAAGGTGAATCATTAACAACTAAAACAGTAGTTAAAGATGGTAAAAAAGTAACTGAAAAAGTTTCTGATTATAAAGGTAAGGGATACCAATATAATTAAAAATTTATCTCATATAAATTTAAATTAGAAAAAGCAAACCTTAAAAGGTTTGCTTTTTTTCATATATAAAAATATTCAAATAATAATTTTAATATAAATATATAATAAATAAGTTTGCTTTTTTCATATACAAAAATCTTCTCACTTAACTAGATAGAATTTTTAATTCTAGTTTTTTATAATATAAACTTATTTAATAAAAAAAGTCTATAATTTTAAATTCTACTTAGTTATAGCCCCGTTATTTTACTATCTTATAATAAATTTTAGATGTTAAATTATAAACTATAGAATATACTATTAAAAATATTACAACTGTTCCTATTGTCATTAAAATAAAAATACTATCTTGTCTTAGGTTTAAAGTATATAATATTTTTTTAATCATAGGATATGCAAAGAATAAATGAATACTAGCAAGGGCAACTGGTGATAAAAATACTATTGAAACTTGTTTCTTTATAATTTTTCTAATTTCCTTATCTTCCATTCCTACTTTTTTCATTATATTAAATCTTTCTTTATCTTCATATCCTTCACTTAATTGCTTATAATAAATAATTAAAATTGTAGCAAAAAGAAATACTGACCCTAAAAGTAATCCTATAAATAAAAAGCTTCCATATAAACTATCAAAATCTTTTTTAGCTATTATAACATTATCTACTAATACATTTATTTTATCTTTTTTTAACTGACTTTTTATAAAGTTACTTTCACTTAATATATTGTTTTTATTAGCAACATCAAACTTATAGATATAAGTAAATTTATCACTTAAATCATTATCATTTACTATTAATATATAAGTTGGGACTATATCTATTTCTGCATCTTTATCATAAAATTTTCCTACATTTTCTAGAGGTTTTACATCATATTTTTCTCCGTTAATTTCTATATCTTTATAAGAAAATTTTTCTCCATCACTAAAAATTAAAGCTTCGTTTTTATTTAATGTTATATTCTTATTTTCAAATTTATTATAGTCACTTAAAGGAATTTTTACTATAATTGAACCATTATCAATTGATAGATTACTAGTTTCTTTATTTTTGTTATTAAATCTATTTCCTTCTCGTATATACATATTATTTTGATATTTATAATTTAATATAGAGCTCTTATCTACATCAGCTTTATCTATGATTTCATCTATTTTTTTAACTGTTTCTAAATTAGTTTCTCTTGCATATACCTCTATATCACTACTATATCTTTTATTAAAATAACTTTCACTTCCTATATAAAGAGAAAGTGTAGATGATAAAATTATTATTACAGCTGTACTTAAAATACATATATTAGCAAGTCCAACAGCATTTTTCTTCATTCTATAAATCATAGTTGATATTGAAATAAAATTATTTGTTTTATAATATATTTTTTTATTTCTTTTTAGCATTTTTAATATAAATATACTTCCCCAAAGAAATAAATTATAAGTTCCTATCATTACTAAAATAACTGCTATAAAAAACATGTTTATAGCATTAATAGGATTATCTACATTAAATGCTAAGAAATATCCTCCAACTAAGCATATTACTCCTAAAAAAAGAGAGAGCTTTTTAATCTTAGGTTCTTTTTCCCCAACATTTTTACTTTGTAATAAAGAAATTGTTTTTGCTCTTATTATTTCAAAGCTATCCCATAAAAATAAAATTATATTTAAAACTAAAAATAAACTTACTGTATAAAATATTGCTTTACTTGATATATCAAACCCTAGTTTTACTCCTTCTCCTATAAGCTTTAAAAATACTAAATAAAGAATTTTATCCATTGCAATTCCTAGTATTAATCCACCAATTATAGTAATAAAACTAGTTATAACTCTTTCTAAAAATATTATTTTTATTATATGCTTTTTATCTAAACCTAAAACATTGTATAAACCAAGCTCTGTTTTTCTTTTCTTCATGATGAAACTATTAATATAAAATAAAAATATTACTGAAAAAATTGCTGTAACTAAATTTCCTAAGCCTAACATGTTTTTTATATTTACACTTCCAACTAAACTATCTATGCCGCTATTATTTCTAACAGATTGCATAATATAAGCCACTAAAACAATAAAACTTGTAATAATTAAATATGGACTATATACTCTACTGTTCTTCTTTATATTATTTTTTGCAAGGTTAAAATAAAACATTTTATTCACCACCTCTATGAAGAACTGTCAAAGTATCTAAAATCTTTTCATACATTTCATCATCTCTCATGTTTCCTTTATATATTTGATGAAATACTTCTCCATCTTTTATAAACAAAACTCTCTTTGCTGTACTTGCAGCTCTTGCACTATGAGTAACCATTAATATAGTTTGTCCTGAATTATTTATATCAGAAAATATATTAAGTAATTGCTCTGATGATTTAGAATCTAATGCTCCTGTTGGTTCATCTGCTAATATAAGCTTTGGTTTTGTTATTAAAGCTCTACATACAGCAGTTCTCTGTTTTTGCCCTCCTGAAATTTCATAAGGATATTTTTCTAATAAACTTTCTATATTTAACCTTTTAGCTAAAGGCTTTATCCTTTTTTCCATTTCTTTATAATCCATTTTACTTAAAACTAATGGAAGAAAAATATTATCCTTTACTGAAAAAGTATCTAAAAGATTAAAATCTTGAAAGACAAATCCTAAATTATTACGTCTAAACTCTGAAAGCTTACTTTCTTTAACCTTTAATATATTCTCTTCATTTAAATATATTTCTCCACTAGTTTGCTTGTCTAATGTTGCTAAAATATTTAAAAGAGTTGTTTTACCAGACCCAGATTCCCCCATTATAGCAACATATTCTCCTTCTTCTACTGAAAAAGTTATATTATTTAAAGCTTTAACTTTGTTTCCACCAAATCTTGAAGAATATATTTTTTTCAAATTATTTACCCTTAATAAACTCATAATCTCCTCCTTAATCTTCTTTATGAGTTAATTATAAAAAATCTCTAATCCTTAAACCATAACTCCAGCTTACATACTGTCTTTTAATCTTACATTTTTGTAATATATCTTAAAATTTCAAATTTTCCCCTATAAACTTTTATAATATTCTCTTTTGCCTTTACATTTTATAATATATCGTAATAGTTCGATTCTTTTGATAAATCTGATTCAACAGCAAAAACTTTGGATTTTAATAGTCCAACATAATATCCATATTTAATTTTATTTTTACGGTAGTTCCTATATTTTCTTTAGATTCAACTTCTAATTTATATCCTAACTTTTCAAATATTTTTTTAGATAAATATAAGCCTATTCCAGTAGATTTCTTGTCCATTCTACCATTATAGCCAGTAAATCCTTTTTGGAATATTCTTGGTAAATCTTCTTCCTTTATTCCTATTCCTGTATCCTTAATGTATATAGTATTATCCTTAACATAAATACTTATCTTCCCCTTCTTTGTGTATTTAATGCTATTAGATAATATTTGTTCTATTCCAAAAGAAAGCCATTTTTCATCAGTTATTATCTTTAAATCACATTCTTTATATTCTAAAATTAATTTTTTTCTTATAAATAATTTAGAATATTTTTTAATTGAATTTTTAAGTATTTTACCTAAACTTTCTTCCCTAATTATTAAATCTGATTCCCCATCTACAAATCTCAAATATCCTAAAACCATTCCAACATATTCTTCAACCTTAAATATTTCTTCTAATAAATCTCCTTTCTCTTCTGAATTAGAATTTTGAAGTATAAGATTTATCCCTGCTATAGGATTTTTAATTTGATGTGCCCAAAGAGTGTAATAATCTATCATTTCACTTTTATCTAAATCTAATTTAGTCTTTAATTTTGTATTTTCTTTATATAGCTTTTCAATTATAGCTAAGTAATTCCTATCAATTAAAGTTTGTTTTATTTCTATATTTTTTAATTCAAGATTTTCTTCTATAAACTTCAATTCATTGTGCTTATTTTTATATCTTTTAAAATCAATAAAAGAAATTATAATTAAAAATAATATTACTAATCCACTAGAATATAATATAGGTTCTAAATTAATATCATATAAAAATAAAACACTAGAAAACATACCTATCATAATTAAAACAATAATTCCTTCTAAGAATTTATCTTTTATATAATTTTTAATCATTTATTCCACCATATATCCCATACCCTTTTTTGTTTTTATTAAATCATTTATCTCTAAGCTTTGTAGCTTTTTTCTAAGCCTAGCTATATTTACAGTTAATGTATTATCATCAATAAAGCTATCACTATCCCACAATTTAATCATAATATCTTCTCTTGAAATTACTTTTCCTGCATTTTCAAATAATATCTGTATAATCTTAAATTCATTTTTAGTTAACTCTAATTTATTTTCTTTATATGTAATACTACATTCTTCAATATTTAAAATTACATTTTTATTTTCTAAAATATTAGTATTCCCTCTAAATTCATAACTTCTTCTAATAAGTGCTTGAATTTTAGCTACTAAAACATTTATATCAAAAGGCTTTACTATAAAGTCATCTCCCTCCATATTCATAGCCATTATTATATTCATGCTATCACTCATAGAAGAAATAAATATTATTGGCACTTTAGATATTTTTCTTATTTCTCTGCACCAATGATATCCATTAAAAAAAGGTAATCCTATATCTAACAAAACTATATCTGCCTTAAATTCTATAAATTCATTTAAAACATTTTTAAAATCTTCAGTAATTTTAGATTCATATCCCCAATTATCTAAAGCCTTTTTTATCTCTCTACTAATTATCAAATCATCATCAACTATTAAAACCTTATACATTTAACCACCTCTTCAATATTATACCATCTCAAAAGTAAAATTTTGTATATTTATCTTCTTAACTCTTATATATATTTTTCATTAAATAAAACATATAAAACTAAATATCTAATAAACAATAGACAACCTAATATAAATTTATATGAAAATTTTAATTGTCTATTAGTTTCAATCAACTAATTCAAAATAATATAAAAAGGATACCAATATTGGTATCCTTTCTTTTTAATCTATAACTTTTCTAAAAAAATAATATTATAATTTAAACTTTTTATTTATTATCTCAATAATAAACTTTATGTTTTTACTCCTCATTTATTATTTCAATAACATTTAGCTTAGCTGCTTTTCTAGCTGGAATTATACCTGCAATAGTTGATACAACTACAGTTACAATAAATCCAAGCCATAAGTTTGCCCATGTTAGAATTATATGAAAATCCTTTCCTGAACTACTTAGATATATATTAACAAGCCATATTCCTATAACTGCTAATATACAACCAACTATTCCTCCAATTATTCCTATAAATACTGCTTGTGCTAAGAATATTGTTACTATATTTCCTTTTTTAGCTCCAATACTTCTCATAATTCCAATCCATTTTTTCTTTTCTTGAATTGTCATAGTCATAGTATTTATAAGCCCAACACTTGCAACAATTATTACAATTATTGCACCAATATCTAAAACTCCACCTACAAAGCTAGTAAATATACTTGCAAGACCTACAACTTCACCTAAGTTAAAAGTTGTATATCCTAAATTATTATTTATATCATTCATAATAGGATTTATATATTTTTTAGCAGTTGTATTTAAAGTTACCATAGAATAATTTGGAGTAACATCTTTAACATTTTTTCCTGTATAATAAGCTTGCATTTCATTTGTCATACTTTCAAGTCCCATTATACTTCCTGGATAATAAGAATTTTTATTTTCATATACCCCTTCAATAGTTTTTTCTATTTTCTTTGAAGGCATAGTAATTCCATCTATACTTGGCATTGAAAGTATTAAAGTTATTTTCTTTCCTATTACAGAATTAAAATCTTTTACTCCCATTTGCTCTAAATATTCTTTTTTAACTAAAACACCATTTTGATTTCCTGTTAAATCTTTTCCTGCTATTACTTTTACTTGGTCTGTGTATTTATAATTTGAGTCATAGCCTAAAACTACAACAGATTCACCATCTTTTTTAACACCATCTATTTTTACTTCTGATGCACGACTAGCTTCATAAGCAACTACATTTTTAACTCCTTCTATTTTGCTTAAACTCTTTAAAGTATCATCTGTTATTTTCTTTTCATTACTTTTTTCTTTTGGATTAAGCTGAACATTTTGAGTATAAGGTAATAGTTGCATTCCATTATTTGATTGCTCCTGAAATTGAAGTGCAAAGTTATTATTCTTATCATATTTTTGTGGAAGAACCATAACTTGACTCATATCTCCAAAGCTTTCTATAAAACTAGATGCTGTTTTATTTATAGTATCTCCCATTCCTTGCATAGCTACAAGTAACATACATCCAACTGCTATAGCTATTCCTGTAAGAATACTTCTTGTTTTTCTTTTTCTAACATCTTGAATTCCTATATTTATTCCATCTAATTTTTTCATAACTATCCCCTCCTATTCCCTTAATGCTTCTATTGGGTCTAATTTAGAAGCTGTGCTAGAAGGATAGATTCCTGCAATTACAGATACAATTACAGAGAATAATATAGTTGCTAAAACAAGCCACCAAGGAGCAAATTTCATTAGCTGTACTGAAGTTCCTTTTTTGATAAGCCCATCTATAATAGCTCCACTTATTATTCTAAATAAAATACAGCTTATTATAGCTCCAATAACTCCACCAACAAATCCTATAGCTCCTGATTGTACTATAAATATTTTTCTTATTTCTGAACTACTTGCACCAACAGCTTTCATTATTCCAATACTTTTCTTTCTTTCATGAACAGCCATTATCATAGTATTAACTATACCAATACCAGCAACTATAATTACTATTACTCCTAATATTGAAAGAACAAAAGTTATGTTGTTAAAGCTGTTATTTATTTCTGCTGTTTTATCACTAGTTGATTGAGCAAAATATCCAATATTTTTAACATTATCTACTATACTATCTAAATCATTTATATTTTTTCCTTCAATAGTTACACCATTATAACCATAATCTTTAAAGAATTTATTAGTATATTGCATAAATCCAGCTATCTTTTCTACATCTTCTGTATTCATAACTAATTTATTACCATCTGGCATATACTTACTCATAACCCCTACTACTTTTAATTTCATTTTTAGAGGTTTTACAGGTGTTCCATTAATATTATTTATGTTTATTGTTATATCTTTTCCAACTATATCATTAGGATTATTTATTCCTAAGTCTTCTAAAAGACTTTGCCCTACTAAAACTTCATTATTTTCTCCCTTTTGAAGAGTTTTACCTGCAATAATAGGTTTAAAGTTTATATCCTTTGAAGTTGTCTCTGCATTTTTAACATCGCTATTAAAATATATATCATAATTTAAGTTATATCCTTTAATACCAAATGTTCCATAATAAGTTTTTCCATCTCTTATTATTTCTGCAACCTGTGCTCCTATATATGCTTTAAGCCCTTCAACTCCATTTATTTTAGACATCTTTTTAATTGCTTCATTATCAATTCTTTTAAAATTTTTCTTCATCCAATCTGGCATATCTTGAATTGCTTGTTTAGGATCTTTTGGCATTTCTGCATTAGCCTTAACAGCATTTATTGTTATTGTTTTAGTATTGCTCCCACTGTTAACTGTACTAACTAAAAATTGATTTAAAAGAAGTCCTAATGAAACCATTAATATTATTAATATAGCACCTAAAGTTATTCCAAATGAAGTTAAGATAGTTCTCTTTTTTCTTCTATTTAGGTCTTTAAATGCCATAGATATATTATCACTAAGCTTCATTAGCTAACCCCTCATTTCTTTCATCACTAATAAGATTTCCATCTTTTATCTTAATAACTCTCTTAGCTTTTTCTGCTTCTTCCATATTATGAGTTACCATGATTATTGTATAACCTTTATCATTTAGCTTATAAAATAAATCCATAATATTATTTCCTGTTTTAGAATCTAAGTTTCCTGTAGGTTCATCAGCAAATATTATTTTGGGATTATTAACTAAAGCTCTTGCTATTGAAACTCTCTGTCTTTGTCCACCTGACATTTCACTTGGTCTATGATTAGCTAAATGTCCAAGTTCTACTTGTTCTAATGCTTTTAAAGCTTTTTCTTTTCTTTCTTTTTTACCCATTCCTGCAAATATTAAAGGCATCATTACATTTTCTAATGCTGTTTGAGTATTTTCTAAATTAAATGCTTGGAATACAAATCCAATATGAGAATTTCTAAACTTAGACATTTCTTTATCTTTATATTTTGAAATATCTTTTCCATCAAAAAGAACTTCTCCACCAGTTGGAGTATCTAATCCGCCAACAATATGCATTAATGTAGTTTTTCCTGAACCAGATGGTCCAACAATTGCTAAAAATTCACCATCTTCAATTTTTAAAGATACATTATCTAAAGCTATTACCGTCTCTTTTCCCATTTTATACTTTCTAGTAATGTTTTTAATTTCTATCATTTTGCTATCCTCCTTTATTTAATTATATTATAAAAACAAGCTTATTTTTTCTTCTTGTACATTATTTTTTTATATTATTTATAACTTTCTTATATAAAACTAATTTATTTCTATATTAAAAGGTTTTTATTTTATTAATATACACATAATAATTATTTTATCTCATTTTTTCCTTTTTATTCTAGTTATTATCTTTTTTTTAATATTACTTTAAAAGAGGTTAAAACCTTAATTTCTGTGGTATTATAAACCTGTACTTTAAATAATTATAGGAAGTGAAAGAAATGAAAAAAATCTTTAAGCTTTTTCTTACATTCTTTAAAGTAGCTATGATTACTCATGGTGGCGGTTATGCCATGATAGGAGTTATACAAGACGAAATTGTTACTAAACAAAAACTTTTAGATGATGATGAATATATGGAGCTTATAGGGCTTTGTCAAACCTTCCCAGGTCCTCTAGCAATGAGTTCCTCATTGTTTGTTGGATACAGATTAGGTGGAGTTATTGGTGCTTTTGCATGTCTTTTAGGAGCACTTTTACCACCATTTATTATGATTTTTATCCTTGCAAATTTCTTTATGAATTTCGAACATAACATCTACGTAAGATACATTCTTGATGGAATTGATGCCGTAGTTCCAATGATTGTCCTTATGGCAGTAATCAATTTTGGAAAGAAATTACCTAAAACTCTTCATAATGGAATAGTTGCAGTTATTGCACTTATTGCTCTTGAAGTGTTTCATGTAAACCCAGCATTTATAGTAATTGTATCTGCATTATACGGAATTATAGTTTTTGGAATATTTAAAAGAGAGGTGCCTAAGAAATGATACTTTTAAGATTATATTTTGGATTTCTTAAGATAGGTGCTCTTGCATTTGGAGGCGGTTATGCAATGCTTCCATATATAAAAAAAGTCGTAGTAACTAATAACCACTGGATTACTAGCTCACAATTTACATCATATATAGGTCTTGTACAAATTTCTCCTGGAGCAGTTTCTTGTAATCTTACTGCCTTTATTGGTTTTAAGCTTGCTGGAATCTTAGGAGGAATCGTAGCAATAGCAGGTTTAGCTACAGCTCCAATAATCTTAGTTACAATAGCTTATTTCGCTTTTTCAAAAGTAAAAAATTCTAAGCTTTGGAACGCAGCTCTTGTTGGAATGAAACCAGCATTAATAGCATTAATAATAAGTGCTTTTATTAATCTTAGTATATCTGCTTATAAAGATTGGAAAGAAATAGTTATTACAATAGTTGCCGGGATAATGTTATTCTCTAAAAAGGTTAACCTTATCTTTATAATAATTATTTGTTCTATTTTAGGGCTTCTATTGAACTTAGGAATACTATGGAAATAAGATTTAAAGGTGAAAACTATAACTAAAGTTATAATTTTCACCTTTCAAAAAAATTTTCTTTTAACATAAAAAAAGTCTAGATAAAAACGTTTTTATCTAGACTTTTCATATTTGTTAACCTTTATTTTTGTTAAATTTTCAATTTATATTCTAGCAACACCAGTTTTTCTAGCTGCTTCTGCTACTGCATCTGCTACTTTAATTGCAATAGTTTTATCTAATGATGATGGAATAATATTTTCATCACTTAAATCTTTATCATCAATTGAATTTGCTATTGCCATAGCTGCTGCTATTTTCATTTCTTCATTTATTTCTGAAGCTCTTACAGATAAAGCACCCTTAAATAATCCTGGGAATACTGAAACATTGTTTACTTGGTTTGGTAAATCTGATCTACCTGTTCCTATAACTCTTGCTCCACCTTTTTTAGCTTCATCTGGCATTATTTCTGGAACTGGATTTGCCATTGCAAAAAGAATACTATCTTTATTCATTGTTTCAACCATTTCTGTTGTTACAATTCCTGGAGCAGAAACTCCTACAAATATATCAGCACCTTTTAATGCATCTTTTAAAGTTCCTGTAATTTTTTTAGGATTAGCTATTCTAGCTAAATCTCTCTTAGCATAATCTATTTCTTCCATATCTTCAGTTATGATTCCAACTTTATCACATGGAATTAAATTTTTAACTCCAGCTGACATTAATAGTTTAGCTATAGCTGTTCCTGCTGCTCCAACACCATTTACAACTACTTTAACATCTTCAATATTTTTATTTACTAATTTAAGAGCATTTAAAACTCCAGCTAAAACTACTATTGCAGTACCATGTTGGTCATCATGGAATACTGGAATATCTAATTCTTTTTTAAGTCTTTCTTCAATTTCAAAACATCTTGGAGCTGAAATATCTTCTAAGTTTATTCCTCCAAAACCTGGTGCTATAAGTTTAACTGTATTTACTATAGTATCTACATCATTTGAATCAATACATATTGGGAATGCATCAACTCCACCAAATTCTTTAAATAATATAGCTTTTCCTTCCATAACAGGAAGACCTGCTTCTGGTCCTATATTTCCAAGACCTAATACAGCTGAACCATCAGTTACAACTGCAACCATATTTCCCTTTGAAGTATATTTATAAACATTTTCTTTGTTTTCTTTTATCATTTTACAAGGTTCTGCAACACCTGGTGAGTACGCAATACTTAAATCATCTCTTGATTCAACGTTAAACTTTGAAATTACCTCAATTTTTCCTTTTTTGTTTTCGTGCATTTTTAAGCTTTCTTCAAAAAAATTCATAACTCTTCCCCCTACCTACTTTTTTTGTATATTAATTCAAAGCATACACATTCAAACATTGTTTGCTTCAATGTATATGCTTTGAATATTTATTTAAAAAAAGTCTTTCCTTTACATGAGAATATTATACTTTTTATCTAATAAAATTTGAAATATAGTTTTTTTATTTACTTATAAGTTTTACTTATGAGCTATAATAAACATTTTTAAACTAATTTTATAAAAAGCTTAAAAATAATTTAATATAAAAAGTTGAATTATTATTCATAATAATATATAAAACTTAATATTTGTTAAGAAGTTTTAGCTATGTATAATCCTAACATTAAAAAATACAAGTTGCTCCTCTTTATTAAAAATTGCTATTATTCCATGCAATAAAAATAATCCAACTAGAGTAAATTGAATATAACTCAATTTAATATTTTTAAACAAATTCCCTTCCCCTTTCTATCCCTTTTTAATTTTGTATAATAATTATATATTTAATACAATATTTTTAAAATAAAGAATTTTATTGAAATATATTTTATTGATTTATATTAGTAATATTTTTTATTTATTTTTCTTATCATTAATAAGAAGTAGTCTAATTATAGACAGCTTTAGATATTAATTTAAAGTTTAGCTTTTAATAAAGCTTGTTATATCTATATTTATTGAGAATGGAGGGGTAAAAATGCCTTGTGAAAAACGCGAAGGTAATATTGTAAAATCAACTGTTAAGAAAGGAATTTCTTTTGGCTCTTGTTTAGCAATAGTTATTTCTTATACTGCATGGGAGTCTATTCCCTGGGCTATTTTACATGGATTAATGAGTTGGGTTTATGTGTTTTATTATTGGGTTAAATATCTATAGGTTATACTAATTAATATTTAATATTATAAGAATTAAAAAATATAATAATAAAAAAGTGAATAAATTAACTTGTTCACTTTTTCTTATATCACTATTTAAATCAAAGTCTAAAATAAAAATAATTTATTATTCCAAAATATCAATACTAAATCATTTTAATATTTTCTAATTATTTTTATCACCTCTATCAGATAAATCTCCACCACTTGCTAAAAATCATTTTAATATATATTAGTTATTTTTCCATAATATAATTAATTAACTTTATTCCTTTTCTTTCAACCTCTTGTTTTTTTATCACTTCATATCCTCTCTTCTCAAAAAAAGGTTTTGCAGTAATCGAAGCATGAGTTGTAATTTTATCTCTCTCAAAGGCTTTTTCAAGTTTATCACAAAGTGAAGTAGCAATTCCTCTCCCTTGATAATTTTTATGAACATAAAGTCTATCTAAATAACCAGTACTATCAATATCCCCAAAACCAACAATAATCTCATCTTTAATTGCAACTAAAGTATAATGTTCTAAAAATGATTTATTCCACTTTTCAATATCTACATTTCCTGAAGCCCAAGCATCTAATTGATTTTTTGTATAATCTTTTTTATTAATAAAATGTACTGTATCATAAAATAATTTTGCTAATTGAACACAATCACTCTCTATGTATTCCCTTATATACATTTATAAATTCCCCTCTAATTCTTCATTTTTATCTACTATAATCTTAATTATGTCTTTTTCAATTTTAGTTAAATAATGCTCTTTTTTAGTAGCAATTGATATATAAAAATCTATTTTATTTTCTAACTCAATTGTAGATATATCCTGCATTTTCTCTACAGCCATCTTAATCATTATTCCAACTCCTAAATTAGCAGCTATTAATGATTTTGCTGTTTGAATTTCATGTGCATAATACACCTTTTGAGGTTCAATCTTATCTCTTTTTAATAATCTCTTTAAAACACTGTTATGTAAATACCCATCTTCCAAAACTATAAATTGCTCATCTTTAAGTTTTGAAAAGTTTAATACCTCATTATCAATTAAATGATTATCTTTTCCTACGCATAT
The DNA here is from genome assembly GCF_002050515.1 of Clostridium thermobutyricum DSM 4928. Lineage (GTDB taxonomy): Bacteria > Bacillota > Clostridia > Clostridiales > Clostridiaceae > Clostridium > Clostridium thermobutyricum. The sequence goes on along the minus strand of NZ_LTAY01000026.1, from coordinate 101,606 downwards.
AACAAAATTATCTTTTTTTAGAAAATGACTTCTTATGGCTTCATCATTTATAGGTTCTAATGAGCCCATTAAAGCCATATCAATTTGTCCTGTTAAAAGAAGTTCTTTCATTTTTAGTGAGCCAGCTTGTACAAACTCAATATTTTCAATAAAACCATTTTGTATTAATTCACTAATAAATTTAGGAAAAAAATATGCTCCTATAATAGGAGGTATTCCAAGCTTTATCTTTTTACTATCTAACTTTTTAATTTCTAGTTTTACTTCATTTATTTCATGTAATATATTTTCAGCTCTTTTTCTTAATATATGTCCACTTTCTGTTATTTGTATCTCTTTATTTGAATGACTTCTAATTACTAATTTTGAACCCAATTCTTTTTCTAATCTATTTATAGCTAATGTAACTGAAGGCTGAGATATAAATAATTTCTCTGCTGCCTTAGTAAAGCTCTTTGTTTCACACAAACAATCAAAATATTCTAAATCTCTTATATTCAATCTATCCCCTCCTTTTTATTATCATGATATTAAATTCTTCTCTTTCATCAATACACTTATAGCATAATAAATCCCACAAATTTCATACCCTTTATCTTTTAAATCTTGAAGTCTTTTATCTAAATCTCTATATTCCTTTATACTTTTCATAATAGGTCTATTAGTCTTGTCTTCTTGTATATTAGATATTGTTGCAAAAGCTGCATCTTCCCTTTTATTAAAAACAACTCTAAAAGCTTTTATTTTATTTTCAATTTCCATTAATTTATCTAATGGAAGTGTAAAGCTAAGACTTTTTGTAAAAAGTCTCCACATTGTATCTAAATTTAGTTCACTTTCTCTTATCAAAATTTCTCCTGCTGGAATTTTGATAGCCATTTTTTTATTTCTAAAAACGTGAACTGATTCAATTGTAAGCCTTATTATTCTATCCTTCATTTGTATCACCTTATATTTAATCGATATAAAAATTATAATACTTAATGTATTTTTAAGTAAACCTCTATAAGCATTATTTCTCTCTATTAAACGATTATTAAATCTATTTTTATTTGATAAAAATTTTTTACTTAATCAATTTTTCAATGTTTTATCTGTTTATCTACTAAAATCCATAATTTTCTACGTATATTCACAGCCAGTTAAACAAATTATGTTATTATATAGAAAAATTTTATTAGGAGGGATTCTTATGAAAGATAATAAAAATACAGAAAATTTTTCTTCTGAAGAATTAAATGAGAAAGTTGAAGCTTCTCATTTTGAAGATTTAAATGAATCTTCAGATGAAGACAGAGAAGAAACTACCCAAATATTCTCTTCTGAAAAAAATGTAATAACTGAAAAAGACCTATTCACATTTATAGGCCCTAAAAACTTAGATTATTATGCTAAAGTTTTTAGAAAGCATTCCACTACAGAGAATTTTGCTTCTTGGAACTGGGCATCATTCCTATTCACTCCATTCTGGGCACTTTACAGAAAATTATATGTATGGTTTGTTGTATATGTGATTGTAATGGGAATTGTTGAATCTATAACTTTTATGTCTCCTATCCTTGGATGTATCTTAATGATAGTTTTACATGCTTTATATGGAGTTTTCGGTAACTGCATGTATTTATACAATTGCAGAGGTAATATAAATAAAGTTAATTCATCTTTAAGTGACTATTCAGATAAAAAATCAGTATTAGCTGCTAATGGTGGAACATCTGTTGTAGCACCTTTTGTATACTTCTTAATATCATTACTATTCTCATTTGTAATAGTAGGTATTATAGGTGCAATAGCTTCAGCAGGATTTAATGCTTTATTATCACCATTTATGAACTCTGGAATGCCATTTCCATTTTAAATAACAAAGGAATGTCTTTATTAAGACATTCCTTTTCTATATATCTAAACACATATTCTTTTCATACTTTTAAATCCAACTTTATTTATCAATATAAAATAACTTATTTTATTGATTATTCTTTTAAATTATTATATTATCCTAATTTTATTCTTAATATAATTTCAGATGTCTTAATTTTACGCTTTCTATAATTTTAAACATAAAAAAAGCACTTAATAAAAATCAAGTGCTTTGGCAGGGGCAGTAGGACTCGAACCCACAACCAATGGTTTTGGAGACCACTACTCTACCAATTGAGCCATACCCCTTCAGAACATGTACTATTATATTATAAATATCTAAACTCGTCAATATCTTTTTTATTTATACACGCTCAATATGCTATTTATATTGTTTTTTAATAACTCCATATAGCTTATACTTTCATTATAGCTTTGAAGGGAAATTGTTCTTAACCCCTCTGTATCTTCTTTGCTTCCAGAATTTTTTATTACCACTACATTATTTCTATCTAAATTATTGTCTTTTATATACTTATCAAATGAAATATTTTCACCTACAACAGTATATTGAATTCCTAAATCTGATAATAGATATTCAAAGTCTTTATTTCTAGTCAAGAAAGTTATCTTTTTATTTGACTTTTGAACTACTGTTGAAAAGTTGTTAGTTAATTTATTTATTTGACCTACCATATTATTATAATTCTTTTCATAAAATTCTCTGTTTGCTGGATCTTTTTCTTGTAAAGCTGATTTTGCATTATACAGCATTATTTCAAATTCATTTGGCCCAGTCCAATAATAAGGATTTATTACTTTTTGTCCTTGTTCAGTAAAGTATCTTGACCTTATTCCTCTTGATAAATCAACTACACCAACATTTAATTTATTTAAATCACCTAAAAAGTCATTTACCCAAGGCTCATATCCATTTCCTGTATAAAAGAAAAGATTCATATTAGAAACATTGTTAACTGCGTCTTGAGTTGGCTTATAATCTTTATTTTCTTTTTCATTGCTAAACATATATTCAATATTATGCCTTCCATCTGTTAAAGAATTTAGCATATAATATTCTGACTTTGTTGAAGCCATTATATTTAAGTATACACCTCTATTAGTTTTATTGACATCACCTGTCTCTGCTAAAAGTGGTTTAGAAAAACCTCCTAGCCCTATAAAAAAAGCTCCTGTCACTATAATCATAATAAAAGTTAACTTTTTCACATCTTCACCCCCACGGAGTTATTAAATTATCTATTTTAAACCGATCTTGTTTTAAATTTTGTAAAATTTTAGTCTATTGTTATTTTACACTCTCTAAAACTTTTTTTCAATATAAAGAATTTTCTAAGTCAGTATAGCTTTTCTTTTTTTTATTTTTTGGATAGAATAAAAGGTAAAGACTAAATAATTAGAAAGGAGACAACATATGATTTTTGAAGTAAACTCTATTGAAGAAACTAAAGCTATTGGTTACAATCTTGGAAAAGCTTTAAATTCTGGAGATATTATTTGTCTAACTGGTGACTTAGGAACTGGTAAAACACATATTACTAAAGGTATAGCTGAGGGATTAGAAATAAATGAACCTATTACAAGCCCTACCTTTACTATTGTTAATGAATACCACAGTGGAAGATTAACTCTTTTTCACTTTGATGTATATAGAGTAAATGACCCTGATGAAATTTATGCAATTGGATTTGATGATTACATTTTTTCAGATGGAGTATCAATAATTGAATGGGCTAATTATATAGAAGAAATTCTTCCAAAGGATTATATACATATTTTTATAGAAAAAGATCTTTCTAAAGGTGAAAACTACCGTAAGATTACTATTAATACTTATGGAGAAAAATATGATTATGTAAAAAATATAAATTTAGCTTAATTAATGAAGGAGATTTTTAAATGTTAGTTTTAAGTGTAGATTCATCATCAAAATGTGCTACTTGTGCTATTGTAAATGATGAAGGTGTAGTATCTGAATATACTTTAAATAATAAGCGTGAACATTCTGTTCTTATAATGCCAATGATAGAACAATTATTAAAAGATTCAAACTTAACTATTGATGACATAGATGGTTTTGTTGTTTCTAAAGGACCAGGTTCTTTTACTGGACTTAGAATTGGAATGGCAACTATAAAAGGACTTAGCTTTGGTTTAAACAAACCTTATGTAAGTGTTTCTACTCTTGATGGATTAGCTTTATCTCTTTCTTCTTTTAATGGAATTATATGTCCTATAATGGATGCTTTAAGAGACACAGTTTACACTAGTTTCTATAAATTTAAAGATGGAAAGCTAGAAAGACTTATGGATTACACATCTTTATCTCTTGAAGAACTTAAAGATTCCTTAAATGAAAAAGGAGAAAATGTTATCTTTACAGGAGATGGAGTTTTTAAGCATAAAGAATTTTTACTTGAAAACATAAATAATTGCTCATTTGCATCTAACCATGTAAATGTAGTAAAAGCTTCTTCTATAGGAGAAATAGGCCTTGAACTTTTAAAAGAAGGTATTAAAGATGATGATAACTCTTCACCTCTTTATATAAAGCAACCACAAGCAGTTCGTGAATTAAATCAAAGGCTACAAATGAAAAGTGAAGCACAATAGTATCTTTATGGAAGAAAAGCACATTGATGAAGTTCAATATATCAGTGAGGTTAGCATAAAAGATTATTGGAGCGTTGATGAGCTTAAAAAAGAATTAGATAATAAAGTAGCAAAATATTTTATTCAAGAAATAGACGGCAAAGTAGTTGGATTTGCAGGAGTATGGGTAGTTTATGATGAAGGTCAAATAACTAATATTGCTGTACATCCTGACTATAGACGCAGAGGAATTGCAACTAAACTTTTAGAAGATATGATTGAACATCTTAAAACATTAGATTGTTCAATTATTACTTTAGAAGTTAGAAAATCAAATACTAAAGCATATGATCTTTACGCTTCTCTTGGTTTTACAGATGAAGGAGTAAGAAAGAGATTTTACAAAGATGGCGAAGATGCAATTATAATGTGGTATCGCTATGAAGATTTTGAATAAATTTATAAAACTCCTATTAGAATAAATTATTGTTCTAATAGGAGTTTTTATTTTATGAAAATTTTTATATTCATTTTTTATAATCTATATTTTTGTTTATAATATTTCATTTAAATTATATATAAATTTTCTTATCTATATTCATAATAAATATAATTTTTTAATTCATATAAAACTTTTAATGTATATTAAATTGATTTTCTTAATGGCTTAAAATGATTTTTAAATCTAAATGCTAATATACCTAAAGCTGCATAGATAATTGTTGGAATTATTACTGTTCCCATATTATAGAATAAAGAAATACTAAAAATAATACTATAGGCTGATAAACCCATTCCCCAATATAAATCTCTTTTATTATCCACAATTAATCCTTGTATAATAAATATAAGTGGGAAAAATAAATAAATTCCTACGAGAATATTTTTACTGTATTCATTTTGTATATCTATAAGTATAAATAATAATATTATTATTCCTGGCAAAGCCCTTTTTAAATAATTCTTAAAGCCATATTTTTCTAAATAATTCATAATTCTCACCCTTTATTTTTCTCTTAATTTCATTTTACCATATTTTGTATTATATATACACTTAAAGCCTCATTTTCTTTCATAAAATAACTTTAAAATTATTTATTATTTAAATTTTATAATACTCCTTAATTTTTTATTATAAATAAAAAGATGACTTCTAATAAATACTAGAAATCATCTTTAAATAATTATTTTTGTTTTAACCTTATTTTATCAAATTGTACTAATTAGTAACTTCTTTTAAATTTTCTTTTTTTGTAAGACCTGACTCAACTTTAAACAATGAATGAGATAGCTTTTTATATAATACATAAGTTATTCCACTAATTATTAATCCCTTAATTAAGTTAAAAGGTATTAATCCCCAAACTATATATTCTGTAAGCTTAGCTCCTACCATCTTCATACCGTATAAAGGTAATAAAATATATACATTAGCTAATATACCAACTATTATCATTAAAATTATTCCAATTAACATACCTAAAACAGCAGTTTTTTTTGATTTACTTTTAAAATAAATAAAGCTAGCTGGTAAAATTAATGATAATCCAACTAAAAAGTCTGCAAGCTCTCCAACTCCTCCTGATTGGCTACCTGTTAAAAAGCTTAAAAGGCATTTAAGGAATTCAAGTAAAATTCCTGTTACTGGTCCAAAAACAAAAGCTCCTATTAATATTGGAACATCACTTAAATCAACTTTAAGCCAAGGTGCTATTGGAATTATTGGTATTTGGATAAAGCCTAAAAGAAAGGCCATAGCCACTAAAATTGAGATTTTTACCATTTTACCGGTATTTCTTTTTTTGTTTGTGTGTGTCATTTTCATACCCCCAAAATTAATCTTCTTTTGGGTAAGGTCTTAGATTTTTTCATATAAAAAAGCCCTGACATATATTTATATCAGGGCATAAAATTCTATACAAAAAAAGAATCTAAATCTTACCTTCTTTCATCCAGACTATACTGTCGGCCTCGGAATTTCACCGAATCATGCTAAAAACTTAGCTCGTGGGCTATAACCACCGGTGGGGAATCACACCCCGCCCCGAAGATATTATTATTTAATTTACTCTTTAATTATAATAAATTAGTTATTCTAGTGTCAATATTATAATTTAAATTATATTTATATAGATGTATTATCCCCAATATTAGTTTATTTAGCTAAAAATGCTCTTGGATATTAGGCAAATATATTAAAAAAATAATTTATATAAAAATAAAAAGCATCTATTTTAAATAGATGCTCTTTAATAAATAAATCTATATAATTAACTAAAAAAATTTATGCTTTTCCATTACTTCCACATAAAAGAATTTTATGCTTAACTACCTCTTTCATTGCTTCTTTACCAGGTGTCATGTATTTTCTTGGGTCATTTGCATTTGGATTATCATTGAAATATCTTTTTACTGCATCTGAAAAAGGTATTTTTAAATCAGTTGCTATATTAACTTTACAAATTCCAAGTTCAATTGCTTTTTTAACCAATTCATCTGGTACATCTGATGCTCCATGTAAAACAAGAGGAACATCTACTTTAGCTCTTATTTCTTTTAATCTATCAAAATCAAGCTTTGCTTTACCTTTATATAATCCATGAGCTGTTCCAATTGCTACTGCTAATGAATCTATTCCTGTTTTTTCAACAAAATCTCTTGCTTGTTCAGGATTTGTATACATTGCATCTTTTTCATCTACAACTAAATCATCTTCTTGTCCACCAAGTCTTCCAAGCTCAGCCTCAACTGTTGCATCAAATTTATGAGCATATTCAACTACTTCACTTACAGTTCTAATATTATCTTCATAAGCTTCATGAGAAGCATCAATCATAGTTGAATTAAATCCTTCTCTTACATAACCTTTTATTTTTTCAACATCTTCAAAATGGTCTAAGTGAATTGCTATTGGAATATCATATTTCTCTGAAGCAACTTTTGCCATTGAAACTAAATAATCTCCTCCTGCATATTCAATAGTTGATGGTGTTCCTGCTAATATAACAGGTGATTTTAATTCATTAGCTGTTTCTACTACTACTTGTAAAGTTTCTAAGTTGTGTATATTAAATGCAGGTACTGCATATCCTTCCTTTTGAGCTTTTTTTAACATTTCTCTTGTTGATAAAATTTTTTTCATAATTTTTTCTCCTACCCTTTAATTTTATATTCCATCTTCACAATCTTCTATTTCTTGTTTAGCTTTCATTTCAAATTCTTGAATTGAAGTAACTCCAGATTCTTTAGCAAAAGCTAAAACTTCTTCTAAGTTCTTTCCATCTCTTAATAAAGCTGTTTCTATTATCATTCCTAAGTTTGTCCCAGATAAAACTTTTATATGTTTATCTGAACTAACTCCTATAGTTGCTGAAACTTTAAATGGAGAACCTCCTGCTAAATCTGCAAGAACAAGTATTTCTTCTGTACCTAATTCTTCTATTCCTTTTTTGATTTTTTCTTCTAAAGTTTCAACAGTATCATTTTCTGTAAAATCTATTCCTATTAATTTTTCAGGAGTACCTGCAATTAATTTTGCTGCACTTAAAACTCCTGTTGCAAAATTTCCATGTCCAGTTACTATAATTCCTACCATATTAACCTCTCCTATTTATTATATTCATGTATTATTACACCTTTTACTACTCTATTAACAGTTCCATCTGGTCTAGGATTATCAGGTGATATACCTAAATGAAGTGAACTAAATAACCCAAATATTTGTCCATATAACATGTAATTAAATACAGTGTATACTTCATCTATATTAGCTCCACCTATTTCTAAATATTTGTCACTTATTTGCTCAATTTCTTTATTTTCTTTATAGCTTATAACAGCTAATTTATGTCCTCCTTCATCTCCATGAATTTCTCTTATTAAATCCATATCATAAAGATTTGTATAGTCATTAGTTGAATTCATAAATATTACTAAAGTGTTGTCATCAATAATTGATTTTGGACCATGTCTAAACCCTAATACAGATTCAGTTACTGTAACAACTTTTCCACTAGTTAATTCTAAATTCTTTAAAGCCATTTCTTTACAAAGTCCTTTTAAATAACCAGAACCTAAATAAACAACTCTATTACAACCAAGTTCAACTAACTCCTTAACTTCATTCCATTTATTATCTAATATATCTTGTCCTTGATTAGCTATAACTTCCACAATTTCTTTATTATCCTCAATATTTTCAATATCAAATGTTAATATTGTTGAAAGAAGCATACAACTAAAAGAACTTGTCATTGCAAAACTTTTATCATTAGACTCTTTTGGCATTAATAAACATAAACTATTTGAATCTTCACTAGCTTTTTTTGCTAGTTCCCCATTTTCATTACATGTAATTACCAGTTGGGCTATATTTTTAACATTATCTTTAAAAAGATTATATGCACCTACACTTTCTGGACTGTTTCCTGATCTAGCATAAGAAACTAAAATTGTTTTTGTATCCTCTTCTATAAATTCTGATGGATTTGAAACTAAATCAGTTGTTGGTATAGCTTCTACTCTAACTTTTAGTTTTTTTGCTAAATATAAATAAATTGTTTGACCTACATAATCTGATGTTCCTGCACCAGTTAAAATAACTCTAGTTTCTTTATCTAAATTTTCACTTAAAAATTCTTTTATTTTTTCTTTATTTGTTTTAACTATTTCATAAGTCTCTCTCCAAAGTTTAGGTTGTTGGTTTATTTCTTTACTTGTAAACTCAGCTCCTAAATTTATTAGTTCATCTTTTTTAATTCCAAAAATCATTTAAATTATCCCCTCTCATTGTTTTGTAGTCTTACTACATATTTAAATTTATCTCCACGAGCAACCCCAACTGTATACTCTATTAATCTATTACCATCATAAGCAAATCTTTCTATATTCAAGCTTGGACTTCCTTGAGGTATTTTTAAATATAAGCTTTCTATCTTTTCTGTTAAAACAGGTTCAAAATATTCCTCAGCAAACTTAACTACAACACTATATTTCTTTTTTAAAACTTCATACATTGGCATTTCTTTTAGAAGTTTTTTAGTTAAATTTTCAAACATTTCAAATGGAAGATATGTTATTTCATGAATCATAGGAACATCATCAGCTTTTCTTAATCTTGTTATCTTGTAAAAAAGATTATCTTCATTACAATTAAATTTTTCTTTTAAAATCTTTGTAGCCTCAATTATTTCAAAGCCTAATATTTCTGATTTAGGTGTTTTTCCCAGCTTTCTCATTTCATTTGTAAAAGAATAAAAACTATCTAAATGTTGCTTTACTCTTTTAGATGAAATAAATGTTCCTTTACCTTTTACTTTATATATATAGCCTCTTTTCTCTAATTCCCCCATTGCTTGTCTAACAGTTGTACGACTAACATCATATAAATCACATAATTCTCTTTCAGACTCTAATCTGTCATCTTCTGATAAACTTTTTTCTATTTTCTCAATTAAAATATCTACAAGCTGTAGATATTTTGCTTTTTCTGCATCTTTATCTACTTGCTCCACTTGTTATTACCACCTCACTTAAAGATAATTGCTAGAACTTATAACTTTAGCTAGTAAGTCCTAGCAATATCTATATTTTTATAATATTTCAACTAATAAAAAGGTTTCTTTATTTATTTATATTAAATAATATTTTTTAATAACTACTAGCCAAATCTTATAATATTTCAAAGAATCTTCCTACTAATCCAATAACTATAGTTAATCCTATTAACTTAACTGGTGAATATCCTTTTTTAAGAAGTTTATATATTAAGAATGTATATCCTAATGGTAATAAATTAGGCATTACAGCATCTAATATACTTTCTTGAATTTTTAAAGTTGCTTGTCCTATAGTTGGTTCAGCAGTTATTTTTAAGCTAACCATTGAAGCTATAAGTCCACCAACAACAGTTAATCCAACTATTGAAGCAGCATGTGATATTTTCTTAGTTTGCTCTTTAAGATTAGCAATTGCTTTAACACCAGTGTTATAACCATAATTCATTAAGAAAAATCTTAAGAAGAAATGTAAAGCATTAAATAATATTAAGAAAACTATTGGCCCTGCTATATTTCCTTGACCTGCAAGTTCAGCTCCAATACCAACACAAATTGGAAGTGCAGTTAACCAGAATAACGCATCTCCTATTCCTCCTAAAGGACCCATTGTAGCTACTTTTATAGCTCTAATTGTGTTTCTATCTTCTTTTCCTTCTTCCATAGCAAGGATTAATCCCATTATGAAAGTTACTAGGAATGGATGTGTATTAAAAAATTCTAAGTGATCTTTCATTGAATTTGATAAATCTTGTTTATTTGTATGAATCTTTTTAAGACCTGGAAGTAAACTATATAACCATCCACAAGCTTGCATTCTTTCATAGTTAAAGGAAGCTTGTAAAAATAATGATTTCCATGCCATCTTTGTTAAATCGCTTTTAGTTAATACCTTTTTTACACTTGGGTCTGCATATCCAGTATTATTAGTTTGAGTAATTGGTTTAGTTTGTACTTTAGATGCCATCTTCAAAATCCTCCTTTACTACAACTACTTCTTTCTCTCCATTTTTAGAATTATAATCATAAAGAGCTATACAAAGTCCTATTAATGCTAATGCTAATATTGGGATTTGGAAATAAGTTACTAATAAAAATCCTCCTATTAAGAAAGCAACATATTCTTTTTTAAGCATGATTTTTAATAACATTGCAAATCCGATTGCTGGCATCATTCCACCTGCAACTGATAATCCTCCAATAAACCATTCTGGTATTGCTTGAACTATTGCTTGTGCTTTATCTGCTCCAAAGTATACTGGTAAAAATGCACATAAGAAATATGAAACAAATAATATTGCCATTCCAAGATAGTTTATATTGTCTATTCCTTTTGTATTTGCTTCTTCAGCATATTTATCAGCTGTATGCATTACAGGTGAGAATGCTGTAAATAAAAGAGTTATTCCTGCTTGAGCTGCAACTGCAAATGGTATTGCTACCCCAACTGCTGCTTGAGCATCTAATTTTGTTATAATTGCTATACTTGTACCAATAATTCCTCCAATAACAACATTTGGTGGTTGTGCTCCTGCTAGTGGTACCATTCCAGCAAAAACTAATTCTAATGCTCCCCCAACTATAAGTCCTGTTGTCATGTCTCCAAGAATAAGTCCTACGATAGGTCCTGTTACTATTGGTCTGTGTATGTGAGTAAGTCCATCAAACATATCGATACCCGCTATACCAGCCCAGATTCCAATTAATAGTGCTTCAATTAACATGTGTTTAACCTCCCATAAATTTTATTTATTTAAACATTAATCTGTTTATACAAACTTCTTAATGTCTATTTCAACTCTTTCATCAGGAACTCTCCTAACCTCTACTTTTATACCTAAATCTAATAATTCTCTAATTGTTTTTTTATCATCTTCATCAACAGAAACTGTAGATGCAATTTGTTCTTTTCCTTCACTAAAATGCATATTTCCAATATTTAATTCTTTTATTGGAACTCCACCTTTTACTAGTCTTAAAGCATCTTGTGGTGTTCTACATACTAAGAAAATCTTTTGTCTATCAGCTGCTTTGTGTATTACTTTTATTGTTTTATCAATGCTGAAAAATCTTGTTTGTATTGCATCTGGAACAACCATATCCATTAAACTTTGTTGAACTGGGTCTTCTGCTACTTCATCATTCGCTACTAAAATTAAATTAGCTCCTAAATGATTTACCCAAGTAACCCCTACTTGTCCATGTATTAATCTGTTGTCTACTCTTGTTAATAAAATATTTGGCATTTTAATCTCCCCTTTTATCTTTTATTTATAAAATTTAAATTGATAACCTTTTCATAAAGTGGTCTATTTTTTATTTTTATTGTGTTACACTTTTTCGTTTTCCAAAGCTCATTCCTAAAACATAAGCTATTAATGTTACTATGGATAATAATGCGATAAATATTAATCTTGCCTCTATTCTCATTATTGAAAGTATCACTAAATAACATATCATATTTATAATTCCCATAATAACTAAAGATATTTTTCTATACTTTTCTTGAATTTTAGTTACTATATTAAATTTTTCTTCCTCACTTAACTCAATTTCCTTATATTTTTGAAATAATTTTTTAGCTGCAATTTCTGCTACTATTTTTTTACTTAATATTTCTCCAGAGAATATTATTATAACTCCAAGCATTGATATTATAAGCAAATTAAAGTTATTGATATCAACTCCCATAATTGACTTTATAATTATAAATACTAAAAACAATATACAACTAACAATTGAAACTATTGGTAATATAAAGCTTAATAACATCATAGAAAATTTAATTTTACTTTTCATATTTTTATCTTTATTAATTACACTTGAAAAAATCATAGTTCCCAGAAATGTTATAATTATAAAGCTTATAAAGAAAAATAAATATCCCACATTATCCCTTCTTTCTTTTAGTAATAAATAATTGAATTAATCACTTGTTACTACCACTTTATTCTTTATATTTTGATTTTAACACCAGTTTTAACTATATTTCTATAAAAAGTTAAAATATAGCAATATATTATATTTTTCTGTGTTTTATATAGTATTGTTGCTAAATTTTATATAATATTTATATAAAAAAACCTATGGCAAACTTAATTACCATAGGTTTTTATGTGAAAATTTTTAATAATTCTATTTATTAAAATCAATTTTTCAATAATTTTATAAAATAAATTAATAATCTTGTAGTTACCATATATAAAACATTTAATAGTAAAATTATCTTTTTAATTAATTTATTTTAAATCTATTTTTCTATATCAAAATTAGTCATTATGTTAATATTAATATTTTTATAATTTAAAATTCTCTTTTAATTTTGATCAAATATATAACTATCCCAAAATCAAATTAATATCTAATTTAATCCCTTCATAGTAAGACTAATTCTATTTCTTTTTTCATCTATTTCTAAAACACTAACTTTAACAACATCTCCAACTTTAACAATGTCTAAAGGATGTTTTACAAATTTATCTGCCATTTGGCTCTTATGAACTAATCCATCTTGGTGAACTCCAATATCTACAAATGCTCCAAAGTCTGAAACATTTCTTACTGTCCCCATAAGTTCCATTCCTGATTTTAAGTCTTTAAGTTCTATAACCCCAGTTTTTAATATTGGTTTTGGCATTTCATCTCTTGGGTCTCTTCCTGGTTTTTGAAGTTCTTTAACTATATCACTTAAAGTCATTTCTCCAACTTCTAATTCTTTAGCTAAATTATTTAATCCAATCTTTTTAACTCTTTCTTCAATGTCATTTAAAGCTTTATTTTTTAAGTCTTCCATAGTGTATCCAAGTTTCACTATTAATTCTTCTGCTGCTTTATATGATTCAGGGTGAACTCCAGTATTATCTAATGGATTTTTACTTTCCATAACTCTTAAGAATCCTGCACATTGTTCATATGCTTTTTGTCCTAATCTTTTTACTTTTAAAAGTTCTTTTCTAGATTTAAACTCTCCATTTTCTTCTCTATAAGCTACTATATTTTCAGCAATTCCACTGTTTATTCCTGAAATATAAGTTAAAAGACTTGGTGTTGCAGTATTTAAATCTACTCCAACTTTATTAACTGAATCTTCTACAACTCCTTGAAGTGATTCTGAAAGTTTCTTTTGAGCAACATCATGTTGATATTGACCAACTCCTATAGCTTTAGGATCAATTTTAACTAATTCTGCAAGTGGGTCTTGAAGTCTTCTTCCAATTGATATAGCCCCTCTTACTGTAACATCTAAATCTGGATATTCTTTAGTTGCAAGTTTAGATGCAGAATAAACTGATGCTCCAGCTTCTGAAACTATAACATAAGCTACTTCTTTTCCAGTTTCATTTTTTATTTCTTTTATCATTTCACTTATTACTTCTTCTGATTCTCTTGAAGCCGTACCATTACCAAGTGATATTACATCAACATCATATTTCTTTATAAGTGCTTTAAGAGTTTTCTTTGTTCCTTCAATATCCTTTTTAGGAACAGTTGGATAAACAGCAGTATTTTCTAGGAATTTTCCGTTCTTATCTAAAATTGCAATTTTACATCCTGTTCTGAAACCTGGATCATATCCCATTACAACTTTACCTTTTATAGGTGCTTGAAGTAATAATGCTTTTAAATTTTCTTTAAAGATTTTTATTGCTCCTTCTTCACCTTTTTCAGTTAATTCACTTCTTATTTCTCTTTCAATTGAAGGATAGATAAGTCTTTTTAATGAGTCTTTAATTCCTTCACTTAAATATTCATCTGTATCTTTATTTCCCTTTAATATATTTTTTTCTAAATAAGTTATTAATTTATCTTCATTTATAGTTACTTTTACAGAAAGAATTTTTTCTTTTTCTCCTCTATTTATAGCTAATATTCTATGTGGAGGTATTTTAAATACTTGTTCACTGTATTCATAGTACATTTCATAAGGTGTTCTTTCTTCACTGCTACCTTTTGTTTCAATTACACCTTCTCTAAAAACTAAATCTCTTATCCATTTTCTATATTTAGCTTCATCAGATATTTTTTCTGCAATTATATCAAGTGCACCTTTTATTGCATCTTCTACAGTTTCAACACCTTTTTCTTCACTTATATATTTCTTTGCTTCTTCTTCCACATCACCTTTAAACTTTCCTTCTAAAATAAGTTCTCCAAGTGGTGCTAAACCTTTTTCTTGTGCAATTATTGCTCTAGTTCTCTTTTTAGCTTTATATGGTCTATATAAATCTTCAACCTCAGTTAAGGTTTGAGCCTTTTCTATATTTCCTTTTAACTCTTCAGTTAACTTTCCTTGTTCATCTATAAGTCTTATAACTGCTTCTTTTCTATCATCTAAATTTCTTAAATAATTTAATCTCTCTTCTAAATTTCTTAAAACTTCATCTGATAATCCGCCAGTTCTTTCTTTTCTATATCTTGAAATAAAAGGAACAGTATTTCCTTCATCTAACATTTCAATAACATTATCTATGACATTTAATTTTAAATTTAATTCTTTAGCTAATCTTTCATTTATGCTCATAAAAAAACCTCCAACCTTTATTCTACTTAATTATTATACCCTTTATTCCTCTCTTATCAATATTTTTTGAATTTTTTTCATTTTTTTCTATATTTTATATTGAATATATTGTATAATTTAATTGGAAATATTTTACAGGAGGTTTTTATGAACAATATAATTCAAAAAATATTATCTTTGACGCTTTTAATATTAATCACTCTGTTAACTTTTGACTATTTCAAAGTAATAGAATTTGATAAAGTATTAAAAAATTGTTTTACATTCATAATAGTTATATCTTCTGTTATATCTTCTATGGGAGTTATATTAAGTAAAGCACCAGGGTTTATGAAATTCATAAATTATGTAATTATACTTTCCTTATTACTTGGAGGAATGCTTATAATAACTCAAAATAAATTAAATTTATTTGTTGCGATATTTTTAGTTTTTACAATTTCTTATTCCCTCATAGATATGTTGTATAAAAGTGCCTAGAAATAAAGTCTGTTTAGTAGTTATCATTAATAATTCATATTAAAAGAAGTTTATTAATAAATATTAATAAACAATATTTTAAGGAGTTTATATGATAAAAAAACTTTACAGACTTTTTTTCTTTTTATCAGCTTTAGTATTTATTCTGTTATCATTTATCTACATACCATTTCACGATTTTGATAGCTTAGAACTAAAAGAAAACATATCCTATCTAGCATCTGATAAAATTGGTGGAAGAATTTGTGGTTCAGAAGAAAATGATTTAGTAGCAGAAGAAATAGCTAAAAAGTTAAGCGAATTAGGGCTATCTCCTCTAAGCCCAAATTATAAAGAGGGTTTTCAAATTACAGTACCTTATAAAACAAATGACAAAGGGGTTTTAAAAATAAGAGATTTTTCTTCTAAAAATGAAATAAAAACTTTTTCCTATGGAGTTGATTTTAAAGAAGACTTATTAAACTTTAAGGAAAATTCTATTTCTTTATCTAAAGAAGATGATTTAAAAGTCTTTGAAAATGCATTAACTTTTAAGAAAAATGGTAATCTATTTTTCTTCTATGTTCCTAAAGAAAATAACTTTGATTTTAGAAGCTCATTTATTAATGACTCAAAAATATCTTTTTCAGTAGCATTAAATAAAAATACTTTTACTGAAATAGTGTCTTCTTTAAATTCAGGTAATGAAATCTTCGTAGAATTACCTTACTCTACAAAAGTAACTGAAGCTTTTAATGTAGCTGGAAAAATTGAAGGAAAAGATTCATCTTTAAAACCATTAATTTTAACTGCTCACTTTGACCATTTAGGAACAGATTGCTTAAATAATGTTTATTGTGGTGCCTTAGATAATGCTTCTGGTTCTTGCTTTCTTTTAGAAGTTGCTAAAGTATTTTCATCTCTAAAAGTTAAACCAGAAAGAGATATTATTTTTGTATTTTTAAATGCTGAAGAATTTGGGCTTATAGGCTCAGAAGAATTTGCTAAAAAACACTCTTCTTTAGTTTCAGGTTCTCAAGTAATTAATATTGATATGATTGGAGCTCCAAATACAGAATTATCAGCAGTTCGTAGTGAAAAGGACAAGTCTACTGCTTCAGAAAATTTAGAAGATATAAAAAATTTAAAAGAAAACTTAGAAATTAGTTATGAAGACTCTAGTGATCATGCTAGCTTTTCAAAATATGGTGCAGATTCTTTAACTTTAACTCATAATGATACAAGTAAAATCCACACTCCAGATGATAAACTTGAATTTATCTCAACTAAAGCTTTAGATAAAGGATTTAACCTTTTAAGTAAAAAGGTATCTAATTATTGTTACTCTCCTTTTTCTAGAATATTATTTAATAGCCGTGTTTATATTTTATCTTTCTTAATATGTTTAGTTTATATTTTTTATAAAAGTGTAAGCTCAATAAAACACAAAAAGAAAAACTAAAACAGAATTATATAATTAAAAAAAAGGATGCAATTTTGCATCCTTTTTAATTCTTAAAATAAATTCATAAAAGTAATAGTCAGGGGGGATAACTTATTACATCTTATAGTTTATATTATTCTTTTCTATTTAATTCTGCTACTATAAATTTATCTATATCCCCATCCATAACAGCTTGAACATTTGATGTTTCTTCACCAGTTCTATGGTCTTTTACCATACTATATGGATGGAATACATAAGACCTTATTTGACTCCCCCATCCCATATCTTTTAGCTCACCAGTTAAATCTTCTATTTTTTCTTTATGAGCTCTTTCCTTTAATTCAATAAGTTTTGATTTTAACATTGCCATAGCTGTATCTCTATTTGAGAATTGACTTCTCTCACTTTGACATTGAACTACTATTCCTGTTGGCAGGTGAGTTATTCTTACTGCTGATTCTGTTTTATTAACATGTTGACCTCCAGCTCCACTTGCTCTATAAGTGTCTACTTTTAAATCATCAGGTTTTATATCTATGTCTTGCTCTTTAGTAAGCTCTGGTAAAACCTCTACTGAAGCAAATGAAGTTTGCCTTTTTCCATTTGCATTAAAAGGTGATATTCTAACTAATCTATGGATTCCTTTTTCAGCTTTTAAATATCCATAGGCATATTCACCTTTTATTTCTAAAGTAACACTTTTAATTCCAGCTTCTTCTCCTTGAATTAAATCTAAAGTTTCAACAGAAAATCCTTTCTTTTCACACCATCTTGTGTACATTCTAAGAAGCATTTCTGTCCAATCATTTGCATCAGTTCCACCAACACCAACATGAAGAGTAAATATAACATCATTTTTATCATATTCTCCTGATAAAAGATTTTGTATTCTATATTTCTCTACTTCCTCTTCAATGTAATTTATTGAACTTATTATCTCTTCAATAGATTCTAAATCATCTTCATCCATCATCTCTTGAAGAACTTCTACATCATCAATAGCAGTCTCTAATTTATTAAAATTCTCTAATTTATCTTTTAACCCTTTACTTTCTTTTGTTACTTCTTCTGCTTTTTTTATATCATCCCAAAATCCTGGAGTTTGCATAACTAAGTCTAGCTCTTGTATTTTTTTATCTAAGCCATCCTTGTCAAAGTAAATTCCCCATTTCTTGCACTTTTTCTTTTAAACTTGGGAATTTAGCTAATGCTTTTTCTAAGTCTACCCTCATGCTTTCACCTCTTTCATAATTTAAAAATAGCAGTGAGTAATAACCCCACTGCTATTATCTATTTATTAAACTTCTCTTCCACAGCAGTTTTTAAACTTCTTACCGCTTCCACATGGACATTTTTCATTTCTACCTACACTAATTTCTTTTCTAATAGGCTCTTTTTTCTTTGGCTCTTCATTATTTGAACCATGAGTTTCAGTAGTCTTTTGAACTACTCTTTCTCTTTCTGGAGCTCTCTCCATTTGAACATGGAATAAGTACTTAACTGTATCTATTTTTATAGATTCAATCATTTCCTCAAACATGTCACTACCTTCCATTTGGTATGCTTGAACTGGGTCAACTTGCTTAAATGCTCTTAATCCAATACCTTGTTTTAAGTGATCCATAGCATCTATATGATCCATCCATTTCATATCAACATTTTTTAATAGAACAACTCTTTCGATTTCTCTTATTCTTTCTTCACCAAATTCTAATTCTTTGCCTGCATATATTTCAATAGCTATAGTTTCTAATTTTTGTTTTATATCTTCAGGCTCAAGATTCATTAAATCATCTATAGTTATTCTATTTGCAGGAATACAAATTTCATCTAAATAGAATATTAATTTCTTTAATGCTTCTTCGTAATCTTCTTCTACACCTGCTAAGTGACTATCTACAGCTGATGATATAACATCTTTTATCATATCAACAATTTGTTCTCTTAAGTTTTCACCTTCAAGAACTTGTGCTCTTTGCTTATAAATAACTTCTCTTTGCATATTCATAACATCATCATATCCTAGAAGATTCTTTCTTATGTCAAAGTTATGTCCTTCAACTTTCTTTTGAGCACTTTCTATTGATTTAGTTATGATTTTACTTTCTATAGCATCATCTTCTTCAAGTCCTAATTTATCAACCATAGCATGAGTTTTTTCAGACATGAATATTCTCATTAAATCATCCTCTAATGAAATATAGAATGTTGATTCTCCTGGATCTCCTTGTCTTCCTGAACGTCCTCTAAGCTGGTTATCTATTCTTCTTGATTCGTGTCTTTCAGTACCAATAATCTTAAGACCACCAACTTCAACAACACCTTCTCCAAGCTTGATATCAGTACCTCTTCCTGCCATGTTAGTTGCTATTGTAACTGCATTAAGCTCTCCTGCATTACTAATTATTTCTGCTTCTTGTTCATGGAACTTAGCATTTAATACTTTATGAGGAATCTTTTTCTTTCTTAAAAGTCCAGAAATAATTTCTGATTTTTCAATACTTGCAGTACCAACAAGAACTGGTTGACCTTTTTCATGTGAAGCTATTATTTCATCTATAATAGCATTATATTTTCCTTTTGCTGTTTTATAAACAACATCATGATTATCTACTCTTTGAATTGGTTTATTTGTTGGAACAACTATAACGTCTAATCCATAAATTTCTCTAAATTCATTTTCTTCTGTTAAAGCTGTACCTGTCATACCTGATAATTTATTGTACATTCTAAAGTAGTTTTGGAATGTTATTGTTGCTAATGTTTTTGATTCTCTTGCAATTTTAACATTTTCTTTTGCTTCAATTGCTTGGTGAAGACCATCTGAATATCTTCTACCTTCCATAAGTCTTCCTGTAAATTCATCAACAATTATAACTTCTCCATCTTTAACCATATAGTCTTTATCTTTTTTCATAAAATAGTTAGCTTTTAGGGCTTGAGTTACATAGTGTTGTAATTGCATATTTTCTGCATCAGCATAGTTTTCAACATTAAATGTTTTTTCTGCTTTCTCTACCCCATTTTGTGTAAGCATAACTGCATTTGCTTTTTCATCTATAGTGTAATCTTCTTCAGCTACTAACTTTTTAACGAAGAAATCAGCTACTTTATAAAATTCAGTTGATTTTTCTCCAGCACCTGAAATAATAAGTGGTGTTCTAGCTTCATCAATAAGAATTGAGTCAACCTCATCCACAATAACAAAATTAAGTTTTCTTTGAACTCTTTCTTCTTTATAGATTACCATATTATCTCTTAAGTAATCAAAACCGAACTCATTGTTTGTTCCGTATGTTATATCACAATTATAAGCAGCTCTTCTATCATCATTATTTATGTCATGAATTACAACTCCTGTTGTAAGTCCTAAGAATCCATAAAGTTCTCCCATTTGCTCTTTATCTCTATTTGCAAGATAGTCATTTACTGTGATTACGTGAACACCTTCTCCTGTAAGTGCATTTAAGTAAGCAGGAAGTGTTGCAACAAGTGTTTTACCTTCCCCAGTTTTCATTTCTGCTATTCTTCCTTGATGAAGAACTACTCCTCCAGCAAGTTGCGCTCTATAATGCTTCATTCCAAGAACTCTCCATGAAGCCTCACGAACAACAGCAAATGCTTCAACTAATAAATCATCAAGAGTTTCTCCATTTTTAAGTCTTTCTTTAAATTCATCTGTTTTAGCTCTTAGTTCTTCATCACTTAAAGCCTCCATTGTTGATCCTAATTTGTCTATTTTATCAACTGTTGGTTGTATTCTTTTTACTTCTCTTTCGCTATATGATCCAAATAACGCTTTTAAAAATCCCATATTTTCTTCCTTTCAAATTTTTAAAAAATTACTAATTTAAAATTAGCTAAACGATTATACATTATTAAATTATACCATTTACTAGTATATTTTTTCAACTTTTAGCCTTTTTTATTTATTTATTTTTTAATTATATATATTTTTTTATTTAATAATCAAAAAAAGCCCTGTAGAAATTTCTACAGAGCTTATATTATTCTCTATTTATATTCTGGATCTAACAATCCATAATTTCCATCTTTTCTCTTATATAGAACACTAATATTATTTGTATCTGTATCTTGATATACAAAGAAATTATGTCCTAAAAGTTCCATTTGAAGTACTGCTTCCTCTGAATTCATTGGCTTCACAGCAAATGTTTTAGTTCTTACTATTTTTCCTTTAGTTTCTTCTACTTCTTCTAAATCAGTTGCTATTTCTGCAAATCTTAATGATTGGTTGTATTTTCTACTTAATTTAGTTTTTTGTTTTCTTATTTGTCTAACTAACTTTTCTTCAACCATATCTATTGACTTGTACATATCTTCTGTAGCCTCTTCAGCTCTTAACATTATTCCACTGAAAGGAATTGTGACCTCTACAATATGTCTGTTTTTTTGAACTGATATCGTAACTTTTGCATCTACTTCTTTTTCAAAGTACTTATCTAACTTTGAAATTTTCTTCTCTATCACTTCTCTTAACGCAGGTGTTATCTCAATATTTTTTGACATTACTGTTACTTTCATAAAGTCCAGCCCCTTTCTATATTAGAACTAAATCTAACGACTTATTTTTAAAAGAAATATTATGTTTTCTTCTTGTTTATATTATACCAGTTTTAATAATCGTTTTCAATAATTTTCTGAATTTACTGAATATTATTTTTTATAACTTTAAATATAACTAAATATTTTACATATAAAAATCCATAATTTAATTTTTATTTTCTCACAAAATTTAATTTTACATATAAAAAAATAAGCATCACAAAACATAAAATTTTATGCTTTATGATACTTATTTTTTCATAAAGTTAGCTGACCTGGTTTTTGCCCCCACACTCGCCTACTGGAGATTTCGCTACCCGGAATTAACCTCTCACTACTAACCCTCTCAGATTTTCTGGTAGGACTTACTTCTATACCGCACCATGCTCACTAGAACTTTGCCTAGGTTACGTGGATCGTTTCGCCTGCGACTGGCATCGACTTTCAACCACAGACCTAACTTTACATTAATATTATATATCACTTTTCCCAATAGTCAATAATTTTATTTTATTAACACCACATTTTTTTAAAATTCTCTCACATTCTCTTATAGTTGCTCCAGTTGTTATAACATCATCTACTAAAACTATATTTTTTCCTTTTATTTTTTCTATATTTATAGCTTCAAAAGCATTTAAAATATTTTTTTCTCTTTGCTCTTTATTTAAAGTTTTTTGTGCTCTTATTTCTTTTACTTGTTTTAATGTTTCTAAAACATCAACATTTAGCTTTTTACTAGCCTCATTACATAAGTATTCACATTGATTAAACCCTCTATTTTTCAACTTATTTTTACTTATAGGCACATATGTTAAAATATAATTCCTATCTTCATTTTTTAATTTTTCAACTATAAAATCACTTAACAATTCTCCAGAATTAAAATTCTTTCTAAACTTAAAGTCTAGAATAAGCTTTTTTAAAGTTGAATTATAATAAGCATAACTTATCTCATTTTCATTGCACTTTTTTATGTCTTTTCTGCATTTTTCACAAATGCCTTCTACTTCCTCTTCTTCACATACTAAACATAAATATTTTTTAGGATATATAACTTCAAATATTCCATCTTTTATACCTTCTATAAACTTAAATAATGTTCCTCCCATAATTTCTTATTAAACTCTCTAGTTAGTTTGCTAGCTTTTTCCATCTCTTCAGTTATCTCTTTACAAACTAAAATAACTTCTGAAATATTATCATTATTAGTAGTTAATTTACCGCACATATAAAGTATTTTTTTATAATCTATTTTATCATTATCTGCAAATAGGGTTACTATACCATCTAACTGTGAGATTTTACAAACATCCTCCATATTATTAGTTATTATAAATATTGCCCTATCTTTTATATTTAAATCATTTTTGTAGTTTTCCGCCTTTATAACTTTTACGCCTTCTATTTTAATTTCTTGCACATAATAATTATATAAATTTTCTATATCTTCATAGTAAGGTACAAAAAATGCTATTTTACTTTTTCTTTCTTTAAACCAAAGAATATAATCATAAAGGCTATATGGAATATCTTTATTTAAATCTATTCTTGTAGTTATTATTCTAGGTTCTAAAAATCTATTAGTAATCTTAAAATTGCTAATATCTATTATTCTATTTACAAATGAACAGCTTTCAATTCCATATACTATAATCTTTTTAGAGTGAATTCTGCATTTATTATATAAGCTTTCTAATCCAAAAGAATTTATTTTAAAATAGGTTGAAATATCATCTATTATTACTAAGTCATAATTTTTTATTATGTTATATGTGTATTTTAAACTCATAAACACAAGATTTGAATTACTTAACCCATCTTTAGAATAAGATATTTTTTTTCCTTTTTCTAAACTTAAGCCTTTAACTATCTCTGAACTAACACCTTCGTATCCCCATAAATATAAAACTTTCCCATCATTTTTTATAACTTTTCTTATAATATCTATAAAAATAGTATTACTTTGAAATGGTCTTCCATACATAAATAATAAATTTTCATTACTAGCTAACCAATTTTCCATAGCTTTATTTAAATTTTTTAATTCTTTATTTACAGTTCTTTTCAAAGTATCCCTCCTATCTTTACATTACTATTCTAAAAATAAATTTTAGTCTTTTACTAAAATTTTAAAATTAATCTTCTACAAATTCATGTTGTGTTATCTCTTTTATCTTATGTTCTAAAGCCGAATATCTTTCCATACTTTTTGTATTTTTAACCATATAATTAAGAGCCTTTGGCATTCCCACTACTACAACTAATTTTTTAGCTCTAGTTATACCTGTATATAATAAATTTTTATTCATTAAAAGTGGTGAACCCATAAATGCTGGTATTATTACAACCTTAAATTCACTTCCTTGACTTTTATGAATAGTTATTGAATATGCAAGTTCTAATTCATCTACATATACATAATCATATTTTACTCTTCTTTCATCATCAAATATTACAACTACTGTTTTTTCTTCTTCATTTATAGTTTGAATAAAGCCCATGTCTCCATTAAAAACACCAACGCCTTCTTCTTCACCTTCACCTGAAACTCTGGTCCATTTTAGAGAATAGTTATTTTTTGTTTGCATAACCTTATCACCTTCTCTAAAGGTAGTTTCTCTGACCTTCTTTTCCTTTTTATAATTTTCTTTAGGATTTAATACCTCTTGTATTTTCTCATTCATATTTTCTACTCCAAGTACACCTTTTCTCATTGGAGTTAAAACCTGAATATCTCTTAATTTATCCCAATCTTTATTAAATTTAGGCAATCTTCTATTAACTAAATCTATTATTGTATTTAAAATATCCTCACTATTTTCACTTCTTATAAAATAAAAATCATTTCCTTTTTTATTTAAATGAGGCATTTCTCCATTATTTATTCTGTGGGCATTTACCGTTATTAAACTTTCTGCTCCTTGTCTAAAAATCTCTCTTAATCTTACAACTTTAATAAATTCACTGTTTATTAAGTCATTTAAAACATTTCCTGCTCCAACTGATGGAAGTTGGTCTACATCTCCCACTATTATAAGTCTTGTTCCAAGCTTTATTGCTTTAAGAAGACTATTCATTAAATTTACATCTATCATTGATGCTTCATCTAATATTATTACATCACCTTCTAAAGGTTCTCCATCTCCTTTTAAAAATGTAGTTTTTTCTCCTTCTTCATCTGATACTCCCATTTCTAAAAGTCTATGAATAGTTTTAGCTTCTCTTCCAGTAGATTCAGACATTCTTTTAGCAGCTCTACCTGTTGGTGCTGCAAGAAGTACCTTTAATCCATTTTTCTCATAAATATCAATAATACATTTTATTATTGTTGTTTTACCTGTTCCAGGTCCTCCTGTTATTATTTCTATTCCTTCTGAAAATGCATTTAAAATAGCTTCTTTTTGCGAAGGAGCAAATGTTATTCCTTGACTTCTTTCAAACATTTTAACTTCATGTTCTACATCTGTATTTATAGTTTGGAAATTTTCTATTCCAAGCTCTATTATTTTTTTTGTTATACCAATTTCACTATAATAAAATGGAAGAGAAAATACAGCTTCTACTCCATTTATCTTTTCAACTATAATTCCTTTTTCAAGATACAAATTATATATATTTTCTTCTATTAAGTCTTTTTTTACAACTAAAGTTTCTGAAGCTTCTTCAATTAACCTTTCCTTTGGCATATATGTATTTCCATTTGCGCAAAATCTTCCTAAAACATAGTCAATTCCACTTTTTATTCTATAAGGAGATTCAGATATAACTCCCATATTCATTGCAATTTTATCAGCAGTTTTAAATCCTATTCCTGATATATCTTTGCATAATCTATAAGGGTTTTCTTTTATCAAATCTTTTGCTCTATCTCCATATTTTTTATAAAGCTTTATACATTGATTATTACTAAGTCCATACTCAGTAAAAAATAATATTATATCTCTTAATCCTTTTTGTTCTTGATAAGAATCATATATTATTTTAAACTTTTTATCTCCAATTCCTTCTACTTCTTTTAATCTCTCTATATTATTATCCAATATATCTAAAGTTTCTTCTCCAAAATATTCAACTATTCTTTTTGCTGTTACAGGTCCTATTCCATAAATAACTCCTGCACTTAGATATCTTTCAATACCATCTTTAGATGTTGGAAGTATTTCTTTAAATTCATCTATTTTAAACTGTTTTCCAAATTGCTTGTGAATAATCCATTCTCCAGTTAACTTTACACTTTGACCTTCTTTAGCAAAAGGCACAGCTCCAGTAGCTGTAATAGTTTGATTATTAACATTTACCTTTAAAACTGTATAACCAGAATCTTCACTTTTAAATACTATCCCTTCTACTAAACCAACTATAGTTTCCATTTTTTCTCTCCAAATCTTGCCTTAGTTATTTTTATTTTCAATTATATATTATATAATTATATCATAAGACATTTAAGTAAAATTATTTATGTCTACTAAACTATTTAAAATTTTGGAGGTGTTGTAATGTTAATAGAAAATTGTAATATAATTTTCCTAGATAGAATTGAAAAAGGTTCAGTTTTAATCGAAAATGGAAAAATAAAAGAAATTAACCCTAAGAATGTAACTGATTCAGAAGTTATAGATGCAAAAGGTATGTATTTATCTCCTGGTTTTATTGATGTTCATATTCACGGTGCTGGTGGACATGATACAATGGATGGAACATTTGAAGCTATAAATGAAATATCAAAAACAATATGTAAATTTGGTACAACTTCTTTTACTCCAACTACAATGACTGTTGCAGTTGAAGATATAAAACAATCAATGAAAGTTATAAAAGAAGCTAAAGAAAATGGTACAGATGGTGCAAATGTTCTTGGAGCTCACCTTGAAGGACCATTTATAAGTCCTAAAGCTATAGGTGCTCAAAATCCAAATTTCTTACAAGTTCCTTCAATAGCTACTTATGAAGAAATGGTTGGAGATTGCGCTGATGCTGTAGTTTCTATTACTGTTGCTCCAGAAGTTGATGGTGCTAAAGAACTTATAGAATATTTAAGTAAAAAAGGTATTGTTTGCTCAATAGGTCACACTAAAGCTAATTACGAACAAGCTATAGAAGGAATAAAATGTGGTTGTTCACATGCAACACATCTTTTCAATGCAATGACAGGATTTGCTCATAGAGAACCCGGAGTAGTTGGAGCTGTTTTCGATTCAGATATAACAACTGAAACTATCTCAGATGGAATACACATATCATTCCCATCATTAAGAGTTGCTTATAAACAAAAAGGAACAGATAAAGTTCTTCTTGTAACTGATGCTATGATGGCTTGCGGAATGCCTGATGGAAAATATTCTTTAGGTGGACAAGATGTTTTTGTTAAAGAAGGAGCAGCAAGACTTGAAGCTGGTTCTTTAGCAGGTTCAATCTTAACACTAGATAAAGCGGTAAGAAATATTTATAAAAATTCGGATTATCCATTATATGAGGTAGTTAAAATGGCTACTTATAATGGAGCTAGACACTGTAAAGTTGAAGACAAAAAAGGTCAAATAAAAGAAGGGTTTGACGCAGATTTAATTTTATTTGATGAAGACATAAATATAAATAAAGTAATAATAAACGGAAAAATTATACACGAAGCTTAAAAAAAGAGGATGTACTTCATCCTCTTTTTTTATTTAAATAACATTACTAATCCTAATATTATAGCTAATAGTATAATAGCAATTCCTATAACTTTATAATCATTATATTTATTATCTTTTTCTAATTGATAATCATACTTATCTTGATTACCTTCTTCTAATTCATATTCTATTGGCTCTTTATCTTTTTTTTCTGAAGTTTCTTTAACTTTAGAATCATTTTCATTAATCTCAGTTTCTTTTTCTATTAAATCTTCTTCAATGTATTCATTTTTTTCTTCTACTTCTTTTAATTCTCCACCATACACTTCATCAACTTCTATATTTCCTATCTCTACATCTTCAACTTTTTCTAATTCAACTTCGTCCTTTACATCCTCTCGTAATTTTTCCTCTTCAGTATTTATATTTTCTTCTTCAAAATCTAATCCACAAAATGGACATGAGTCCAAATCATCTTCTATTAAGTTTTTACACCTCTTACATAACATAAGCTTTCCTCCTATATAATTATATGGAAATCTAATATATTATATTTAAAAGCTATACCTATTGACACAAAAAAAACTATAAAAGCTTTTAAATATGCTTTTATAGCCTTAAAATTAATAATTAAAAAAGAAAATTCCTACTCCAGTTAATCCAACATGACTTCCTAAAACACTTCCTATTTTATTTATCATAAATTCTTTTTCTCCAAACCTCTCTGCTATACCTTTCTTAATATTATCAACAATAGATAAATCTTCAGCATAACTAATCCCTATTAAATTATTGTTCCTTATTCCTCTCTCTTCTAAAATATCCAAAATATAATTTAGAGTTTTCTTTTTCCCTCTTATAGATTTTATAAGATTTACTTCTCCATCCTTAAGATCTAAAACTGGTTTTATATCTAACATAGTTCCAACAAATCCTTTTGTTTTTCCTATTCTTCCTCCTTTAACAAGCCAATTTAAATCACCTAAAGTAAGGATATGTTCTATATGAGTTATTTTTTCTTGTAATCTATCTACTATTTCAAAAAATTCTAAATTTTCTTTGTTCATTTTTATACATTCTAAAACTAAAAGCCCTATAGCTGTAGAACCTGATTTAGTATCTATTATCTCCATATTAATGTTTTTATATTTCTCTTTAAATTCATTTAATATACTTTTTCCTAAATCATGAGTTCCTGAAAGCTTACTTGAAAACGCAAGATAAATAAAATCTTCTCCATTCTCACACATCTCCTCAAAAGCTTCATAAAAACTTACTGGTGATACTTGAGAAGTTTTAGGAACCACCCCTTTTCTCATATATTCATATACTTCTTCTAATTCTATAGTAACTCTATCATAATATTCTTTATCTTCAATTAGAACTTTAAGCGGTAAAACTTTAATATCATATTTTTTTATAATTTCTATTGGTAAATCACATGTACTATCTACTATTATCCTCATAACAATTCCCCTTTTTCTAACCTCTTTTTTCCATTATATAACATTTAATTATATTTATATATCTAAATTTTTATAATTCCTGCAATAATTAAATAAATTTATCCCCACTTAAATATTATATTAGTTATAAAGTTCTTTAATTATTTAAAAATTCTCTTCTCTATATCTTTTTTGAAGTATATATTCTATAATTTTATTTTATTTATAAAAAAAGACCCTTTCATTTTAGAAAAAGTCTTTTTTACAAAAATAAAAGGAGTTGAATAAATCAACTCCTTTTATAATTATTTCATTAATGCTTTTATTTCTTCTACTTTTGATAATTCTTCCCATGGAAGTTTAACATCAGTTCTACCAAAGTGTCCGTAAGCTGCAGTTTGTTTGTAGATTGGTCTTCTTAAGTCTAAGTCTCTTATTATAGCACCTGGTCTTAAGTCAAATACTTTTTCTACTATTGAAACGATTTGTTCATCTGATATTTTACCAGTTTTGAATGTTTCAACTCCAATTGAAACTGGTTTAGCAACACCTATAGCATAAGCTAATTGTATTTCTAATTTATCTGCAACACCAGCAGCAACTAAGTTTTTAGCAACCCATCTTGCAGCGTAAGCAGCTGATCTATCAACTTTAGTTGAGTCTTTTCCTGAGAAAGCTCCACCACCGTGTCTTCCCATTCCACCGTAAGTATCAACTATGATTTTTCTTCCTGTTAATCCACTATCTCCTTGTGGTCCTCCAACAACGAATCTTCCAGTTGGGTTTATGAAGTATTTAGTTTCTGCATCTAATAATTCTGATGGAATTACAGCATTTATTACATGTTCTCTTATATCAGTTTGAATTTGTTCTAAAGTTACTTTTTCACTGTGTTGAGTTGAAATAACTATAGTATCAATTCTTACAGGTTTTTCATCTTCATATTCAACAGTAACTTGAGTTTTACCATCTGGTCTTAAGTATGAAAGAGTTCCATTTTTTCTTACTTCAGTAAGTCTTCTTGAAAGTCTGTGAGCCATAGCGATTGGAGTTGGCATATATTCTTCAGTTTCGTTTGTAGCGAATCCGAACATCATTCCTTGGTCTCCAGCACCTACTGCTTCAACTTCATCTTTTTGACCTTCTTTTGATTCAAGAGCTTCATCAACTCCCATAGCAATATCAGCACTTTGCTCATCTATTGTAGTCATAACTGCACAAGTATCACAGTCAAATCCATATTTAGCTCTATCATATCCAATTTCTCTTATTGTTTCTCTTACAACCTTTGGAATATCAACGTAACAGTTAGTTGTTATTTCTCCCATTACCATTACCATTCCAGTAGTTACAGCTGTTTCGCAAGCAACTCTTGCGTTAGGATCTTTTGCTAAAATTGAATCTAATACTGAATCTGAAATTTGGTCACAGATTTTATCTGGATGCCCTTCAGTAACTGATTCTGATGTGAATAATCTTCTCATATCATTATTCTCCTTTCAAATCTATAAAAATTTTTTTATAATAAAAAAACTCTTCGATAAGAAGAGAACTAGTTGCCTATTCTTCTCATCTTGTAGATAAAATCTACAGGAATTAGCACCACACATATTAATTAAAATTAATTACTGTAGGTTGCTGGGTTTCACAGGGCCATTTCCCTCCACCTCTCTTGATAAGAGTTTAGTTATTTATTTTGCTTCATTTTCTTTGAAAATTGTAACACACTAAAATATAATAAGTCAACACATTATATATTTAATAAAATTCTATTTTAAAATATGAATTTTTTCTTAAGCAAGATAAACATAGAATATATCTTAGTAGTCAGTTTTTAACATTTATTTCATTTATATATTTTTAATGTTTTTAATATTTTCTCTTTAATATATAGTTTTGAATTTCTTAAATTTATTCACTATATTTATTTATTATTATGATACTAATATTATTATATTTATTAAAAAATTCTAATAAAAAAACGCTAAGATAATTCTTAGCGTTTGGTGGTGGGAGAAGGATTCGAACCTTCGAAGCAAGTTGCAACAGATTTACAGTCTGCCCCCTTTGGCCACTCGGGAACCCCACCTTATTTGGAGCTGGCAATAGGAATCGAACCTACAACCTGCTGATTACAAGTCAGCTGCTCTACCGTTGAGCCATGCCAGCAAATAAGTGATTTGAAATTTTTTAAAAATAAAATGGTGGTGGGAGAAGGATTCGAACCTTCGAAGCAAGTTGCAACAGATTTACAGTCTGCCCCCTTTGGCCACTCGGGAACCCCACCTAATGGAGCTGGCAATAGGAATCGAACCTACAACCTGCTGATTACAAGTCAGCTGCTCTACCGTTGAGCCATGCCAGCGCACGTTTTCATTTTATTTTTAATGGTGGTCACAACAGGGATCGAACCTGTGACCCCCTGCTTGTAAGGCAGGTGCTCTCCCAGCTGAGCTATGCGACCTTAATTAAATGGTGGTG
This sequence comes from Clostridium thermobutyricum DSM 4928, assembly GCF_002050515.1. Lineage (GTDB taxonomy): Bacteria > Bacillota > Clostridia > Clostridiales > Clostridiaceae > Clostridium > Clostridium thermobutyricum. Next base: position 70,041 of record NZ_LTAY01000026.1, on the reverse strand, counting down.
GGAGAAGGATTCGAACCTTCGAAGCAAGTTGCAACAGATTTACAGTCTGCCCCCTTTGGCCACTCGGGAACCCCACCAAAACTTATTTAATTTACGGAAGACCAACGGCCAACCGACAATAGTTAGTATATATTCATAAAGGATTATTTTCAACCTTTAAATTAGGCTATTTAACAAAATTATCATTATTTTTCTATGTTTTTCTCCAATTATTTAACTTTTATACTTATATGTGATTTATTTCCCTTATTTATATCTGCCAATGATTTCAAAAAATAACTTACTATCCTCTAATAACAATCTTTCGCTTATTAAAGCTTTAACACTATTTAAATCTCCACTTAATATTCCTTCTTCTATTTTCATCAAATCTATTGTAGATAATCCATTCAATAATTTATCTACATTTTTTTTATCTTCAATAGACATATTTTCATTTATTTTTTTTACAATCAATTTGTTATTTTCTTTTTCTTCTTCTAATTTCTTAGCTATTTCCTCTTCAGCTTTTTTGGACTCCTCTTCAATCTTTTTAGCTTCTTCTTTTTTCAAATCTTTTTCTATTTTATCTTGTTCTTTTTTAGAGTCATCTAATTCTTTTTCTACATTTGTATTATCTTTCATATTATTATCAGTTTCAATAACATTTGAAGTATTTATTACTTGATTATTTTTTTCAGTTGGTTGCCACCAAACTAAAAAATACATAGTTAAACTCGTCATTATAAAAATCATAAAAACCAATATCTTCTTCATTATTATATCACCTCTTATTTGAATTAATGTCCACTTTAAAGAATTTTATTCAAACATAAGCTTTTTCGTATATATACAAACTCTCGTGAATATATTATCTAGGGGGTGAAATCTTTGAAAAAAATAATTCCTTTTAATTATCCAACTGCTACTAATTTAATTGGTGAATATTTAAAAGAACATATAAAAGAAAATCTCGTTATAGTATGTATTGGAACTGACAAATTTATAGGTGATGCTTTAGGTCCTATAGTTGGAAGTATTCTTAAATTCAACAATTTCCCTTATCCAGTATATGGAACTTTACATGAACCAATACATGCTCTAAATTTAAATAAATTTCTTTCCTCAATAAATGAAAAACATCAAAGCTCTTACATAATAGCAATTGATGCATGCTTGGGTACTAATGTTGGTGATATATGTATTAGAGATCATCCAATTTATCCGGGAAAGGGTGTTGGCAAAATTTTAAAAGAAGTAGGAGATATATCTATAGTAGGTATAGTTTCTAAAGGTGATTCCAATAATTTTTTAACTTCTAATTCTATTAGGCTTTCATTTATATATGATTTAGCTTGTATAATTGCTAAAGGAATTCTAAACGCATACAATTATAATCTTTCTGATATTTTAATAAAGGAATTATACTCAGATGATATATAATAATTAACTTTTATATTGGTGCTATTATAGTAATTAAATTTTATAATGTTTAATTACTATACGCCTTCTTCCAATTACTAAATGTCTATTAAATGAATAATATTTTATATTAGAAAATGTTATAAATTTTATTTTTTATTATTAAAAAAAATAAGTGCTAAAAAGCACTTATTAATCAATTAATATAACTTCTCCATTATTTACTGAAGTATCTAATTTATCTATGTATCCTAAAACCATTCCAGTTCCTTCAGCAACAGCTTCAACGGAGTTTTCTGCTATTTTAACTTCTAATCCAGTTTCTTTTTGAATTAATTTATCTAATCCATGTATTAAAGAACCGCCACCAGTCATTAAAATTCCTTGCTCTATTATATCAGCAACTATTTCTGGTGGAGTTTTTTCTAATACTCCTTTTACACCTTCGATTATAAGGTTTATTGGTTCTTTTAAAGATTCTCTTATTTCAGCTGAAGTTATAGATAAATTATCTGGAAGTCCTGTTAACATATTTCTTCCTCTAACAACTGCTTTTGAATCATTGTCATCTTCATATACTGATCCAATAGATATTTTCAACTCTTCAGCTGTTTTCTCACCAATCATTAGTTTATATTTGTTTCTTATATATCTAATGATTGCATCATCAAATTTATCTCCAGCAGACTTTATTGATGTTCTTATAACAATACCACCTAAGGAAATAACAGCTATATCGCATGTACCACCGCCAATATCTACTATCATGCAACCATTTGGTTTTGTTATATCTAATCCAGCCCCTATTGCCGCTGCTAAAGGTTCTTCTATAAGATGTACTTCTTTTGCACCTGAATTTCTTGCAGCATCTATAACAGCTCTCTTTTCTACTTCTGTTGCCATAGATGGTATGCAAATCATAACTTTTGGTGTTGTAATTTTTTTATTGCCACAAACTTTATTTATAAGTTCTTGTAACATTTTTTCTGTAACATCATAATCAGATATAACTCCATCTTTTAATGGTCTAACTGCAACTATATTTCCTGGAGTTCTTCCTATCATTTTTCTAGCTTCTTCTCCAACTGCCAATACTTTGCCAGTATTTTTGTTCATAGCAACTACAGAGGGCTCTTTTAGTACTATTCCTTTGCCCTTCATATATACTAGAACAGTAGCAGTTCCTAAATCTATTCCTAGATCATTGCCTCTATTCCATTTCCAAAACCACATCACTATTCCACCCTTTTCTTTTTTTTGAAAAAATTCTATTTTTTTCTACTTATACTTTAAATTATATATGGAATAGCTTATTCTTTCAACATTATTCAGCAGTTTTATACTTCATTTTAGTAGCTTTTCCACCTCTTATATGTCGTTCTGATTTATTAATTTCTAAAACAGTATGAGTTTGTTCAGCTATTGCAGGGTTTATCTTTGGTAGTCTTTCTGTCATATCCTTATGGATTGTACTTTTACTAACCCCAAAAACTTTTGCAGTTTTTCTTATTGTTGCTTTTGAATCAATTATATATTGTGCAACTTCTAATACCCTTTCTTCAATATAGTCTTTCATTTTGTACCTCCTTAGAGAATTCATCATTGTTATTAGTATTTTTATTAATCAGCCATTTTATTCAAATGACTGATTAATTTGATAACTTACTTTTTAAATGAAAAGTATTTTCCTGGATCAATTTCTTTATATTCTTTATCTTTAAGTTCATACATTCTTATGTGTAAAAATTCACATTTTAATGAAGCACCTAAACTTTGAGCTGTTTTACCAACTTTTCCTATAACTTGACCTTTTGTTACGTTATCACCTTTTTTCACTTTTAAGTTTGTATCTAAGTTACAGTATTCTGTTTTAACTCCATTTGTATGCTTAATTACTACAGTAGTCCCAAACATTACGTCATTATTTTTAACTTCATCAACAACTCCAGCTTCACCAGCTTTTACTTCTGTACCAATTTTTGCAGCTACAGAAATACCACCATACATTTCACTTCTCATTTTGTCTCCTGAGATTATTGCATCATCATAACCTTTGACAATCTTACCTTCAACAGGATTTATAAAAGAAAGTTTTGGTGTACTTACTGGTTTAGTAGAATCTGCTTTTTCCTTTTCAACTCTTTCTGAGTTCTCCATAGCTTGTGAATTTGCTGTATCATTTGGAACATCTAAGCTAACTTCTTTTTCTATTGGTTCTTTAGCCTCATTTCCTTTATCTGCATTTACACCTTTTAAAACCACTATTCCTGAAATAAGAATTACACATATACCAGTAAATATAGCTATGTATAAGCCTTCTTTTTTACTGATTGAGCTATTTCTAAAGAATCCTTTTATTTTATTAGTTATTTCTTTGATTTTTTGTTTCATTAAATCAACACCTCCTAATTTAAATTGTGTCCTTTTTTTACATTTTTAATCATTTAATCTATTTTTTACATAAATTAAGCAAATAAAAAGGTGATATTTGAGTAATCTCCCAAATATCACCTTTTTATACACTATTTATATTTAATTTTTTTAATTTCTACTCCACTATAATAATGCTTTAGTATTTCATCATATTTTTTTCCTTCTTTAGCCATTACATTAGCTCCCCATTGGCTCATTCCAACTCCATGTCCACTTCCTTTTGTTTTTATTTTTACTTTATCTTTAAAAAATTCTAGTTCACAATTTGCTGAACTTAAATCATATAATTTTCTGAATTCAGTCCCTTTTATAATTGCCTGTCCTATTTGTATTTTTTCTATAGATCCACCTTCTGTTCTTCCTAACACTTTTACATTAGATTGTACATTTGATGAATTAATATTAGCTCCATAAGTTTTATTAGCTAAACTTGCAAATTGTAAATTTGTAATTTCTTTTTCTCCTGTAAACTTAGGAGAAATCTCTTCTCCCTTACTTTCTATAGATTTTAAATAAGGAACAGCTGAAACAAAAACATCCTCAGAATTTTCTGTTTTTCCAGAGCTAGTTGAGAAAAATTGTGGATACTTTATTATTTCGCCATTATAAGCTAGTACTTTTCCTTCTGTTTCTTTAACTGCTTTTTCTAATTTTTTATAATTACTATCTGCTACTTTTTTATCCCATTGAGCTTTTCTCTCTTTTTTATTCATGTAAACTTGGCAATGTATTGTATCACATATATCTCCCTTTTTAGCTATATCACACTTTTCTTCTCTTTTAGTAAAATAATACGTTCTAGCTGCTACAGCTTGTGCTTTTAAAGCTTCCTCTTCAAAACTTATTGGCATCTCTCCTGAAACTACTCCTATTATATAATCCTCTAAATCTATTTTTTCTGTTTTTCCTGTATTGCTTCTATATACTTCTACTTTTTTATTACCTTCTACTGTTATATAAGGATTAGTCTTTTGTGAAATAGTAGTTCCTTCTTCATTTAAATTATCTATGTCTATACTTTTTCCTAGCAGTAATTTAGGTAATATTATTAGACAAACTACTATAACTAAAGTTGTTACTCCTATAGTCATTAAATTTTCTCTAAGGTCTTTACTATTCATAAAACCACCTCCAAACTTCATACATCTATATATATGTCCTTTCTAATTATTTATTCTTACCTTTGATAATTTTATGTAAAGCAAAAAAAAACTAGTACAGCTTATAAACAGCTGTACTAGGCTTTATATAGTAACTCTTTCTATATTAACTCCAAGTTTTCTAAATTTTTCTTCTATATTTTTATACCCTCTATCAATGTGATATATTTCTCCAACTCTAGTTTCTCCTTCTGCCACTAATCCTGCTAATATAAGAGCTGCACCTGCTCTTAAATCAGTTGAATTAACATCACATCCTGTTAATTTAGGACATCCTTCTATAACAGCAGTTCTTCCATCAATCTTTATGTTTGCACCCATTCTTAATAGTTCTGGTACGTGCATAAATCTATTTTCAAATACTGTTTCTGTTATTAAACTTGTTCCTTTTATAGTTGATAATAATGCCATCATTTGTGGTTGCATATCTGTTGGAAATCCTGGATGTGGTAGGGTTTTTATATCCGCTGTAGATTTATCATATCGACCATCTACTATTATTCCATTTTCTTCTTCTGTTACTACAACTCCACATTCTTTTAATTTTTCTATTATAGGCATTAGATGTTCTTCATTTACATCATTAATTTTTATCATACTATTTGTAATGGCTGCTGCAACCATAAAAGTTCCAGCTTCTATCCTATCATAAATAGGTTGATGAGTAATTCCATGTAAATTTTGAACTCCTTTTATTATAATTTTTCTTGCTCCACCACCATAAATATCAGCTCCCATTTTATTTAAGAAATTAATTAAATCCCAAATCTCTGGTTCATCTGCTGCATTTTCTATTATTGTAGTTCCTTTTGCTAAAACTGATGCCATAATTATATTTTCTGTAGCTCCTACTGATGGAAAGTCTAAATAAATTCTATTTCCTATAAGTTTTTTAGCAGTTGCTTCTATATAACCATGACCTTGTTTTATATTTGCCCCTAGAGCCTTAAATCCTTTTAAATGAAGCTCTATTGGTCTACTTCCTATGTTACATCCACCTGGAAGAGATATTTTACATCTTCCAAATCTAGCAAGCATAGGTCCCATTATAAGAAATGAAGCTCTCATCTTTCTAACTAATTCATTAGTTTCTTCTAACGGATTTATATTATAAGAATTTATAACTAGATCATTTGTTATTTCTGAATATTCAACTTCACTGTTTAATTCTCTTAATAAACTAGTTATAACTTGAACATCTTCAAGCATTTTTACATTTTTCAAAACTATCTTTTCAGGACACAATATGCATCCAGCTATAATTGGTAAAACTGAATTTTTAGCTGAACTTATATCTACTTCACCTTTTAATTCCTTTGTTTCTTTTACAATTATTTTTTCCATATTTTCCTCCATAATAAATTTTTAGTATGTTGTAAATATTACTGGAGTTCCAATTATAAGTTGTAGCCCTGTATCATAATTGACTAACCCAAAATTCACATTTTCTTTACCTAACTTTATATTTCCTGTATACCCATTTTCAATTTTTAAAATTTTTGCATTTTTAGATTCTATTTTTTTTAGTATCTCATCAATATTTCCGTTAAAGCTTCCTTTATAAAACTCAAAATATTCATATTTACTTGAATGTTTATCTATTATTTTATTAAGTTCTTCTTTTATATCTTCTGTTAGAATATTTTTATCTTTATTTATAACTGTAGAACATACATAAACCATTGAACCCTCTTGCCAAACTCTAATTTCTATATGAATCTTTCCATATAAATATAAGTTGTTATTTTGTTCATTAATATTATAATTACTACCTAAAATTTCTTTAATTTTTTCTTTTTCTTCTTCTACAGTTAAATTAGAAATATATTCTAGTCTAACCCCATTTTCTATAAATTCTGTTTCATTCATTGTTTCTTTCTTAACTATATAATATGAATCTTCTTTATAACCACCTAAGCCTACAATACTAAGGACAACTAAAAGAAGAATTATAACTTTTTTAAGCATTATATTCCCCTACCTTTCCTCTTAATTATTGTCCTTTTTGTATTTTTTATACATTTTTTACATTGTTTTTATATTTTAATATATCCTTATTTTTATTATTTTGTTACTATTTAAATTTACTTCACAAAATTCTATTTTTTGTTTTTTTGCATAAAAAAAGATGCATTGTAAAAATACAATGCATCTTAAAATTTATATATTTTAATTATTATCTTTCAACTATTACAGCAGTTCCAAGTCCACCACCAATACATAAAGTAGCTAGACCTCTCTTAGAATCTCTTTTTTCCATTTCGTGTAATAATGTTACTAATATTCTAGCTCCTGATGCTCCAACTGGATGTCCTAAAGCTATAGCTCCACCATTTACGTTAACTTTGCTCATATCGAATTTTAAATCTCTAGCAACAGCTATACTTTGAGCTGCGAATGCTTCATTAGCTTCGATTAAGTCTAAGTCTTTAACTTCTAAGTTAGCTTTTTCTAAAGCAACTTTAGTTGCATGGAATGGTCCGTATCCCATTATTGCTGGATCTAATCCTTTTGAACCATATGAAGTAATTTTAGCCATTACTTTTAATCCTAATTCTTCAGCTTTTTCAGCACTCATGATTACGAAAGCAGCAGCTCCATCATTGATTCCTGAAGCATTACCAGCAGTAACTGTACCATCTTTTTTGAATGCAGGTCTTAATTTTCCTAATCCTTCTAAAGTTGAACCGAATCTTGGGAATTCATCAGTATCAAATATTTTTGGTTCACCTTTTCTTTGTGGAATTACAACTGGTACTATTTCATCTTTAAATCTTCCTGATTTTATAGCAGCTTCTGCTTTATTTTGAGAATTTACTGCGAAGTTATCTTGATCTTCTCTAGTTATTCCCCATCTTTCAGCAATGTTTTCAGCTGTTATACCCATATGGTAATTGTTAAATGCATCCCATAATGCATCATTTATCATAGAGTCAACCATTTTTCCGTCTCCCATTCTTTGACCCCATCTTGAACTTTTTAATACATATGGAGCTTGAGACATGCTTTCCATACCACCAGCTACGATTATATCAGAATCTCCAGCTTTTATCATTTGAGCTGCTAAACTAACTGCTCTTAACCCTGAACCACAAACTTTGTTTATTGTCATTGCAGAAGTTTCAACTGGTAAACCAGCTTTTAAAGTTGCTTGTCTAGCTGTATTTTGTCCTAATCCAGCTTGTATTACATTTCCCATTATTACTTCTTCTACTAATTCAGGTTTTATTCCAGCTTTTTCAACTGCAGCCTTTATAACAGTTGCTCCTAAATCAACAGCTGGAACATCTTTTAATGAACCTCCAAATGAACCTAATGCTGTTCTTACAGCACTAACTATTACTACGTCTCTCATCTTAATAACCTCCAATTTATATATAATAAAATATTTTTGCTTTTAAACCTTTGTTAAACTCTTAACATACTTTTATTATAACCATTCTTGGAAGATTAATCAATAGTTTTTTGTTAAAACTTAGACAAACTATTTAATATATTCGTTAACTTTTTTATCACTTAATCCAAAATATACCTCTATTGCATCACAAATTCTTTTTGAAGCTAATCCATCACCATAAGGATTTACAGCTTTACTCATGATTTCATAAGCTTTTTCATCTCTTATTAATAAATTTGCTTCACTTGTTATTTTAGTAACATCTGTTCCAACTAATTTAACAGTTCCATGTGATACAGCTTCTGGTCTTTCTGTAACATCTCTTAAAACTAAAACTGGTTTTCCTAAGTGTGGAGCTTCTTCTTGTAATCCACCGGAATCTGTCATTACCATAAAGCATTTGTTCATTAAATTGTGAGTTTCTTTAGTATCTAATGGATCTAAAAGATGAACTCTTTCTTTTCCACCTAATCTTTCATAAACCACTTCTTTAACTATTGGGTTTAAATGTACAAGATAAACTAATTCAACATCTTCATTTTCTTCTACTATTTTGTTTAAAGCTTCACAAATATTTTCTATTCCAGCACCCCAGTTTTCTCTTCTATGTGCAGTTATCATTATTACTTTTTTGTTTTCAAAGTCTATTTTATTTAATTCTTCTGTTTCAAATACAAAATCTTGCTCTACTGTATGTTCCATAGCATCAATAACAGTATTTCCTGTTATAAATATATCTTCCTCTTTAATACCTTCTCTTAAAAGGTTATTTTTTGAACCTTGAGTTGGTGCAAAATGTATATCTGCTAAAGCTCCTGTAAGCTTTCTATTCATTTCTTCTGGGAATGGAAAATATTTGTCAAAAGTTCTAAGTCCAGCTTCTACATGCCCAACTTTTATTTGTTGATAAAAAGCTGCAAGTCCTCCTGCAAAAGTAGTTGTAGTATCTCCATGAACTAATATCATATCAGGTTTTTCTTCTGCAAAAACTTCTTCTAATCCCTCTAAAACTCTATTTGTTATGCCAGTTAAAGTTTGTTTGCTTTTCATAATGTTTAAATCATAATCTGGCGTTATATCAAATTGTTCTAGAACTTGATCTAACATTTCTCTATGTTGAGCAGTAACGCAGACTTTAGATTGAATTCTTTCTCTTTTTTCTAGTTCTTTAACTAAAGGTGCCATTTTTATTGCTTCTGGTCTAGTTCCAAATATAGTTATTATTTTTTTCAATTTAGTTTCCTCCTGGTTATCTATAGTTAATTTATTTTTTATTTAAACTTAATATAAATTATTTCGCTTTTTCCTCTATTTTATTATAATGTACTTATAACCTAAAAACAATTAAAGCAATAATATTTAAGGAGTGATTTTATGAAAAGATCTGACTTCATATCTTGGGATGAATATTTTATGGGGCTCGCTCTTTTATCTGCAAAAAGAAGTAAAGATCCAAGTACTCAAGTTGGTGCATGTATAGTTAGTCAAACTAACAGAGTTTTATCAGTTGGATATAATGGATTTGCTTTTGGGTGTTCAGATGATGAGTTCTCTTGGGAAAGAGAAGGAGAATTTTTAGAAACTAAATATCCATACGTAGTTCACGCTGAATTAAATGCTATTTTAAATAATAGAGGTGTTTCTTTAGAAGGAGCAAAATTATATGTTGCATTATTTCCATGCAATGAGTGTGCAAAAGCCATAATTCAAAGTGGAATAAAGCAAGTTATATATTTAAGTGATAAGTATGCTGATACAGATATAGTTAAAGCTTCTAAAAAAATGTTTACTGCTGCTGGAGTTAGATTAACTCAATTAAAACCATCAATTGAAAAAATAGAACTTTCTTTTAATGTAGATGATATTTAATTTAAATAGACCTCATATATTTAAATATATGAGGTCATAATTATATATTATTGATATTTAACTCAAATTTTAAGTAACATAATATTTTAATAAAATTTATACTATCTATTTTTTTAATATAAATGACAAGCTACAAATTGTTTGTTCCCTACTTCTTTTAATCTTGGAATTTCTTTAAGACATTTATCCATACAATAAGAGCATCTATTTGCAAATTTACATCCTTTATAATCTTCCATTGGATTACCTACTTCACCTTCTATTTTAACTTTATTTCTTTTCTCTCCTCTCATTGAAGGAATTGCTGATAAAAGCAATTTAGAATATGGATGAAGTGGATTTTTATATAATTCATCACTTGGTGATAATTCTATAAGATTTCCTAAATACATAACTCCAACTCTATCTGAAATATGTCTAACCATTGATAAATCATGAGCAATAAAAAGATATGTTAATCCTAATTTATTTTGTAAGTCTATTAATAAATTCACAACCTGAGCTTGGATAGATACATCTAATGCTGAAATAGGTTCATCACAAACTATAAATTGTGGTTCAACTGCTAATGCTCTTGCTATTCCAATTCTTTGTCTTTGTCCCCCAGAAAATTCATGTGGAAATCTTGAAGCATGACTTTTATTTAAACCTACTAAATTCAGTAATTCATAAACTCTTTCTTCTCTCTCTTTTCCTTTATAAAGTTTATGTATATCTATTCCTTCTGCAATTATATCCCCAACAGTCATTCTAGTATTTAATGATGCATAAGGATCTTGAAATATCATTTGTGCTATTCTCGCTTTTTCTTTTCTATCTTTTAAACTTTTATTTTTTAATGGCTTTCCATTTAAATATATTTCTCCATCTGTTTTTTCATATAGTCCTATAACAGTTCTTCCACAAGTAGTCTTTCCACATCCAGATTCCCCAACTAATCCTAATGTTTCTCCTTTTTCTATATAAAAGCTTACATCATCTACAGCTTTTAAGACTTTATTTTTTCCTACATTAAAGTGTTTTTTTAAATTTTTAACCTCTAATATTTTTTCTGCCATCTTTATTGCCCCCTTATTCTACACTTTCGGCATACTCATGTGTTAACCAACAATATGTAAAATGTGTAGTTGATAAATCTGTTCTTTCAGGCATTTTTTCCTTACAAATTTCCATAGCATATTCGCATCTTGCACAAAACGGACATCCTATTGGCGGTTCTAATAAATCAGGTGGAGTTCCTCCAAGTGAATATAACTCACTTTTTATATCACTATCTAAAGTTGGCATTGATTTTAGTAAAGCCCATGTATAAGGATGTTTTGATTTTTTAAAAACTTCCTCTACTGTTCCACCTTCTATTATTTTTCCTGCATACATTACATTTATTCTATCTGCAAATTCTCTAACTACTCCTAAGTCATGAGTAATTAAAATAATTGATGTTTCCATTTCTTCTTTTAATTCATGGATAAGTTTCATAATTTGAGCTTGTATAGTTACATCTAAAGCTGTTGTTGGTTCATCAGCTATTATAATTTTGGGATTACAAGCAATTGCCATAGCTATAATAACTCTTTGTCTCATCCCTCCTGATAATTCAAAAGGATATTGATTTATTCTTTGCTCAGGATTAGTTATATGAACAGCTTTAAATAATCTTATAGCCTCTTCTTTCGCTTCTTTACTATTCATATTTCTATGAATTTTTAAAACTTCTGAAATTTGTTTTCCTAATTTCATTGTTGGATTAAGAGAAGTCATAGGATCCTGAAATATCATACTTATCTCTTTTCCTCTAAGGCCTCTTAATTCTTTATTAGAATATTTTAATATATTTTTTCCTTCAAAAAGTATTTTTGAATTTTTATCTATAGATGCAATTTTTTCTGGTAAAAGGCTCATTAAAGATTTAGCTGTTACACTTTTTCCTGAACCTGATTCACCTACAATTGCTAACATTTCTCCCTTATCTAATTCAAAATTTACTCCTCTTACAGCTTTAACTACTCCTGCATAAGTATTAAAATTTATATTTAAGTTTTTAACATCTAATAATTTTTCCATAAGAACACCTACTTTCTTAATCTTGGATCTAATGCATCTCTCAACCCATCACCAAATAAATTGAAAGTTAGCATTGTTAATGCTATAAACATAGCTGGGAATATTAATTGATTTGGGTAAAATAACATTACTTGTTGCCCTGCTGATGCCATTGCTCCCCAACTAGTTTCTGGTGGCTGAATTCCTAAACCTATAAAGCTTAAAAATGCTTCTGCAAATATATAACTAGGTATATCAAAAGTTATATATACAATGATTATTCCTATTGTATTTGGTAGCATATGCTTTAGTATTATTCTAAAAGAACTTCCACCTAAAGCTTTAGAAGCCATTACATATTCTGAATTTTTAAGCTTCATTACTTCTCCACGAACCATTCTAGCAATACCAGTCCACCCAGTAATAACTAAAGCAATTATTAATGGAATTATTCCAGTTCCTAATCTTACCGAAATTAATATAACTATTATTAAGTAAGGAATACTATTTAAAATTTCTACAATTCTCATCATTATAGCGTCTACTTTTCCACCAAAATATCCACTTATTCCACCATATAATATTCCAAATGTACACTCTATTAAAGTTCCAACAAAAGCTATTAAAAGTGATACTCTTCCTCCAATCCAAATTCTATCAAATAAATCTCTTCCTAAGCTATCTGTTCCAAATAGATGTTTTAAAGAAGGTCCTAAATTCATTTCATCTAAATTTTGTATTTTATAATTATCTCCTGCAATCATAGGTTGTACTATACACATTAAAACCAAAATTAAAAGTACAATTAAAGAAGCCATAGCTACTTTATTCTTTTTTAATCTTCTAAAAGCATCTTGAAAATAAGTTAAATTAGGTCTATTTATTTCTTCACTAATATTTTTATCTATTCCAATTCTCTTAAACTTTTCTCTAGTTATTTCTGCCATAATACCCCTCCTTATGATTTTCCAAGTTTTATACGAGGATCTATTAAGCTATATAAAATATCAACTATTAATATAGATAATATAAATAACGCTGAAAAGAATATTGTTAATCCCATTATTACGTTATAATCCTTTGTATAAATTGCATCTATTAAAGCATTACCAATTCCAGGTACAGCAAATATTCTTTCAATTACTACTGTTCCAGTAATTATTGTTGCTATTTGTGGCCCAAGTATAGTTACTATTGGTAATATTGAATTTCTTAAAATATGTTTTAAAGAAATATCTCTAAAAGATAATCCTTTAGCTTTTGCAGTTAAAATATAATCTTGTCCAATAACATCTAAAACTGAAGCTCTCATATATCTTGCATAAGTTGCAATTCCACCAAAGCTAAGAGCAATAGTTGGAAGTATTGCAAATTTAAATCTTTCTAAAAACGGAGTTGAGCTATCATACCAACCTGCAATTGGAATTCCAGCTGTTCCTCCCAAAAATGATTGAATTAATGTAGCTAATACAAAACTTGGTATCGAAACTCCTAAAATTGCAATTATCATAACACCAAAATCAATTGGTGTATCTCTTTTAAATCCTGCAATTATTCCTAGAAATACTCCTACAACTAATCCAACTGCTACAGCTCCAAGACCAATTCTAACTGAAGCTGGAAAATTATCTTTAATTTTATCGTTAACTGTTACACCTGGAGTTACAAAAGATTCTCCTAAATCTCCTTTTAAAAGATTTTTTAAATATAAAATATATCTTTCAGTAATAGGTTTATCTAATCCATATTTTTGTTCCATAGCTTTTGATACATCTTTTGGTAATTTTTTAGCTTGAGAACTAACTGGATTTCCTGGCATACTATTCATTAAAAAGAAAGTTGCAGTAATGACTACAAACAAAGTTATAATCATTAAAGCTATTCTTCTACCAAAGTATCTAAACATTATTATTCACTCCCCTAAAATTTATTTATATCCAATTGATAAGTCTCCTTTAAGAAATTGAAGTCCATCTTAATTGATAAGTTCCCCCAAACCTAGGTAGTTCTAATCCTTTTACATATTTCTTTTGGAATGAATATATTTCTTTAAAATAATTTGGTGCCACTGCTGGATTATCTACCACTTCAATCTTTTCAACTTCTTTATATATCTTTAATTTTTCATTATCATCTGTCATTGTTTTTATTTTTGATAAAAGTTCATTTACTCTTTCATCATTATATTTACCATAGTTACTTCCATTTTCAGGAGTAAATAAATCTAAGAATGTCATAGGGTCATTATAATCTGCTCCCCATCCTGAACTTGACATATCAAATTCTCCCTTATCAACTTTACTTAAAAAGTCTGAAAAATCTGCTGAAGTAACTAATTTAACATTTACTCCTATAACTTGTTTCCAAGTATTTTGCATGTATTCTCCTTGCATCTTACTAACTGCATCACTATTTTGTAATAAATAATTTATTTCATACTTACTTGGATCCGGATCAAGTCCAAGTTCTTTTAATCCTTTTATAAATAAATTTTTAGGATCTTTATTCATTACCTCTTTTAAAGGTTCACTAACCTCACTTCTATAATTTATATTTCCAACTTGAATCCCCTCTGGAACTAATCCATAAGCTGGTATATTTCTTCTCATTACTTTTTCAGTTAATCCTTCTCTATTGATTGCAATTGATAAAGCTAATCTTATATTCTTATTTTTAAGTAATTTATTACTAGAATCTAAATTATATAATGTATAGAATACAGAAGAACCTACCTCATTTATTTCATTCCACTTTCCTTCTTTAACCCCATCTTTAAGTGGTTTTAAATATTCACCAGAACCTGAAATTACATCTAATTGATTACTAACAAACATTTTATAAGCTGTATTTGCTTCTTTTATTTCAGTAAACTTAACTTTATCAAGTTTTATATCTTTTGAATTCCAATAATTTGGATTTCTTACTAATTCAATTTTTCCACCTTTTTGCCACTCTGAAACCATAAATGGTCCACTATATACTTGTGTATTTAAATTAGAACCATATTTGCTTCCATATTTATTAACTACATCTTCTCTTTGAGGTGCCAAAGCTGGAAATGCTACTATTTGTGTAAAATATGATATTGGCTCTGATAATTTAACTATTATAGTACTATCATCAGGTGTTTCTATTCCAACTTCAGATGCTGGAACTTCATTTTTAAAATATTTTTCTCCATTAACAACCCCAAATAAGAAAAATGAATATGGTGCTCCTGATTTTGAATTTAATAATCTCATCCATGCATATTTATAATCTTTTGAAGTTAGTGCTTTTCCATCACTCCACTTTAAATTTTTCCTTAACTTAAATGTATAAGTTTTTTTATCATCACTTACTGTATAACTCTCTGCTGCTCCAGGTATTATTTTATTATCTTTAAAAATCAATAAATTTTCCTGTGTATTTTGTATTATATTAAAAGAAACCTCATCACTACCTTTAACAGAATCTAACGTTTTTACTGCTCCTGTAACTAATCTTAGAGTTTTTTTATCTTTCGTCTCTTTTTTGCTGCTGTCCCCACAAGCTGTTAATGCAAATGAAACTACTGATACTAAAAAAGCTAGCATTATTATTTTTTTCTTCATATAGAAAGCCCCCTTCCGAACTGCTTAAGAAAGATATTATCAAAATTTACACTAATTTGTTATTTATAATTTGAAAATAATATATTAATTTTAAAATTTTATTAAACTTGACTTTCTATAATTATTCCTATTTCAAAATTATCAGTTTTATATTATTAATTTAATACATATGTATTTTATACAAACACATATGTATTTAGATTATAACTTTTGGAACTAACCTTATAAAACTTTAAAAATAATCTAATAAAAAAAATCTAAGAGTTAAAATAAACTCCTAGATTTCTATCTATTTTTCTTTACTTCTCTAATTAAAGTACTTTTACTTATTTTGGTTATTTGACTTACCTCATTATAACTTAAAGCTCCACCATTTACTGCTAATAAACTCAATGCATGATCCAACTGCTTTCTTGTATACTTTTTTGGTCTCCCATCTTTAAAGTCTTTATTTTTCTTAGCTATAATTTTTCCTATTGCAGCATTTTCAATTAAAGAATCTTTTTTAAATTGAACCATACATCTAAATGTATCTATTATTTTTTTATTTTCTATTTTATTATCAATAACTCCTAAATCTAGTACTTTTATACTTCCACCTTTTTTAAGTATTTCCTCAACTATATTTCCACAATCTATTATCTCTCTAGAAAAATTTATTAAACTTTCAACTACAACAGTATCTCCTTCTCCTATTAATGATAATAAATTTCTTAAATTTGGTCGTTTATTTGAGTATGTACTAGAAGAATCATAAAGTATTTTATCGCATTTTTCTTTTTCTAAAATATTTATTTTTTCTAATAGTTGCCCTTTTTCTTCATTAATTCTGATATATCCATATAACATAGAATCGCCCCCTAAACTATATTTTGATACCAACTTATGAACCAAAAATATTATGTGATTTTTTTACATAAATTTTCTTATTAATATAAAGTTGTTACGAAATTAATAATTATATTTAAACATAGTTTTAATATATTTCTTTCTATTATACGCTATATATTTTATGAATTTTATTTACATTTAGTAACTAAATAATTAATTTTATGTAAATAAAAGCTGTAAGATTCTAAATATTTTAGATTCTTACAGCTTTTAAAATTATCTTTAATTAATTATTTAGTTCCAAATAATCTATCTCCTGCATCTCCAAGTCCAGGTACTATATATCCATGCTCATTTAATTTTTCATCAATTTGAGCTACAAATATATCTACATCTGGATGTGCTTCTTTAACCATTTTTATTCCTTCTGGTGAAGATATTAAACACATAAGTTTTAAGTATTTAGCTCCTCTATTTTTAAGCATTGTTAATGCATCAGCAGCTGAACCTCCAGTTGCAAGCATTGGATCAACAACAATAACTTCTCTTTCAGCTATATCTTGTGGTAATTTACAGAAATACTCTACTGGTTGTAAAGTTTCTTCATCTCTATATAATCCTACATGCCCTACTTTAGCTGCTGGTATAAGATTTAATATACCATCAACCATTCCAAGACCTGCTCTTAAAATTGGAACTACAGCAAGTTTTTTACCTGCAAGCATTTTACATGTAGCAGTACATATTGGTGTTTCAATTTGTACATTTTCTGTTGGTAAATCTCTAGTAACTTCATAAGCCATTAACATTGCTACTTCTGAAACTAATTGTCTGAAATCTTTTGACCCAGTTTCTTTATTTCTTATAAATGCTAATTTGTGTAGAATTAGCGGATGATTAATTTCTGTTACTTTACTCATAATTTAATTCCTCCAAAAAACTATTTATTGTATTTTTCTTCTATTTTTGAAATTTTATCAATTCTTTTTTGGTGTCTTCCACCTTCAAATTCTGAATTGATAAAAGTATCAACTATATCTAATGCTAATCCAGGTCCAACTACTCTTTGTCCCATAGCAAGAATATTAGCATTATTATGTTGTCTTGTTGCATGAGCACTAAATGTATCTGAACATAAAGCTGCTCTTACTCCTGGTACTTTATTAGCTGAAATGCTTATTCCAATTCCTGTACCACATACTAATATTCCTATTTCAAATTCTTTATTAGCTACTGCTTCTGCTACTGGAAGTGCATAGTCTGGATAATCACATGAATCATTTGTCATAGGACCAAAATCCTTAATTTCATGTCCTTTTTCTTTTAGATGCTTAATTATTTCATTTTTTAATTCAAATCCGCCATGATCTGAACCTAATGCAATTTTCATAACTTTACCTCCAAATTTACTTTAATCTATAAAAAAAGAAAGTAGTAGAACATAAATAAAATTTATGCTCTTCCTTCTTCCTTTATTTTATCTAAAACAATAGGCATTAATCCCTTTAGTTTTCTATATATTTTTTCATAAACACTAACTGAGCTACCATAAGGGTCTAAAATTTCACCACTTACGCCAGCATATTCGCATATTGAAAATATTTTTTCTTTATATTTTGGAAAATTCTCTTTTATAAATTCTTTTGAATAATTAGTCATAGTTAAAACTAAATCAGAATCTCTTAATTTATCTTCATTAATAGAAATAGCTTCCCTACCTCTTATATCAATATGTAGATCATTTAAAATTTCCATAGCAGCATTTTCTGTAACAACACTACCTCTAATTATTGATATTCCTGCTGATTTTGCAATTATTAAATTTTCAGATTCTATTTTATTAAATATTGCTTCTGCCATAACACTTCTACAAGTATTTACAGTGCAAACAAAGAGAATATTCATAAAAACCTCCAAAATTATACTGTTATAATATCATATCCTGCTGCTTTATTAAGTCTATTCATAATAGCAATACCAAGTCCTTTTTCTTCAAATCCCTCTGCTAATATAATATCAACTCCAAGTTCATTGAATTGTCTAAGAGCTTCAAAAAGATTGCTTGCAACTTCGTCTAATCTCTTATAACTTCCTATTACTATCTTTTCTCCTAACTTATAGCTGTCTTTTGATTCTTCTGTTGCTAAAATTCCAACCTTCTCTCCAGCATCTATATAATTGTGTACCATTTCGTTTATTTTTTCAATAGTTTTTTCTCGATTTCCAAGAATTATTTTTAATTTAGCGTTTGGTGCATAGTGTCTATACTTCATTCCTGGTGCTTTTGGTTTAAAATCACTATCATTTCTTAATAAACCTTTATCTATTTCTATATCTTCTCTAATAGTCCTAAGCATTTCTAAAGTAATTCCACCTGGTCTTAAAACTAATGGTGGCTCAACTGTACAATCAACTATTGTTGATTCTAAACCAACATCACATTTTTCCCCACCTATAATGTAATCAACTTTTCCTTTTAAATCTTCAACACATACATCTATAGTTGTTGGACTTGGTCTTCCACTTATATTAGCAGATGGTGCTGCTATAGGAACTCCTGATTCTTTTATAAGTTCTAATGCAACTTTATTATTTGGCATTCTTATTCCTATTGTATTTAAATTTGCACTTGTTTGCATTGGTACAATATCTCTTTTTTCTAATATTAAAGTAAGTGGACCTGGCCAAAATTTTTCCATTAATTTTTTAGCTACTTCTGGAACATTTTTAACATACTTATCAATTTCTTTTGATGCTACATGTATTATTAAAGGATTATCTTGAGGTCTTCCCTTAGCTTCAAATATTTTCTTTACACACTCTGCTTTTAGTGCATTTGCACCTAGTCCATATACTGTTTCTGTAGGAAATGCTACTATTCCATCTTTTTTTATACATTCTGCTGCTTCTTTTATAAACTTACTATCTTCTTTTCCATCTAAAACATAGACCTTTGTTTCCATGTTAATGCCCTTCCTTCTTAATCTATAGTATATCCTCTTGATATTTTTATATTTTGTATAGCCTCATCTGTGTAACTTGATCTAGCACAATATGTAAATAAATCTCCTAACATTGTATATTTTTTTAATCCACCTTTTTTTAATATAAGATAATAAAAAACTTTATCAGGATTCACATTCTTAATCTTTTTATATTCATCACTCATTTTAGGATATTTTCTTAAAAGTCCCTCAACTACTGGTTTAAATCTAGAATTTCTAAATTTTACTGTACTTATTACTATAACCTTCATATCTTCTTCTATACCTTCTGTATGAATTAAAGCTACTTGATCACATAAAATAAGATTCTTCTTATTAAATAAACCAGTTTTAAATGTTAGTTTATTATTCAAATATTTATATTCTAATTTGAAGCTATCTATTCTTTTTAGAATTACTAATATTATTAATAATTCCATAATTATTGCATAACCTATAAAAAAGCCATTTATAATACTTGTAGCCCATAATGCCCCAGGTATTATTATAGCTAAAATACACATGTAAATATAAAATCTTATATTTTTCTTCTTCTCTACTCTTAATGCCTTATTTATATCCATACAAGAGCCCTCTCCCTTAAGTACTTCTAATAGATAAATCTAAAGGTGAATAAAAACAATAATTAAACATTAATTTTTTGTTTCATTATTGTTCATTCACCTTATAGAAAATTTTCAATTATTTAAAAATTAATTAGCAGTATTACCCATCAATTTCATTTTTTCTGCTTGATCAGCAGTAATAAGTGCATTTATTACTTCTTCGATATCTCCATTTAAGAAAGTATCTAATTTATATAATGTTAAACCAATTCTGTGGTCTGTTATTCTTCCTTGTGGATAGTTATAAGTTCTTATTCTTTCACTTCTATCTCCAGTACCAACTTGTGATTTTCTATCTTCAGCAATTCCTGCTCTTCTTTCTTCTTCAGCTAATTCATATAATCTAGCTCTTAAAACTTTCATAGCTTTTTCTTTGTTTTTAAGCTGTGATTTTTCATCTTGACATGAAATAACTATTCCTGTTGGAAGGTGAGTAAGTCTAACTGCTGAGTCAGTTGTATTTACACATTGTCCTCCATTACCTGATGCTCTAAATACATCAAATTTAATATCTTTTTCATTGATTTCAACTTCTACATCATCAACCTCTGGTAATACAGCAACTGTAGCTGTTGAAGTATGAATTCTACCACTTGATTCTGTATCAGGAACTCTTTGTACTCTATGTACTCCACTTTCATATTTAAGTTTTGAATAAGCTCCTTGACCTTTTATCATGAATACAACTTCTTTAAATCCACCAATTCCAGTTTCATTTGCATCCATTAGCTCAACTGCCCATCTGTTGCTTTCTGCATATCTTGTATACATTCTGAAAAGATTAGCTGCGAATAAAGCTGCTTCATCTCCACCAGCACCAGCTCTTATTTCAACAAATACGTTTTTATCATCATTAGGATCTTTTGGTAATAAAAGAATTTGAATTTCATGTTCTAATCTGTCTCTTTTTTCAGTTAAATCATTGATTTCTTCATGAAGCATTTCTCTCATTTCTTTATCTGATTCTTCTTCTAACATCATTTTATTAGCTTCTAAATCTTCTAAAGTAGTTTTGTAATCTCTATAAACACCAACTAGTATTTCTAGTTCAGCATGTTCTTTACATAACTTTCTCCATTCAGCTTGATTTGCCATTATAGATGGATCACTGATTTTTACTGAAAGTTCGTCATATTTATTTTCTGTAAATGCTAATTTATCTAATAACATATTATCTCACTCCGTACTAAATTTTTTCATATTCTATAATTATATCATAGTCTTTCTCTCATTTTCAACAATATACCTTCCAATAACCACTCTATCAAGCCCTGCTAAATCTTTAATAACCTCTATCTCTTTATAGCCTGCCTTCTCCATTAATCCTTTAACATCATCACCTTGGTCAAATCCAATTTCAAAAGCTAATACTCCATTTTCTTCTAAAGCCTCTACACTATGTTCAACTATATTTCTATAAAATACTAGTCCATCAGCTCCACCATTTAAAGCAGTATAAGGTTCATATTCTTTTACATCATTCATTAATTCTTTTATATCTTCTTCCTTTATATAAGGAGGATTAGATACTATTATTTTATATTTCTTAGAATCTTCTATTATTTTATCTAATAAATTACTCTTAATAAAATTAACTCTTTCTTCTAAACCATGCTTCATTATATTTTCCTTTGTAACCTCTTCTGGTATAGGAAAATAATCTATTGAATCAACAGTTATATTCTTCCTAAAATGAGCTAATGCTATTCCAATTGCTCCACTTCCACAACATAGATCACAAATTTTTATTTGGTCATCTTCTTTTATCTCTTTTAAGACTCTCTCTACTAACACTTCTGTGTCCCCTCTTGGAATTAAAACTCCCTCTCTTACATTTAAGTCTAATCCCATAAACTCACAAGTTCCTAAAATATATTTTATTGGTTTATTTTTCATTCTTTCCTCAATTAATGAAAAATACTCTTTTTCATCTTCTAAACTAACTTCTTCATTGCCATTAGTTAACATATATAGTCTATCTTTATTTATGACTTTTCCTAAAAGAAGTGTAGCATCTAATCTTGGTGTTTCAATTTTATTTTCTTCTAATTTTTTAGTTCCTAAGTTTATTAAATCCAGAATCATTTTTTTATCCTCCGGTATTCCTTCTGCTGTTTTTAATGCGGCTATAGCAACCTCTAATTGGCTATCATCTGGTTCTCTAGTTGTTAAATTTTGAAGTTTTAATCCTGGTGCAGATATAATCTTTGCTAATTTGCTATTATTTTTTCCTAGCCATCTTATTATTTCGTAACTTATTCCTGATACCAATGGAATAAGTAATATTCTTAAAATTAGCCTCTCGAAAAATCCACCCCATCCTGTAAAAGTAAAAAGAAGTATACTGACAAGCATAACTAAAAATAAGAAATTAGTTCCGCATCTTGGATGAAATCTTGAATATTTTCTTACATTTTCAACAGTTAACTTTTCTCCTGCTTCATAACAAAATATTGTCTTATGTTCAGCTCCATGATATTGAAATAATCTATATATATCATCTAATTTACTTATTCCATACATATATAATATAAGTATACTAATTCTAATAATAGCTTCTATTATATTTAAGCCTATATCTCCTAAGCCAAAATATTTAAATAAAGATGCTATTGCTGTTGGAATAGCTAAAAATATAATTGCTGATAATACAAGTGATAATCCTATTGTGAAGTATATTATTGCATCATTTGCTTTTTCCCCTAACTTTCTTCTAAGAAAATCTTCAAATTTAGACTCTTCACAATCTTCAAAAAAACTAGAAGAATAATTTAAAGCTTTTATTCCTTGTCTAAGAGAATCAACAAGTACAAATACTCCTCTTATAAATGGTATATTTAAATATTTATGTTTTTTAGTAACAGGAATAGTTCTTTGCATATCAATTTCAATTTTACCTTTTTCGGTTCTAACAGCTGTTGCGATTCCTTTAGAGCCTCGCATCATAACTCCTTCTATAACCGCTTGCCCACCAACATCACTTCTCTTCATTCAATACCCTCCAAAAATTTATTTATTTTCTTTAAATCTAAAAAAGCATTCCCCACATAAAGATTCATATTGAATATCATCTGTATTATCAATAGCTACTTGCTCTCCTTCAAAAACAAACTTTCCATTTATTTTTCTTGCATTAACTATTGCTTTATTTCCACATTTACATATAGTTTTCATTTCTTCTATACTATGTGCTATTAATAATAGTCTCTCACTACCTTCAAAACCATTCATTTTAAAATCTGTTCTAAGTCCATAGCAAATTATAGGAATTCCATTTTTAACTGCTATTTTAAATAATTCATCTATTTGATAGCTCTTTAAGAATTGTACTTCATCTACTAAAATGCAGTTAAGTTTCCCTTTTTGTTCTACATCTTTTTCTATAATTTCTACTATATTATCTTTCTCTTCAATTAAATAATCAACTTCTCTTATTACTCCTAATCTTGAAACTAAATTATTTCCACCTTTTTTATCAGTAAAAGGCTTTAGTAAGACTACTCTCATTCCTCTTTCTTCGTAATTATGTGCAACTTGCATTAAGTGTGTTGATTTTCCTGAGTTCATAGCCCCATATCTAAAGTATAATTTGCTCAATTTTTTATCTCTCCCTCTTCTTTAAACTTTTATAATTGATTATATCATTTATATAAATTTATAAAAAGACATTTTTCCAAATAGCACTTGTTGACTGCCCTATATACATATGTTATACTCTAGTAGTTATTTGAAAAATAAAATTTTTTATAAAGAGGTGAAATAAATGAAACAAGGCATACATCCAGAATACCATCACGATGCTGTGGTTAAGTGTGCATGTGGAAACACTTTTACAACTGGTTCTGTTAAAGAAGAGTTAAAAGTTGAAATATGTTCTAAATGCCACCCATTCTTCACTGGTAAGCAAAAAATTGTTGACGTTGGTGGAAGAGTTGATAAATTCAACAAAAGATTCAACCTTAACAAATAGAAATTTAGGGGAAAGACATCGTCTTTCCCATTTTTCTTATAAAAAATTGTATTTTATTTAGTAAAAATAAATGTTAGACTATATTTATCAATTTTAAATAAAGAGAGTGAATTTAATGAAAAAGGTTTTAATTTTATCAGCTTCAACTGGACAAGGTCATAACCAAGCTGCTGATTCATTAAGTGTTGCCTTTAAAAAGAGAGGATTTGAAACATCTAGACGTGACTTTTTAGAAGGAAGTAGTAATCTTCTACTAGCATTATTTGTTGGGTCCTATGAAGTTTCTGCTATGAATTTTCCTGGAATGTATGGATTATTTTATAAATTAACTAATAATCCTACAATTAATACATTATCAACTATTCCATTTTATCTTGTTAGAAAAAGAGTTTTTAATATGATAAAAGAGGAAAATCCTGATTTAATTGTTACAACACATCCTCTTAGTATTTGTTTAATTTCAGGACTAAAAAGAATGGGAGTTAAAGTTCCATTTATATCAATAGTAACTGATTTTAAGGCACATTATACATATGTTAGCAAATCTACTGACCTTTATATAACTGGAAGCAAATTTACTAAGAATTGGCTCATAAAAAAAGGAATAAATGAAGATAAAATATACCCTCTTGGTATTCCTATAAAGGAAGATTTCTTCTTAAGAGACCCTAATATAGATGATATTAAACAAGATGGTTATTTCAACGTCCTATTAATGAGTGGCAGTATGGGATTAAGAAATATTTCTTTTGTATTAGAAGAACTTTTAAAAAATCCAAATAAACTTAGGATAACTGTAATATGTGGAAATAATAAAGAACTTAAGAAGAACTTAGATCATCATCTAAGTGAAAATTATAAAGATAAAAAACTTCATATATTAGGCTTCTCAAATGATATAGCTTCATTTATGGAGTATTCTGATGTTTTAATTTCAAAACCAGGTGGACTTACTGTTACTGAATCAGTAGCAAAAAATTTACCATTAATAATTCCATTCTCTATTCCTGGTCAAGAAAGCGAAAATACAGAATTTTTAACTTCTAATGGCTTAGCTCTTAGTGTAGATAAAATTTCAGATATAAATACTCTTATTAATGATTTAATAGAAAATCCTAGTAAGCTTTCTGAAATAAAGTTTAGAATAAAAGCTCTATCAGATACTTATTCTATTGAAAAGATAATAGATTTATCTGAAAAGCTAATAAAGTGATACAGAATTTAAACTCTGTATCACTTTATTTTTTATAATTTTGTCATCTTTTCAAATACTCTTATAAAATCATCATTATTTTTTGTTTTTGATAAAATCTTTATAAGATTTTCAGTTACATTATCTCCATTTCCATCAGAATACATTGTTTTTCTAATGTTGTATGCAACTTCTTTTTCTTCTTCTGATAATAATAAATCTTCTTTTCTTGTTCCAGATTTATAAATATCTATAGCTGGGAATATTCTTCTTTCTTGAAGTCTTCTATCTAAGTGAACTTCCATATTTCCTGTCCCCTTAAATTCTTCGAAAATCATATCATCCATTCTTGACCCTGTATCAACTAAAGCTGTTGCAAGAATAGTTAAGCTTCCACCTTCTTCAATATTTCTAGCTGCTCCAAAGAATTTCTTTGGCATAATTAAAGCTCCTGGATCTAGTCCACCTGAAAGTGTTCTTCCTGTTGGAGTTATTGTTAAGTTATATGCTCTTGAAAGTCTTGTTAAACTATCTAATAGTATAACTACATCTTGTCCTTGCTCAACCATTCTTTTTCCTCTTTCAAGAACCATTTGTGAAACTTTAGCATGATTTTGAGGTTCTTCATCAAATGTTGAATATATAACTTCTCCATTTATTGAACGTTGCATATCAGTAACTTCCTCTGGTCTTTCATCAATTAAAAGAACTATTATTTTTATATCTGGACAGTTAATAGATATATTTCTAGCAATTGTTTTTAAAAGTGTTGTTTTACCTGCCTTTGGAGGTGCTACAATAAGACCTCTTTGTCCCTTTCCTATTGGACAAATAATATCCATAAGTCTTGTTGATAATTCATTATTATCTTTTCCCTCAAGTCTTATTCTTTCTTTTGGATATATAGGCGTTAATTTTTCAAATCTAGTTCTTCTTATAGCTTTTTCTGGAGATTCATCATTTACTGTATCAACATAAATTAATGCCTTAAATTTTTCTCCTTCTTTTGCTTCTCTAGCTTTACCTTGAAGTTTATCTCCAGTAGAAAGATTAAATCTTCTTATTTGTGCTGGTGAAACATATATATCTGCACTACTACTTAAATAGTTTTCTCCTCTTAAGAATCCAAAACTATTACTCTCTTGTATCTCTAATATTCCTGAAACAGTTTGAACATTTGATGAGAAACCTGTTTCTGTACTTCTATTATTTCCATAATTACTATTTGAATAATTATTATTAGAATAATTTGAATTTTGATTTTCTACTTGTTTATTTTCTCTTGTTTTTGGTGATATTTTTTCTTGTAATATAACACCATCTTTATTTATTTTATTTTCTACAGCATTTATCTTATTTTCTATTTTACTCTCTTTATGATTTAATATTTCATTTATTAAATCATCTTTTTTGAACTTTGATATATTTTTTATTTCTAGCTCTTTAGCTATTTCTTTTAGCTTAACTAAAGTCATACTTGAATATAATTCTTTTGACAAAGCTACACCTCCATATTTATATGTAATTTTATAATCAATTGGGAATTTTAACTAAGAATATTAGAATTACAAGACTTTTATTATATTATCCTTTATGATTTAAAATTTTGCAAGATTAAATATTTAAATAAAAAAAGAATACTCTATTTTAAAGAGTATCCTTTTTTATTATTATTTATTCTTATTTTCCATAGCTGCTTTAATAAATCCTGCAAATAATGGATGTGGTCTATTTGGTCTTGATTTTAATTCTGGATGGAATTGAGCTGCAACAAACCATGGATGATCTTTTATTTCTATTATTTCAACAAGTCTTGAATCTGGGCTTGTTCCTGCTATTGTCATTCCTGCTTCTTCTATTCTTGTTCTGAATTCATTATTAAACTCATATCTATGTCTATGTCTTTCGTATATAACTTCATCTTTGTATAATTCATATGATTTAGTATTTTCATCTAATCTACAAGGATATAATCCTAATCTCATAGTTCCACCTAAATCTTCTATATCTTTTTGGTCTGACATTAAATCTATTACTGGATATTTAGTTTCTGGATTTAATTCTGAACTGTGAGCTCCTTCTAATCCTAAAACATTTCTCGCAAACTCTATAACAGCACATTGCATTCCTAAACATATTCCTAAGAATGGTACTTTATTTTCTCTTGCCCATCTTATAGCTTCAATTTTACCTTCTACTCCTCTATCACCAAATCCACCTGGAACCAATATACCATCTACTCCTTTTAATGCTTCATTAGTATCCATATTTTCTAATTCTTCTGAATTAATCCATTTTATATTTACTTTAGAGTTATTATCTAATCCACCGTGACTTAATGCTTCAACTACTGAAATATAAGCATCATGTAATTCAACATATTTCCCAACTAAAGCTATGTTAACTTCTTCTTTTAAATTCTTTATTTTTTGAACCATATTTATCCATTCAGTATTATCTATATCTCTGCATCCTAAGTGTAATTTTTCGCATACAAGATTATCTAATCCTTCATCATGTAATAATAATGGTACTTCATATAAATGTTCCGCATCTAAGTTTTGAATAACTGATTTTCCATCTATGTTACAGAATAAACCTATTTTATTTTTTATATCTTCTGATAATTCTTTTTCTGATCTACAAACTATTATATCTGGTTGGATACCTATACTTCTTAATTCTTTAACTGAATGTTGAGTTGGTTTAGTTTTTAGTTCTCCAGCTTTTCCTAAGAAAGGAACTAAAGTTACGTGTATGAAACAAACATTTTCTCCTCCAACTTCACTTCTTACTTGTCTTATTGCTTCTAAGAATGGTTGTGATTCAATATCTCCAACAGTTCCCCCGATTTCTGTAATAACTACATCTACATCTCTTTCTTTTGACACTCTATAAACTTTTTCTTTTATAGCATTTGTTATGTGAGGTATAACTTGAACTGTTCCTCCAAGATATTCTCCTCTTCTTTCTTTTGAGATTACTGACCAATAAATTCTTCCTGTAGTAATATTACTATTTTGACTTAAATTTTCATCTATAAATCTTTCATAATGTCCTAGGTCTAAGTCTGTTTCTGCTCCATCATCTGTTACGAATACTTCCCCATGTTGATATGGACTCATAGTTCCTGGATCTACATTTAAATATGGGTCAAATTTTTGTATTGAAACTTTAACTCCTCTATTTTTTAATAATCTTCCTAATGAAGCTGCAGTTATTCCTTTTCCTAATGCAGATACTACTCCACCTGTTACGAATACATATTTTGTTTGTTTCATTTTATATCCTCCCTTAATTTTCATCTTTTTTGTTGACATTCACGTTTTAACTCTGTATAATAGATATTACCCCATAAAAATAAATTGTGGGGTTATTTGCGCTTGTGCAAATCTTAACAACATAGATATTATACTATCACAATCAAAATTCAATTTCTAGTCTTATTTTGTTCATATTATTGGTATTTTTTTACTTTGTTCGCATAAGGCTTTATTTTTTTGCCCTTTTTTACTTAATCATATTATTATCTTACCTATTTCCTTTTATACTAATTCAATACTTATATATCTTTGTTCATTATTATAAAAAAATATTTTATATTTAATTTAAAAATATAAATATTTATATTGCAAAACTAATTATGTTTTTTATAAAAATATATAAAAATTATGCCTTAAAAGGAATTCCTTTTAAGGCATTATGTTCTTTTATTTAGTTTGTATGTCTAAACTTATTTGTGTTTTAAAAGGTGCTTGATCTAAAACTTTCATATCATATTCGATAAAAACTTTACCACCATTTTCTGTAACATCAATATTTAATTTATGTGTATTTATTGTAAGCTCTAACATACCATAAGGAGTATTATATAAAGATACAGTAGATTCACCTTTTCTAAAATCCATTTTAGTACTTGTACTTCCTTCTCTTTCAAGTACTACATAATCTTTATTTACTCTTAAAGTAGTATTAGTACCAGCCATTCCTGATATTTCTGTTTCCTTATATTTGGCAACAAATTCATCTTCAGTAATTATAAATTTTCCTGGTGATAGAACTTCAATAAGTTCATTGTTTTCCATAGTAGCATTACTTAATATTTTTATAACTGCGTCTTTTTCCATAAAAATACCTCCTACTTCATTTGAACTATATATTTTTCTATCTCTTCATCAGTTGCAGGTTTAATAGATAATGTACCATCAAATTTACATCCAAATTTACCATATGATACTTCTACAGCTTCCTCATCTTTTCCTTTGCTATATCTACCT
The DNA here is from genome assembly GCF_002050515.1 of Clostridium thermobutyricum DSM 4928. Lineage (GTDB taxonomy): Bacteria > Bacillota > Clostridia > Clostridiales > Clostridiaceae > Clostridium > Clostridium thermobutyricum. Next base: position 40,265 of record NZ_LTAY01000026.1, on the reverse strand, counting down.
GCAATTTTAGCTCCTAATTTAATATCTTCTTCACTAGCATCTCCACTAATTATAACCATAGCTCCATTATGGCTTACAGGATACATTACTGTATCTTCTTTAGATAAAAGACTTTTTATAGCATCTCCTTCTTCTTTTGTTCTTGTTACTATAATAGTCTTACCAGCTTCACTTACAAAGTGTCTACCATATCTTAAAAGCTCAATTTCTTTTGGTGTTGCATCACCTTGTCTTTGAAGTGTTTCTTTTAATCTTAATGAGAAGTTTGGTTCTGTTAATCTACATCCACCTGCTGGTGATGGATAATCTTTTATTCCCCATTCTTCTGCAAGAGCCATTTGTGGTTTTCTACTTCTTCCTGAAATTTTAAGTAATTTTGATCTATCTACTAAACCACTTTTCTCCATTTCAGTTTCTTCTAAGTTTTGTGCACATAAAGGTCTTAAGATTTTGTCTGCAAATCCAGATTCAGCTTTTACTTTTCCTAGTGCTTGTTTATTTTGTGACATTGGTCTTTGATTTAAAACTTCACCAGTTATTATAAAGTCTGCATCAAATTTTTTTAATAATTCTCCTGAATATCTCATCATCATTGCGTGACAATCTATACATGGATTCATATTTTTTCCCCAACCATGCTTTGGATTTTTAACCATTTGGAAGTGTTCATTTGAAAAATCAACTACTTCTAATGGAATATCTATTTGCTTTGTCATTCTTCTCGCATTCTCTTCATTAAAGAAATAAGATCTAAAACAAACTCCTATAACTTCAATACCTTGATCTTTTATTAATTTTGCTGCTAGTATACTGTCTAATCCACCAGATACCATTGCTAATGCTCTAGTCATAAATTTTCCTCCTAATTTATATATATAAATAAAAATCCCTAACTTCTTTTTTATTTAAGCTACAAATTAAAGTTTATGATTATTAAGACTTTTTATCAAGTATTTTTTGAATTTTAAAACAATTCTTTTATTACTTCAAAAATTTTAACTTTAACTTTTACATCTTCTTCCTTTTCATACGCTACATTCCCATCTATCATACTATCCATAGTCTTTTCTGTTTCTTCATAAGATAATTCACCTTTAGTTACATCAGTAAAACATAATGGTGGAAACATAACACACCACCAATTTTCACCTTTATAATCACCTATTAATATTCTAAATGCTTCATACTCTCCTTGAGGAAGAATTATATTCCCATAAATTTTTTCTGGGAAATTTTCTTTTTTAAGTTCAATTGAAACTTTATAATCATAACCTTCTTCTTTTATTATTTTTTCTGCTATAGCTTGTACTTTATCTTTATTCTCTTTTAATAACTCTCTAGTCATTTCTAAGCTTTCAGATTTCTTTAAAATTGGCTCCATATATTTTATAACATTATCTTTTACTTTTAATTTTAAAGCTTGATCTTCATCACTATTACTATTAGCTAACACATGAAATCTTATTAGCTTGTCCTTAACATCTTCATAAGAATAAGTTATTCCTCTGTCTGATTCTACTTTTTTTATATTTTCTACACATCCTGTAAGTGTAAATAAATTTATAATTAATACTATTCCTAATAATTTTCTCATAAATAAAACCCCCTTAATAGTAATGATTATTACCAATCAAGAGAGTTTTATACAAAAGTTATATATTTTTAAATTGTTCTAGTCAAAAATACATCTTTATATCTTTTTTTCATATTGTCGTAACAATATTGAGCTTTTAACATATCATCAAAAAACGCAAAAACTGTTGGGCCACTTCCACTCATCATTGAACCTAAAGCCCCCATTTTAATCATTGAATCTTTTATTTGAATAATTTCTTTATGTTTTCTTAAAGTTACATTTTCAAGTAAGTTTTTCATGTTTTTAGATACAAATTTTAAATCATCTTTATCCATTGCATCTAGGATATCTTCTGTGTTTGGATGAAATATTACTCTATCTAAATCAAACTCTTCATATACTGCTTTAGTTGAAACACCAAAAGCTGGCTTTACTAAAACTACTATTTTATTTTTAAAGCCCTTTAGTTCAGTAACTTCTTCTCCGATTCCTTCACAAAGAGCTGTTCCCCCTTTTATACAATAAGGTACATCTGCTCCCAATTTTAAACCAAGTTCCATTAATTTTTCTTCACTAGCATTTATATTAAATAATTTATTCATTATCTTTAATACAGCTGCACCATCAGTACTTCCACCTGCAAGTCCTGCACATACTGGAATATTCTTTTTAATTGTTATGTTAACCCCTGAGTTAATATTATAATTTTCCATAAAAAGCTTTGCTGCTTTATAAGCTAAATTTCTCTCATCATTCGGAACATAAGGCTTATTACAATTTATATTTATTCCACTTTTACATTTATCAATTATGATTTCATCATATAAATCAATAGCTTGCATTATCATTTTTAATAAATGATATCCATTTTCTTTTTTTCCCACTATATCAAGTGAAATATTAATTTTGGCATGTGCCTTTATCTTCATACGATTCCCCTTCTCTTAATAAATATTAATCATAATTTTAACATAGGAAAAACTATGTGTCTATTTAATGATTAAAAATAAGCAATGCATATAGTGTTTTTGTTTATTTAATATAAAAATTTATATTTTTATAAAAAAATAAGAACTAAAGTAAATTATTTTATATCTATTACTTTAGTTCTTATCACAAATTTCTACTATTTTTAAAATACAATAAATAATTTTCTCCTTAAAATATTAAATAAATAATTTAATTATTTTAAATTTTATTTTTGTTCTAATTTATTTCTAAATTACTTTATTTAATTAATTATTGAAAAATGATCAAATTTTAACTTCTTATTGCAAATTATTTTTAACATTATTTTCAACTAAATTATCATTTTTACATTTTTCAATTACACTTAAGACTTTTTCTCTATCCTCATAGAAAACTATTATTAAATCTCCCTCTTCACTTATTTCTAAAGCTCTCTTCATAGCGTCTCTTTCATCAATAAAAAGTTCTTTTTGGCTATTTTTAATATTTCTAAATATTAAACTTGCCATTTCTCCTGGAGCTCTTCCTCTTCTATCATAATCTTCTTTTACTATTATCATATCTAAGAAGTCACTACATAATCTACCTATTTCAGCAGCCATTTCATCACTTCTATCTCCAGCTATTCCAACTACTCCAATAACTCTATTTTTTTCTAACTTATCTATTGCAGCAAATACTCCTTTATAGCCTTCTCCATTATGTCCATAATCAAGAATTACAGTTCTACCAAAGACATCATACATATTAAATCTTCCAGCATTACATTTGCTATCTAACGCAAAAGTTTTAAAGCCTCTTGAAATCATACAATAATCTATTCCCATTCCAACTAAAGCAGCACAAGCCGCTAAGGAATTTTCAATATTAAATTCTATCTTTCCATCTAAAGTTATTGGAACATCTGATACTTTTATAACATCATATTTTCTATTGTTATTTACAACACTTATATAATCATTATCTATAAATACCCCTATTCCACCAGTTAATATCTTCTCTTTTAATAGTTCATTTTCTTTATTTTTTGTAAAATAAATCGTATTACCTTTAACTCTATCTAATATTTTTACACTCCAAGGGTCATCAATATTAATTACAGAATAACCATCTTCTTTTACTTCTTCTAATACAAGAGATTTTACAAACGCTAGATCTTCCATTGTATAAATCTCATCTAAACCTAAGTGATCTTCTGTTATATTAGTTAAAACTCCAACATCAGCTAAATCATATGCTAATCCTTTTCTTATCATTCCGCCTCTAGCAGTCTCTAAAACAGCTACATCAACATCATTATTCATAAGAATGCTTTTAGCACTTTCATATCCTGTATCATCACCTAAATCAATACATTTATCATCTATAAAGATACCTTCAGTTGAAGTCATACCAACCACATTTCCCATCATTTTTAGAACATGTGATATCATTCTAGTTGTTGTAGTTTTTCCGTTAGTTCCTGTTATGGCTACTAAAGGAATATTTTTAGGATTTCCTTTATATAAATAATTTACTATCTCCTGTCCAACATCTTTTACTTCTCCATAAGATGGATGATGGTGCATTCTTATTCCAGGTGCAGCATTTACTTCTACTATTATTCCTCTTCCTTTTAAAGGTAAACTTATATCATCTGTACAAACATCTATTCCACAGATATCTAATCCTATAGCTTTAGCAGCTCTTACTAATAGTTCTTTATTTTCATCACATATTTTATCTGTAACGTCCTCTGCTGTTCCTCCAGTTGATATATTAGCATTTCTTCTAAGAATTATCTCTTTTCCATTTTCTAAAATATCTTCTTTTGAATATCCTGCTTCTTTTATTTTACTTAAAACTTCATTATCTATTTTTATTTTTGTTAATGGTTTTTCATGGTCTTCTCCTCTTAAAGGATCTTCATTAACTTTTTCTATTAGTTGCAATATTGTATCTTTTCCATTTCCAACTATTCTCGGTGGTCTTCTTAAAGATACTGCTACTACTTTGTTATTTACTATGCATACACGATAATCATTTCCTACAATATATTTTTCAATTATTATTTCATCAGAAATTTTAGAAACTTCCTTATAAGCTTTTAAAAGTTCTTTTTCATTTTTTATATTTAGAATAACTCCATTCCCTTTATTCCCATATTGTGGTTTTAGTACTAATGGATATCCTATAACTTCGCCTTCTTTTAGTAATTCAATAACATTTCTAACTTTACTTATCTTACCTACTGGTATGTTTTGTATATCTAATATTTGTTTAGTAAGAAATTTATCACAAGCAATATCTGAACTTAAGCAACTTGTAAAATTACTTATAGTTGAACATATTATTCTTCTTTGTTTTCCATAACCTATTTGATAATATCCTGAATTATCTATTTCAAATACTGGTAATCCTTTTTTAACAGCTGAATCAATAATAGCTTTAGTACTTGGGCCAACTTCTTCGTTATTTTTTATTTCTTTTATTATTTCAATTCTTTTTTCAACATCAACTTCTTGACCTTTTATTATTCCATTTATAATGTCAATTGCTAAATTTGATATCTCTAAAGCTGTTCTTTCATACCAATATTGAAATATTATATAATAATGCTCACCTTTTACTTCTCTTGCTTTACCATAAGATATTTCTATTCCTAATCTATTTTGTAATCCAATTATTATGTGCTCACAGATATGTGAAAGATATGTTCCTTCTTTTAATCTTATTAAAAATCCACCCTCTACATCTATACCACACCTATGTTCTTTAAGCTCAGGTACATATTCAACAATTTTTTCGTTAAATCCTTCAATATCTTTACTTGGAATTTCAGCATATCCTTCTAGGTCTAAATCAAGTCTTATACATTTTTTTCTTGAGTAAATATTTTTCCCTCTATATACTCTTTTGCTTATTATTTTCATTACCTATTTCTTCCTCCTCAAAAGGTATCTTACTCTTAAGATCAAAGCTATTTCCACTTATTAGCACATGTAATTTAACATTAAATATACTTAATACTTTATCCATATCTTGTGCTGATATATTAGTGTAATTTATTCCATCTCCATCTATTACATATACACTACCATTACCAATAACTTTTATTAAGTTACCTGTAACTACAATAGCAGTATTTTCATCAATTCCTATACCTAATATTCCTGGATGTTCTGCAACAGCTGTAAGAAGCCTTCCTATTCTACCTCGTTGTGCAAAATGTTGATCTATAACTACATTATTTAAAAATCCCAATCCTGGAGACATATTTACTATACTTTTCTTTGGAGATTCTTCATCTTCTCCATCAATTATCATAGTCCCACTCATTACAGATGCTCCTGCTGAAGTTCCTACAAAAATTTTATCTTTACTACTTAAAATTTCATCACTTATTTCTGTCCCACCTAAAATACTAGTAATCCTTAATTGATCTCCACCTGTAAAGAAGATGAGTTTTGATTTTTTTACAAACTCTATATTTTCTTTTAAATTAGCTTCTTCTCTGCTATTAATATTTAATATTTTTATATTTTTTACCCCTAATGATTTAAATACCTTTAGATAGTCTTCTCCAATTAATAAAGGAACTTCTGATGCTACTGTCATTACTACTAATAAATCTTTTTCATTATCAATTTCATTACAGATTTCCTTAAGAATTGTTTTATTTCCTTTTTTATCTTCAGCCCCACCAATTATTATCAATTTATTATTTGGTATTTTATCCATTATCGCTCACCTCGCTTTACGCGTTTATTATTATCTCCTAGTTTTTTGATATTTATACAAAAAAAGTCCCACTAAAAATTTAGTGAGACTTAAAAGCAAAATTTATTAACTTATTCTACCTGGAATTAGAAGTTTTTCACCTGGAATTAATAAATTTTCATCTTCTAATTCATTCATTTCTTTTATTTTTTCAATTGTTGTTTTATATTTTTTAGCTAAATTCCAAAGAGTATCTCCTTTTCCTATAACATAAATAGTTATACTAGCTTTTTTAGGTTGCTGTTCTTCTTCCTCTGATTCTTTTATATCACTTACAATTTCTTTATTAACAGCAAATAAAACTTTTGCATTAATTTGAACATTAGCTTTAACTGCTATAGTATTAGCTTCTATGCTTAAATCTAAATCTTCTATACATGCATTTACAATACCTTGCATATTTTGCTTTGAACCTAGTGTTTCTATAGCTGCAGTAAATGGAATATCTCCGTCAACTCTAGCTAAATATTTATCTGCATCTCCTGTTTTATAAACAACACTTAGTTTTATATATCCTTCAACAGTTAATCTATCATCTTCAACTGCTTTATCTGTAATTATAATATTTCCTGACCATGCTATGATACTCTCTGGTCTAGCATCCTCTTCTTTTATATAAATATTATCTTTTACAAGAATATCATTGTTATATATACCATGGATCATTCCCATTTCACAATTTTCTTTTTTGATTTCAACTGGGAATTTAGGTGAATAAGCATCTGTTATAACTTCTAAACTTTCTCTTGATAAAATTTTTATTGCACAAGCAACTTTAAATTCAACATTTAATATTCTTACTTCACCTAAATCATCTTCTTCTACATTTACATCCTTATTCATTAACTCCATTTTTGAGCTTATATTCATATCAGGATTTACATCTGGTGCAGCAATCTCTTTTGAAATATATACATTATCAGTTAAGCGGTATATTTCTTTACTTTCATTTCCTAAGTAAAGTATGTTTATTTTACAGTAACATCCACAATATACTTTTTCATCTCCAATTTTTATTTCTTTCTTTTGAAGAGATATATCTGATTTTAATATTTTTGCTATTTGAGGTTTATCCATGCTTACTCTTATTACAGATTTACCAACTATTTCTTCTAAGTCATCAAGCTTAGTTTTATTTACAGTTTCAGTTTTCTTAAGCATTTCTACTTCATCTTCTGATTCTACATCTTTTATAAGTTCTATTTCTTTTTCTTTATATTTTTCCCAGTTAATATTTAATACTCCGTTTATAGCTACTTTTCTTTCATTTATAATTTTTGCTTCAATATGTTCCATTTTGCAATCTATTTCACAAATTACTTTATGTTCTCCATCCTCTAAATCTAATGTATTAGAAAATTTTTGTGAATAATTTACTGAGCATACTATAAGTCCATCTTCTCTAGCAAGGTAAAGTACATTATAATCTACTTTTCCTTCTATGTTTACTTTATCTCCCGCAGTATCTTTTGAAGTAATTATAGGTTTAGCATCTACCATTAATATCTCTTCTACATCTGGGTGAGTATCAGGTATTAAGTATTCTTCATTTAGCATTGCTGTAGTGTTGCTCTCATTTAATAACTGTTCAAATTGAATATTTTCTTTTATAACATCTATTCTTGACATTTTACCCCTCCTACATAAGTATCTACTAACATATATATACGAATATTACTAATAAAATTACTATATTAGTAATACAAATTTCGACACAAAAACTTTTCTTTTAATTTTTTTTTATTTATTTTAAATTTTTTTCTCCAAATATGTTGACAAGATTTATTTTTTGTCGTAACATAGTAATTGGTTATTGACCATATAACCTCTCATAAATTCTCAATACCCTTTTATACCATAGTTGAAAGATGGAAACCCACCATCTTTCTTTTTTTTATAATTAATTATAAAAAAAATAAAACTTCGAATAAATCGAAGTTTTATTTTTATCCTGGAAAATGTAATTGAACTGTTCTAGTTAAAACATCTGAATAACTATAAGTTACAGTTCTTTGTGTTTCATCTTCTAATCTAACAACAAATATACTAGGATAAACACTCTCTATAATTCCATCATTTACTAGAATTTTTTTTCTTCCGCCGTTCGCTTTTAGGGTAACTTTCTCACCAATATGACCTTCAATACTTTTTTTAATTGAAGCGATTGTTCTGATTCCATTCATATATACACCCTCTTTCATATTTTATATTATACCAGTAATTTGAAAATAAGTCAAACAAAATATTTTATTTTATCATTTACTTACCATAATGTCAATAAATTTGTTTAATATATATTATTATTTTCTTATTTTTTTAGAATTTTATACATAAAAAGTATCTTTTTTATAAATAAGGTGATTTGGGATATCCTTTTCTATATTTTCCTCTAGTTTGAAGCCCTCCTATTCCTTTACTTCCTGTTATTGTATTTTCAATTATATCCTTTATAGGAATAACTTCGTCTATATTTGAGTAAGCTATTTTTTCGCAAACAAACACAGGATCTAAGCAATGTATTAATACTCTACTTGGAGAAGATGCAAAATTAGCTCCTGCATCTAAAATACATTCATAACAACTTTGACATGCACCTGCAAATATAATTAATTCATCATAGTTGTTATTATACTCTCTAAGAGCTTTGACTGATTCTATATAATATTTTGTATTTCTATAATTATTTAAATTTAAATAATCATTTGTATTTCTCAAAACACTATCATGCCCTGTTAATACAACTATATCAGGATTATTTTTTTTTACTAACTCAACTACTCTTTCAGGTTGTTTGCTCTCTGGGACTGCTTCTCCTACAGCTTCTAAAGATAATTGTTTATATACCTTAAGACATGTATCTAAATATTCACTATCTCCATCTATGTGAAGTATTTTTCCTGGTCTCCCAAAAAAAAGTTCATCCTTCTCAGGAGCAGGAGCTTTTTTTGCTTTACTAGATGATTTATCCCCTTTTCTCTCTTTAAGATCTCTATATATCATTATATTTTTTAAAGCTTTATTTACTCTACTATTTAAAATTTTATCTTTTTCCCCACTAAAACTATCTCCAACAGTTTCTAGATCACTCTCTTTAGCATCTGCTACTATTCTTATATTTATTCCTTTTAATATATAAACTTTTTTCCCATCTACTTCTTTTATATCAACAATTTTAAATGTTACATCTTTATTATAAGATTTTCTAACAACAACATCTCCTATACGCATAATATCCTCTTCTTAAAAAATGCTTTATATTAATTTATTCTATATAAAAAAAAATAGTTACAAAAAAACCTTAAGTCTAACTAAAAGTTAGACTTAAGGTTTTAATGTTTAATCTAAATTGTATAAACTTTTGAATTCTTTTAAGAAATTTAAATATTTTTCTTGCTCATCTATAATACCTTGAATTTTTTTAGCAAAAGTATTAGCTCCCCAAGTAACTTCATTATAATAATATCTATTAGCTAGTCTCCAATATCTTTGTGGGAATTGAAGATATGCTAAAAGAACTTTATATTCTGAATCTTCTAATGGACTAACTTCATTATATGAATCGATTATTTCTTTTGCAAATTGTATATCCCAGTCAACTCGCTTAAGTACTTTAATCATAAAATTAGATATGTCAAAAGCTCTTATCTCTCTTTTACAATAATCAAAATCTATTATATTTACTTCATCATTATCATCTATAATTATGTTATGATATGTGAAGTCATGATGACATAAAATCTTTTCCTTTTCTGCAATTTCACACAATCTTTCATAATCTGATGTCATTAATACCTTGCTTGCTTCTTTAGCTAACTCTTTATAAAATTCAACTGATTTTATATATAGAAGATCAAATTCACTTTTATTGTTTTTCTTTCTAGCCATTTCCTTCATTTTATCTAAGGCTTTTAGTCTTTTTTTCATAAGGCCTGGCCATCTTCCTAAGTCACTTTTAAGTTTTGAATTTTCTGGTGGATCATATCCTTTAGATGCAATATGCAATTTTGCAAGTGTGCTTGCTGCTAATTTAACTTCATCAATTTTGTGAAAATCACACTCTCTTCCTTTTAACCACATTGATAAAGTATATAAATCTTCATTTACTAATGCATAAGGATATCCATCTATGTTTAAAAAATATCTATCAACCTTATCAAATCCATTCTTTATTAGGTGTTCTTTAGCACCACATACAAACAATAATTTTTGAGGTCCGTAATTTATCTTTTTTAAACATCTTTCTCCTTTGTTAGTATTCAAATAATATACACCTTTATTAGCCTTTATTGACTCAATTTTGATATTAAATTGTCTTTCGATTTCAAACTCTCTCATCATTGTAATCACCCCCTCTATATCTATATGTTAACTATGTCAAATTTATTAACACTTTTAATATAACTTAATATAATAATATTAGCAATATTTGGGAAGGGATAACAAAATGAAAATTGGCATAGATGGACGTGCAGCTAAATGGTACAGAGGCACTGGAATAGGAACATATACTTATCAGTTAATAACAAATTTAAATAAAATAGATACTTTAAGTGAATATTTATTATTTTCTCCTGAAGGTTTAGATATAAAAAATCTAAATAATAATTTTACCTTAAAAAAAGTAGATGATAATACAACAGAAAATTTTTGGGAAAATGTTAGAGTTCCAAATATTCTCACAGATAAAAGTATGGAATTATATCATATTCCTCAAAATGGTGTTGGATTATCTGAAAATATATACTGTAAAAAAATTATCACACTTCATGATATAATTCCTCTTAAAATGCCAGATACAGTAAGTGATAGATATCTGAAAATATTTAATGAGGAAATGCCTAAAATTATAGATAGCTGTGATGGAATAATAACTGTATCTGAATTTTCAAAAGAAGATATTGCAAAAGAATTTAATTATCCTAAAGATAAGATATTTGTAACTCACTTAGCAGCTGAAGATATTTATAGACCCCTTGGCAAATCAAGCTGTCAAAAAATAATAAAAGAAAAATATAAAATAGATAACAATTTTATATTATATGTTGGAGGGCTTAGTCCTAGAAAAAATATAAAAGGTTTAATTGAAGCCTATTCTTTACTACCTGCGGAAACAAGAGAAAAAACTAAATTAGTTATAACAGGAAAAAAAGGACTTTCCTATGATTCCTATCTTAAAAGAGCTAGAGATTTGAAAATTTCAGATGATGTTATATTTACAGATTTTATTCCTTTAGAAGATCTTCCTATTTTTTATAATGCTTGTGAAATGCTAGTATATCCCTCTTTTTATGAAGGTTTCGGGCTACCACCTTTAGAAGCTATGGCTTGTGGTACTCCTGTAATTGCATCAAATAGAACTTCAATTCCTGAAATATGTGAAAATACTGCTATTTTAATAGATCCTGAAGATATAACTGAACTAGCTGAAAGAATTTTTTTAGTTTTAAATGATAGTTTATTAAAATTATCTATGGTAAATAATTCTATAAAAACTAGTAGAAAATTTTCATTTGAACAAACTGCTTTAAAAACTTTAAACGCATACAAAAAAACAATAGGATAAAATAAAGGAATATCAAAAGATATTCCTTTTTATTTTATATCACTTATTCCTTTTTCTATAATACAAAATAAATCATTTAATTTATTCTCTATATTTTCTTTATTTAACTTCTCTTCTTTTTCTATCATTAAATCAAACAATAATCTAAAAGGTGCAATTAAATTTATAGCTATTATTTTTGATTTCATATCTGATAAATTAAGCCTTGTATCTTTTTTTAAAGTATCAGCTAATTTATATTCGTAATTTTTCCACATAAGTAAAAGACGTGATTTAATACTTGGTGTGTTAGAAATCATTTTTATTAATGAGTTCTCCTCTAATTTAACTATATCTTCTTCATCTTTAATTAATTTAAATATTAACTTCTTTTCTACTTCTATTAAACTCTCTTTATCTTTTCTATTTTTAAAAGAATATATTATTTTATTAATTAGCTCATCTTCTCCTGCAAAAACGATATCTTCCTTTGAATTAAAATATGTAAATAAAGTCTTTACAGATATATTAGCCATATCTGCTATTTCTGCTACTTTAACTTTATCAAATCCTTTTTCATTAAATAATTCCCATGCATTTTTTATTATATCGTTATGAGTTTGTATCTTTTTTCTTTCACGTAAACCTAATTTCTTCTCCATATTTAGAGTTACCTCCATATTATCTATATAGAAATGGTAACTTAGATTTTTTATAAATTCAATATAAAACGAAAGTTAATCACTATTTTATAATATAATCTCGCTTTAAAATATAAATAAGGAATATAAAATATTCCTTATTTATATTTTTTCATTATATTCTTTTAAAAAACTTTTTCTATATATATCATTTTCTAATTTCACTTTAAATTTATTTAAATAGCTTTCATATTCCCAACTCTTTTCTTTATGATAATAAACTCTTATTATTGAATATATATCTCTTGGGAAAGCTAATAAAATTTTTATAAGTTCTAATTCATCTTTTCTTATAGGATTTACTTCATCATAGCTATCAATTATAAACTTTGCTTTATCTATATCAAAAGCACTATTTTTTATCCATTTTAATATTAAATCACTTAAATCTACACATCTTAAGTTTATACTTGAATAATCAAAATCTATAATATTTACTTCTCCATTCTCTATTAAAAAATTATGATGAGCCAAATCATTATGACAAAGAGCTAAAATATCTTCATCATCTTTCATATTATTATAATTACTTTTTGAAAGTAATCTTTCACATTCTTCTATTTCTTTTACATATCTATCTACATTTTCAATAAATAAACTATCAAATTCATTTTTATATTTATAACTGCAAACAAATTTCTTTATTTCTAATAAATCTTCTCTTGCTTCACTATATGATTTAACTAAGTCTTCTCCCATTATTACCATGCTATTTTCTTTTTCTAGGCTATTTTTTAGTCCTTTAGATGCTTTATGAAGCTTAGCAATAGACTTAGCACAAATTTCTAAATCTATTGGATTTGTACAAGATGCTTCTATTCCTGTAATTTTATCCATTACTATATAAAATTCATCTTTCCATTTTATATAGTTTTCTTCATTAGAAAATTTATTTAATCTCATTGTATTTGGATAAGTCTTATTTATATATTTTAATGATTTCTCTATAAAATTTATTTTATTTTGGTCATAATCAACTTTTTTAAGTATTTTATCTCCCTCTTCTGTTTTTAAAATAAATACTTTTCTCAATGGTTGTACATCTTTAACCTTTACTCCTATATTATTGAAAAAACCAATACTTAAGTCATAACTACATAAAAAATCTTTTTCTAAATATCTGCTCATCAAACTCTCCTTTTAAATTACTTTATCACTTATCATTAAATTCTTAAGAACTTCTTTATTTATTTTGCTTTTAAACTTATTTATATATCTTATGCTTTCCCAAGGAGCTAAAGCCATTACATTTATATAATTAAAACTTTCCTCTCCTAACTTAGACTTTAATGTATATTCTCCTATTATCTTTTCCAAATTTAAATGAGCATCATTTTTTCTTATCCTAACAATATATTTAATAAAATCCTCTTCTATTAAGTTATAATTTATTTTTTTTATTTTCCCTATTTCTATTTCATCTAATATTCTAATATTTTTCTCATCTAATCTTCCTATAGATATTTCTTTTCTAATTGAGCTACGTTTTATTAAACTTTTAATATCTATTTTTTTTAAATCTATTAGTAAATTATTCAATCTATTTTTTATAATATTATAAATTTCATCATCCTCTAAATTTTTTAAAACAATATAAGAATTTTTTATTTTTTCTAAATCTCTCCCTATTGAACTATTAATTCCACCAACCTTGCTTGAATTAAAGCTATAAAGAATTTTTTGAAATTCCACAATTAAATTTACATGAGCTAAAATTTCATCTTCACTTTTTAATTCATTAGAATTAAAATACTCATTTCTTATATAAATATTTTTATAAAAAAGATAGTCTTCTAATGCCTTATTTACATTCATATTCTCCCCCTTAAATCTTAATTGATTCAATCATATTTACTTTCCCTTCTATAATCTTTAAATAATTTTCTAATTTATTTATCATAAACTCTTCTCCCCAAGGTTGCTGTTCCCAATAAACTTGAAGTCCAATTTGCCAAAATTCTTGTGGGAAACTTAAAAATGCTTTCATTATTTCAACCTCTTCTTTATCTACAGAAACCTTCTTTGTATATCCCTTTAAAATTTTATCTGTCTTTTCTACTGATGGAGTAGAAAATTTATTTACTCTCCAAATAAGTGAAGCTAAATCATGTAAATTGCTATCTAAAATACAATAATCAAAATCTATAAAATTAATGTTATTTTCTTTATCTAAAATAATATTATGATTGGCTAAATCATGATGACAAAATCCCATCTTCATAACTTGCTTTTCCATTACATTTAAATAATTACTTTTCTTTAGTGCCTCTATCGCTCTATCACATCTTTTTATTTCAGAATCAAAATTTTCTAAATACAATTTATCAAAATCATTTTTATAAGCTTTTTGATATATTCTATTTTTAAAATCATATATTTCATTTTTTCTTGTTTCAAAAACTTTTATCCAAGACATCCATCCTATCCTTGGCTTACTAAATTGAGGTATACTAAAATTTCTACTTTTAACATGAAGTTCTCCAACAGCTTCCCCAATTCTATCTAATTGATTTAATACATCAAAATTACTCTCTTCTCCATTAATCCATTTTGTTAAATATGCATTTTTATTTCCAAGTCTTATATACTTCTTATCACTTTTAGTTTTTAAAAGTGGAAGAACACTTCTTAATCCCTTCTCAAAAAGATGATTCATTGCCTCTATAATAAATAAAAAATGAGGGTAGTCATATTTTATAATTTTTAAACAATATCCCTCATTTCCATTTATCCTATAAGTACTCTTAAATTTTTCAATTGATTTAACTTCTATGTTATATTCACTTTCTATACTTTTTTTTATTAATGTATTTTCCATACTTCTCTCCCTAAAACCTTTCTCTATTTTTCATTATATGTTTTTACTAACCTTTGGTGATTTTTTATTCACCTTTTTATATATTTTTAATACTTTATATTATAAGAATAGAAAGAGGTGTTAAAATGAAAATTGCTATTGATTCAAGAAGTGTTAATCTTCATAGCGGAACAGGTATTGGAACATATACGGAAAATGTTATTTCAGAAATGATTAATATAAATAAAGATGATAATTTCACTTTAATTTGGACTGGTGAAATCGCTGAAAAATTTAAAAAGGATAAGGTTGATTTTTTATACTCTTCAGGAAGACATGGTAGATTTTTTGAAAACATTTATATTCCTAATAATTTAAATGATAGGTCTATTGATTTATATCATATTCCTCAAAATGGTATTGGTTTTCCTTTCGAGCAAAATATAAATACAATTGTAACTATTCATGATTTAATTCCTTACACCATGCCTGAAACTGTTGGAACAGGATATTTAAATAGATTTTTAAAAGATATGCCAAGAATAATTGAACAATCTAAAGGAATATTAACTGTATCCGAATTTTCTAAAAGAGATATTTTAAGATTTTTTAAAGGATATCCTGAAGATAAAATATTTGTAACTCCGCTTGCAACTAATTCAGCTTATAAGCCTTTAGATAAAAAATTATGTAGAAAAAAAATTTGTGATAAATATAATTTTAACACTCCATATATTCTTTATATTGGAGGTTTTAGCAGTAGAAAAAATGTTAGAGCTTTAATAGACTCTTTTATAGAAATAGAAAATAATCTTTCAAAAGAATATAAACTTCTTATTGTTGGTCCTTTAAAAGATGAAGGTGAAGAATTATTTAATTATGTAAAAAATAAAGATAAATTATCATCTATAATTTTTAGTGGATTTGTAGATAATGATTTATTACCTATTTTATATAATGGAGCAGATCTTTTTGTATATCCATCATTTTATGAAGGATTTGGTCTTCCTCCATTAGAGGCAATGAGCTGTATGACACCAGTAATAACTTCAAATGTAACTTCAATTCCTGAAGTTACAGGCGATTCAGCATTGCTAATTAATCCAAATAGCAAAGATGAACTTAGTAATGCTATATTCAAAGTATTAGAAGATGAAAATTTAAAGAATTCTCTTATAAAAAAAGGATATGAAAAAAGCCTCCAATTTTCATGGAGGCAAACTGCAAAATTAACTTTACAAGCTTATAAATCTATTTATGATTATTTATAATATCATTTCTTAACTTTAAATATTCATTATAATTTTGTATTTCAAAAGCCTTCTCAGTTATGTTACTCATAACTATGAGTGGGCTTTTTCCACTAAAATTTTTTATTTGATTTTCTACTGCTACATTTTTATAAGTGTATAAATAGCTTGAAAATACATCACCTGATAAAGTATATTCTAGTGAAGTTTTAGTATCATTAGTCACAAAAGATATGAAGGCTTCACTTAAATTTTCTTTTTCTTTATTTAATGAAACTAAGTTTTCTCCTCCAGCTTCATAAAATTTATTTCCTCCTACAACTAGTGCTGGAGGGTTATTAGCAGTCCAAGTACATTTCTCTTTAGTTTCAGCTATAGCCTTCATTTGGACTATAGAACCAATCTTAGCTGCATATTCTGAATTTGGTTCAGTTGCTATTATATTTTCTTTCTTTAAAGTATTTAGCATATCTTCTGTATTTTTTAATATATCTTGCTCATCATTTCCTGAGCCCATATTTTCCATTAAAATTAAATCTACTAAATCAACATAGTCTTGGCCAACTGCATTTATAAGTCTAACTTTTCCATTACTCTTCTTATAAATATCTTTTCCAATTCTAATTGCATCACTCCAAGTATTTATATCTGTATTATTATAACCATATTTATTAAGCAAATCATTTCTTACATATAAAACTAATGGTGTACTTGTAAATGGAACTCCATAATAGTTTCCATTTATATATACTGATTGAACTCTTGAATTACTAAAGTTCATATTATAAGTGCTTATAACATTTCCAATACTCATAGGTATAATATTTTCTTTTAGAATTAAACTATTTAATTGTTCTCCATTTAATAATGCTATATCTGGTTCTTTCCCCTCTTTATAGCTTTTAACTACTTCATTAAAATAATCTTTACTATCTAAATTTTTAATATCTATAACTACATGTTTATTTTTGGCCTCAAAATTCTCTGCAACTGTCTCCATATATTTGTAATTACTATTTGTAGTCCATATAGTAAGTTTCCCTGAAAGATCTGGCTTCTGCGATTTTTCTACAAAACTTATTATTCCTAAAGAAATTAAAGCTATAATTACAACTGCTATTAGTATTTTTATTTTTTCTCTCAATTTAATCATTCCTTCACTAAAGATTAAGATTGAATTACTTCTACCATTTTTTCTTCTACTAAGCTATTAATCCATTTTCGGCCTCTTATTCTCTTTACACATAATATCATTTTAACTATCTCTTCTAAACCACATAAAGCATAAACTATATATACTGGAAGTCCTAATAAAAATGCTCCAATTAAAGCCGCCGGAACTCCAATAAACCACATTGTAGATGCTTCTATATAAAATGATACCTTTGCATCTCCTCCACCTCTTAAAACACCTACAATAGCTATAATGTTATAAACTCTTACAACCATAACTACAGAGGTTACATAAAGGATTGCTTTAGTCCATTCTTTTACCTCATTTGATATATTATAAATATCAACTATTTTTCCAGCTAATAAAATTATAAGAATAGATAATAATATACCTATTATACAACCTAGATTTAAAGAATTCTTACCATATTCAATAGCTTTTTCTACTTTATTTTTTCCTACTTCTTTTCCAACTATAACTAATGATGCACTAGCTATACCAAAAATAACCACTAAAAATAAGTTAGTAACAGTTGTTGCTATTTGAACTGCTGCTATTGCACTTGTTCCTATTCTTCCATATATAATATTGTACATTATTGATCCAAATCCCCAACATGCCTCATTTAAAAGAACTGGCATTACCGTAATCCAAACTTTTTTAACAAAGCTAAACTCAAAGCTCTTAAACTCTTTAAAACTGCCTGCAATTATATTTTTTGTGTAATATAAATATGCAATTATTATTATACATTCAATTATTCTTGCAATAAGAGTTGCTATAGCTGCACCCCTTACTCCCATTGCTGAAAAACCAAATTTTCCAAAAATAAGACCATAATTAAGAACAGTGTTTATACATAAAGCTATTGCACTAGCAATCATAGGTACAGTTGTTTTTTCTACACATCTTGATGCTATTCCAAAATTAAAGCTTATTGCAGTAAAAATATAACTTAGACAAACTGTTGATAAATATTCTGCTCCTATAGCTATAACATTTGAATCAGTATTAAATAAACCTATTATTCCATTTGGAATTGCAAGTGCAAAAACAGTAAATAATCCACCTACTATAAAACTTGCAAATAATCCCATTCCAACTAATTTTCTAATGCTCTCTTTATCATTTTTTCCAAAATATTGTGAAATAAAAATTCCTATTCCACTAAAGAGTCCCATCATAACTATGTTCATTAAAAAAAAGTATTGATTTCCAATACCAACAGCTGCTATTTCTTTTTCACCTAAACTTCCTATCATTATTGTGTCTACAATATTTAAAGAAGATGTTATAAAGTTTTGTATTACTATAGGAAGAGCTATAATAAATACTTTCCTATAAAATTTTTTATCCCCTCTTAATAAATTCCCCATTTATTCCTCCTGTTTTTTAATTTAACATTTACCATTATATCATATTTTTAATATTAATATATTCTACAATTTTTATAAAAAAAGAGTTATCTATTAAAATAGATAACTCTTAATAAAAATATTCATTATTCAAAATGATGTTTAAATTGTGGTAAATAATCTTTGTGAGCTTCTAATAACTCATCTAAAAGAGTTTTAGCCATTTTTTCTGATGGAATTAATGGATTAAGTGCTAAAGCAATTAAAGCTTTATGATAATCTCCTTCTACTGCTGCTTCAACAACAAGTGTTTCAAAAGATTTTATTGTTTGTATTAATCCGTTAACTGAAGCTGGAATTTTACCCATTGCTATTGGTTTAGGTCCATCTTTAGTTATAATACATGAAATTTCTACAGCTGAATCATTATCAATTCCTGTAATAGCTCCATTATTTCTAACATCAACTGGTTGAATATCACCTTTATCATTATAAATTGAATAAATTAATCTACAAGCAGCATCTGAATAATAAGCTCCACCTCTTTTTTCTAATTGTGGTGGTTTTACATCTAAGCTTTCATCTTTGTATAATTCAAATAAATCTTTTTCAAGTCTCTTAACTACCTCAGCTCTTGTTTCACCTTTTGAGAATTCTTTTAATTCATCTTCTAACATTTCTGAAGTTTGGAAATAATATCTGTGATATGGACATGGCATCATTCCTAATGCTTTTATAAAATCTCTATCCCATTCAAAGTCTTTTATATTTTTAACTATTGAACCTAGTTTACCATCAGCCATAGCTTCCATAACTGTATCAGTTACATTATTACCATCTAGATAAATTTCTTTACCAAATACCATATGATTTAAACCAAAGAAATCTAGTCTTATTCTACTATGATCAACTCCTAACATATTAGCAGCTGCTTTTTCCATACCAATTGGAACATTGCAAAGCCCTATAACTTTTTTATTTATTCCATATTTAAGTAAAGCTTCTGTAACCATTCCTGCTGGATTAGAGAAATTTATTAACCAAGCATTTGGACATAATTCAGCCATATCTTTATCAATATCTAATATAACTGGTATAGTTCTAAAAGCTTTAAACATTCCTCCTGCACCATTTGTTTCTTGACCTATAACCCCATGACTTAATGGAATTCTTTCATCTTTAATTCTTGCATCTAAAAGCCCAACTCTAATTTGTGTAGTTACAAAATCAGCATCTTTTAAAGCTTCTCTTCTGTCTAAAGTTAAATGAACTTCCATTGGAATTCCAGCTTTTTTAACCATTCTTTTTGCTAAGTTTCCAACTATTTCAAGTTTTTCTTTTCCCTCTTCAATATCAACTAACCAAAGTTCTCTTACTGGAAGCTCATTATATCTTTTTATAAATCCTTCTACTAATTCTGGTGTATAGCTTGAACCTCCACCAATAGTAACAATTTTTATCCCTTTTTTCATAAGCTTTGCCTTCTTTCCTGTTAACTTATTGATTAAATTTATACAATAAAAGACTATGGTCCAAAGCCCATAGCCTTTTAAGTATAGGCTATTTTTTTAACTTAAAACCAAATTTTCCCCATGGTTCTATTAAGTCTATTAAAAACTTTTCTTCTTCAACTACTCTTGCAACAACATTTGTTTTACCACTATTTTTCATTTCTTTTCTTGCAAGTTGTAATTCACCTGCATATCTAGTATAAAGATCTGATTCAATCATTACATCACCTTTTACCATATCTGGAGTATATGCTGGTGGGAAACTTTCTCCTTTATATTTAACTCTTGATTGAGTTGATCTTATAACATAATCTGAACAATCTCCTCTATTAAAGTGGAATTCTTCTAAAATTATTTTCTTTTGAATTTCTGGAAGATTATCTACTAATTCAACTGTAAGTTCTAACATTTCTCTATTAACTTCACTTAATGCTTTTAATTCTTCTTCACTAGCAAAACAATTTGCTATTATTACATCATCAACTAATCCAGTTGCAAATAAATGTTTAGCTTGTACATCTATAGGTAAATTTCTATGTTCTTCTAAAGTACATAAACCTTCTGATACAGGCCATGGTCCATTTTCAGCAGTTGGTGAATTAACAAATGCTGCTACTTTTATTCCATAATCCTTAAATTGTTTACTACATTTTATAAAATGATCATATCCAAGTCCTGTATAAACATGTGGATAGAAATTATGACATCCATAAAGATTTTCTGTATTTGGATGATATGACATTACATTATCAATATATTTTGTTCCATTACTTACATTTAACTCAATTTTTAAACCATATTTATTGAAAGTCATTATTGCCTCTTCATTACCTGCAAATCCCATATCAAGTCTGATTCCACTTAATCCCATATCTTTAAACATTTTAAGATCTGTTATTGATGCTCCAAGTCCATTGAATACAGTTGGATCTAAATCAGCTATAACTTCCATTCCATGCTTATTAGCCGCATCTAACATTACTTTAAATTCTTTTACTATTTGGTCAACTGACTTTCCTTCAGCTGATAAAAGACAAGTAAATATTCTGCTAAATCCGTATTTAGCTGCTAAATCAATATATTCTACTATTTTATCCATATCACAGTGATTTGGATATATTGAAATTCCTAATCTTTTCATTTATACGTATCCTCCATTCTTAAAAACAAAACTTTTATTTATTATTTTTTTTATAAATATAGTAAGCTCCCTTTGCAGCTGAAACTTCTTCATCAACAAATGAATTTACTTTTATATTATTATTTAAATATTCTTCAAAAGCTTCTCTAAGTATTTTTGATTTTCTTAAAACTCCACCAACTAATCCAATACTACATGATTGGAAATCTAAATATTTGAATACTCTTTCAGCTGCTTTAGCTATTTCTATACCTTCATTAACTAATATAGCTTTAGCCTCTTCATCACCATTTTCAGCATGCTTTGAAACAAGTCCTGCCATTTGTGCTATTTCGTCTTTAGTAGAAGAATAAATAAAATCTATTATATTTGAAACTTCTTTTATGTTTAATTCTTTTAATATGTCTTTAGAAAGTTCACTTCTCTCTAAACCAAAATCTTCTTCTCTTATCATCTTTTTAAAAGCTTCTATAGATATTTTATAAGCACTACCTTCATCACCTAGAAGATGTCCCCATCCTCCACATCTTTTTTCTTTATCTCCATTAATTCCAAAAGCAATTGATCCAGTACCTGCAATAACTAAAATACCATCTTCACCTTTTAATAACGCTTTTAGGGCTAAATCACCATCATTCATAACTAGGGAGTCAAAACCTATTTTTTCTTTTATTTCATTTCTTATAGCTTCAGCATGATCTCCTACTTCAGAACCTGCAATTCCTAAATATAAACCTTTTAAACCTTCTTTACCTAATTTATTAACTATTCCCTCTATAGAATCTGTAATATTTTTCAATGCCTCTTCTCTACCATTTACCAAGTTTCCAAATCCTGTTAGTGTTGTCTCTAAAACTTGTCCTTCTAAGCTGTATGCTACTGCTTCTGTTTTAGTTCCTCCACCATCTACACCTATTACATAATTCATAGCCTTCTACTCTCCTTAAAATATAGTCAATGAACTCTAATGCTACCATTAGAGTTCATAATTTCAATTTATCTTTAAATATAAACTTATCAATTCTTTTGCAACATCTATTAAAAACATACTTGTCATTAATTGATCTTGCGCTTGTACTGATAATAATGAGATTTTAAGACTGATGTCATTTTTCTCATTTTGCATTAAAGTTGATTGTGAAAGTTGTGCATAGGCAAGCTCTTCATTAGCTTTTTGAAGTAAGTAATCTGCTTTTTCAAATCTATTATTTTTAGAAGCATTTATAGCTTCCATAGCATAACTTTTGGCTTCACCACTATGAGCCATAAGATTCAATATAACTTCCTCCATACTATGCACTCTCCCAATCAAGCAATATAAATTTTATTATTTTTCTAATAATTTTAATGCGTGAGCTAAAACTTTTGCTCCATTCATTGTTCCATAATCAACTGTGTTTATTACATCTACTGGTATTCCAGCTGGCTCATATTTTTCTCTCATTTTGTTAAATAAAAATCTAACTTGTGGTCCTAATAATAAAACATCCATTTCGTCTTCATGATTTTTTACATCTGCTTCTGAATATGCTGCTATTTGACATTCAATTCCTTGCTCTCTTGCAGCTGCTTCCATTTTTGTTACTAAAAGACTTGTTGACATTCCTGCTGAACAACATAATAATATTTTTTTCATAATAGTATCCCCCTCATATTCTGGTAATTTTTATTTTATATTTTAAAACCCTTTTATCAGTTATCACACTATTATATATAGCAAGTTGTATGCCAAATTATGAATTCTTTTTTAATATACTTTAATTCTAGTAAAATGTAGCCGTTTTCCTAACTATTTTTCTCTCTATATAGTGTGTATTTATTAAGCACACTATTTTTTCTTTTACACACTTGTTAATTTTTTGTAAAAGAGCATAAAAATAAAGCTAATCACTTAAGACTAGCTTTATTTTTAAATTTAACTTACTAAAAATATATTTATTTTTTAATAAGTTTTTATTTTAATTTTCCATTGTAAGAGTTAAATCTACCTTTTTACCATCACGTTCTACTACTACAGGCACTTTATCTCCAACATTTTTAGTTTCTTTTATTTTATTTAATTCTTCTGCAGTTTTTACTCTTTTTCCATCAAATGAAATAATTACATCTCCTGGTTTCATTCCACCTTTTTGAGCTGATGAGAAATTATTTACTCCTGCAACATATATACCCTCTGGTAATCCTTTTTCTTCAGATAATTTCTTATCTATTGGAACTATTTCTATTCCAAGCATTATTGCTGGTTTTGATAAAACGTCAAGTTTTGATTTAACTTCATTTATTGGAATTGCAAATCCTAAACCTTCTGCTCCTCCACTAACTTTTAATGTATTAATTCCTATTACTTGACCTTCAGCATTAACAAGTGGTCCTCCACTATTTCCAGGATTTATTGCTGCATCAGTTTGAATAAGATTTATTTGTTTTCCAGTTTTAGTATCAACAGTTCTTCCAACTGCACTTATTATCCCTTGCGTTATTGTACTTGCAAATTCTTTTGAAAGAGGAGTTCCTATAGCAACAACTGTTTGACCTGGTTGAAGATTATCTGAATTTCCAAGCTCTGCAACTGCTGGAACTTTAATTTTTTCTTTAAGTTTTAATAAAGCTATATCTTGTGCTTCATCATAATTTACAACTTCAGCAGGTACTTCTTTTCCTGTACTTAAAGTTACATGAACTTCTTTTGCTCCTTTTACTACATGGTAGTTAGTTAAAATTTCACCATTTTCATTTATTATAAATCCTGACCCAATTCCTTCTACTTCTTCTGGGAATATTCCATTTGTCAGTGCAACACTTTTAGTTGAAACTATTACTACTGCTGGTGCTACTTTTTTATATACTTCTTGAATTGTCATTGGTGATGTAGTTTTAAAATCTGGCGAACTTTGCGTAGTAATATTATTATTCTTCTTTAAGAAATAATAAGTTATTCCCCCTCCAACTATTCCAGATATAAAAGAAATTAAAATTATTACTATTACGCCTATAAATATTTTTCCTTTTCCTCGTTTTTTCTTTTTGTCAGGCGAAAAATCATTTATTTCTTCTATATTTTCATGTTCATTTCTAAATTCATTGCTCTCCATTATTATTTCTCCCTCCATTTTATTTCCTATTATATACAATATTATATTAAATTTTTGTGTCATTTTTATGTCATTTTGTAAAAAAAATAATACCTAGCATTCCACTAGGTATTATTCACCAAAAATATAAATTTAATACTTTTTATATTTATTTATTGTTTTCTTTTTCTCTTGCATTTATTCTAATTGCTTGATCAACTACTCTCGTAATAGCTGATGAAACATCTTTAGGATTTTCACTTGCAAATGAATGGCCTGAATAATCTGTATAAAATTCAGTTGTATAATCTTTACTTCCTAAATCTTTCAAAGGATTATCTTTTATATTGCTTATTATATATAATGGAATATTATTAAACATTCCTTTTGTTTCGCTATTACTACTCATATCATATAGATTTTTTGATTCATTATATATAGCTTTTCTATATGGAGCTTTATTCTTTAACCAATCATATTGATCTTTTTCTTTTTCATTAGTAAGATTCTTTTCAAAATCTGGATAATTTGTCGCAAGCCCAATCTTGTCTAATAACCAAGTTAAAGTAAAATTAGCTCCTATTGCTTGTATTTTTTTTCCTCCAAGAGACATAAAATTCTTAAAATTATGATACTCTGATTTATTAGCCTCATTTATTGGATTTATTAAAACTACTCCTTTTACATTACTAGGATGTTCTTTTGCAAAATTAGTTAAAACTAAGCTTCCGTAACCTTCCCCAACTAATATATAATTTCCTGTTATAGCAGCTTTCTTTAAAACTTTTTCTAATTGCTCTGCTTGTTCTTTAGGAGTCATTTTTTCACTTCCATCACTTAATCCATATCCATTTCTATTATATACAAAAGTCCTAACTCCTAATTTATCTAGGCTTTCTATAGTTTTATTCCATTCATACATATTAGTACCTATAGGATTACTAAAAATAACTGTATAATCTCCTGCTCCAGCTGCATGATAATATACTTTTTTTGTATCTATAGTTACATATGTATTCTTTGTCTTAATCATTTCACCTGAAACAAAATTGTATACTAATTGAATTCCAAATCCAATAGCAAATATAGCAATTATTATATAAATAATTCTCTTTATTTTTACTGTCATTGGAACTTTTTCTCTCATATTAATTTTTTTCAAACTGTTTGATTCTGCTAATAAACTCATTAATCTCTTTTAAGTCTATAATTTTAGATTTGGTTTTGCATTTAAATCTAAACTTGACTCCTCTCCTTTTATAAATCTAAAATAAGCAGCACTACCAATCATTGCTGCATTATCTGTACAAAGAATTGGTGATGGGAAAAGAATTTTTATTCCTTTTTCTTCACCTTCACTTATTAATGCTTCTCTAAGAGCTGAATTTGATGCTACTCCACCTGCTATTGCAATTTTATCTAAACCTTTTTTCTCACAAGTTAAGAATACATTATCTTTTAATACACTAACAACTGCATTTTGGAAAGATGCTGCAACATTAGCTTTATTAACTTCAACACCTTGCATTTTAGCTTTATTTAAATAATTTAATACTGCTGATTTAACTCCACTAAATGAAAAATCTAAAGTTTCTTCATGAGCAAATCTTGCTCTTGGGAAATCTATTGCATGAGGATTCCCTTCTTTTGCAAGTTTATCTATCTTTGGTCCTCCTGGATATCCAAGACCTAAAGCTCTTGCAACTTTGTCATAAGCTTCTCCAGCTGCATCATCTCTTGTTTGACCAATTACTTCATAAACTCCATAATCTTTAACATAAACTATAAAAGTATGACCACCTGATACTACTAATGAAACAAATGGTGGTTTTAAATCTTTATGTTGTATGTAATTGGCTGAAATATGTCCTTCAATATGATTCACTCCTATTAAAGGCTTTCTAGTTGCCATAGCTAAACCTTTTGCATATTGAAGTCCAACTAATAATGCTCCTACTAGCCCTGGTCCATAAGTAACTCCAATTGCATCTATATCTTCTAATGTAACATTAGCTTCTTTTAAAGCTTTTTGTACTACTTCATTAATAACTTCAGTATGCATTCTTGATGCAACTTCTGGAACAACTCCTCCAAACTTTTTATGAGTTTCTATTTGGGTTGATATTATATTTGATAATACTTCTCTACCATTTACAACAACAGCAGCAGAAGTTTCGTCACAACTTGATTCTATTGATAATATTGTTTTTTTATCCATTACTCTTTACCTCGTTTAAACTTCCTTAAAAGTAAATTCACTATTTGTAATTATACTTCATATACACTCTATTATCAATTATATACTATGTTATTCAGTATATTTTAATAATGTATGTTAAAATAATCTAAAATAACTTTTATTTTAATTATACCCATAAGGAGTAGTATTATGTCAGATTATGCAAAAATAATTGTTAATGGATCTCCAATAACAAAATCAAATTTTAAATTACATAACAAAGATGGAAGAGCTATTCTTCCTTACAATACTGGTAAATACCATGATAGATATGCTTTATACGAACAAGAAATAGCTTATGTTGCAAGATTACAAAATCCTAATATAGTATTAGAAGAAGGTTTAATTGCAATATTAAAGGTTTTTTATAAAAGTGAAAAAAGACACCCTGATACAATAAATATATCTAAAAGTATATTTGACGGAATTGAGAAAAGTGGACTTATAGTTAATGACGCTCAAATAAAAAAAATTTTTGTTGAAGAATATTATGATAAAGAAAATCCAAGATTTGAATTAGAATTATTTGCGGAAAGTTCTTATGATATCTCTTATTCAATAAATAAAAAAGAAAATCCAACTGAAAAAACAATATATTCACCTATAAAAAATTCTAAAACTTTAAAAACATTAGATAAAAAGAAATCTGAAAAAAAAGATTCACCTAAAGCTTCTAAAGAAAAATTACAATGTGAAATTTGTAATAAATCTCTTAAAGAAGGTGAATATTTAAAAGGAAATGGTGGGAAAACTTTAATTTGTAGAGCTTGCTTTTCTAATCTATTTTAAAGGAGGATTTTTATGAATTTAGATACTATAGTTTTTATTGGAGACAGCTTAACTTTTGGTTATGGAATTTCTAAGAAAGATTCTTTTGTTTATAAAGTTTCTGAAGCACTTCCTGATAAAAAAATTTTAAATAAAGGAGTAAATGGAGATACTTCAAGTGGAATTTTATCTAGATATTATAGAGATGTTATTTCACATAATCCTAAAACTACATTTATTATGTGTGGAACTAATGACCTTTTATCTGGTAGAGATGTTAATTATATTATTGGAAATTTAGAACTTATGATTAAAGATTTAATAGAAATTAATTCTAAGATAATAATTGGTATACCTCCAATTATTTTAAAAGATTTAGCTGAAAATCTATTTTCTCCTTCTTCTTATTATGATTATACAGTTAAAAATCTACCTATTTTAAAAGATAAAATAAATGATTTAAAAGAAAAATATCCTCTAGATATAGTTGATTTTTATACATTATCAAAATCAAACTTATCTAAAGGAATATTTTTAGATGGTATTCATTTAAATGCTTTAGGTAACACTCTTATGTTTAATGAAATTATTAAGCTTTTTTAAGGGATTCTAGGTACTTATGTGCCTCAGTCCCTGCCAATTTTCCCTCAATTTCTTTAACTTCAACACATCTAGCTCCATAAATCACATTACCACATGCAAAAATCCATTCTATTGAAGTTCTATAATTATTTACTTTTAAGCTTTTATTTATTTTATCCATTTCAATATCTAATTTTTCTAACATTCCTATTTCAGGATAATATCCAACAGATAAGAATAAAGAATCACATTCAAATTCTTTTTCTTCAAAAGTCTTTAAATCAATTACTTTAACACTATCCACTCTTTTTCTACCAGCTACCTCTATAAGCTTTGAGTTTTCTAGCAAGTTAATATCAAAACCTTCTATTATTTGTCGATCCTCATCAGAAATTTTATATCCACTATCTGGATTTACTATTAATGCTTTAACATTTCCTCCCTCTAGTTCTACTCTTCTAGCTAAAATTAATGCCCATTTGCTATTTGCTATAATAACTGGATTTTTTCCAGGTAATATTCCATCTATAGTTATTATCCTATGTGCATTTCCTATAGTAAATACTCCTGTAAATTTACTTGTAGGTATAAGCACACTTCCTGTATATCTTTCTCTACATCCTGTAGCTATTATAAGTGCCTTTGTTTTTACTATAGATATTCCATCTTGCTCATTTATATATGTTACTTTTTTATTTTTAGCTACGTCTAAAACAGTTGATTTAAGCTTCATTTCATAATTATATTTATCTAATTGCTCTTTTATATTCTCTACCACTTCTGGTCCTGTTATCATTTCACCATTTAAAGAGAATCCACAATGTATACATTGATTTAATATACCACCATAGTTTTCTTCTCTCTCTAAAATAAGAACTTTCTCAATTCCACTTTCTAGAGCTTTTAGAGCAGCATTCATACCTGATATTCCAGCTCCAACTATAATTAAATCATATTCCTTCATACATTATTCCTCCCTTAATGTAAAGTAATCTTATAATTTTATTACCCTCTTACTATTCATTATTTCTACGATTGTATACATATTTCCTATTTCGCCAACTAGAAGTTTATCTTTTAAATCATAAAAATCTAGACATGCTCCACAGCTTATAACTTTTGTACCTTTATTTTTAATTTCATTTATACTCTCTATAACATTACTACCTTCTGTTGTAAGTTTAACTCCACCATTTAAGAATATCAATTCATCTGGAAACTTATCACTTTCTGATAAAGCATAAAGATAACTCTTCATTAATGTCTTTCCTAATTCATCATTACCTTCTCCTAATTTATCTGTAGTAATTACTATAGAAAAACCATCCACCTCTTCTTTCTTTACTGAAGTATTTCCTTTTTCTATAGTTATATTAAACTCTCCATTAATTTCTTCACTATATGCTTTATATCCTGCACCTTCTGCAAATCTTAATATATTCGCATTAGCAATTTCATTATCAACAATTACAATAGCTGTTCCCTTTTCTATATTATCAAAATATTTTTTTGTTTCTATTACAGGTTTTGGACATAAAAGACCTTTACAATTTATTTTTTCCATATATACACCTCTTTTTTTACTATATTATATCATTTTTAAAGTATTATTTCTTCTTTACTTATACACTAATTCATAATTAATTACATATCTTTTAAATCTAAATCGTTTAAATTCTTAAATTTCTAATTTATTGATATTCTGTAATGTATGTACTATAATTTAGAAAGATAATATTATTAAGGAGTTTTCAAATGATTAAAGATATTAAAAATTTTTCATTAAAAAATATTAATAAAGACCAAATCTTTAGATCAATATTATTTTTAATACCATTATTCGGAATCGTAATAAAAGGAATCCTTCTTCAAGGGTTTATTTTAAACTCCGATCCTTATAAACTAAATTTTAAACTCGGTTTCTCAGATACACGTTATTGCTTAGGTTACTATTTTGCTTTTACTCTTATATTTTTAAGCTTTTCATTGCTTTTTAAAGGAAAGGGACGAGTTATTTATCTATTTATTATAGACTTAATTTTAACTATTTTAACACTAGTAGATTTATGTTATTTTAGAGGATTTTTAACAGTTCCATCAGTTTTAATATTAACTCAAACAGCAAATTTAGATAATCTATCTGGGACTATTTTATCTTTATTTAGTCCATATGATTTATTATTCTTTATAGATTTTATAATAATGGCGATTTATGTTTTCTTTACTAGAAAATCTTACATAAATAGAAAGAAAAGAGCTATTAAAACTTTCATAGCAACTTTAATAATTCCAATTTTATTTATTGCTTATGTTCCATTCAATCTTTATGTCCTGGGAAATAAAAATGTAAAAAATGCGTATTTTTTCGATAATTATGACCCAACAAATACAGTGAAATATTTTTCACCTATAGGTTATCATATAATGGATGCAATAAATGTATATAAAGATTCTAAACCTTATGAGCTTAGTAATGAAGAAAAAACTCAAATAAATGATTACTATAAATTCAAAAATGAAAATTTAAAAAATAACGAATATTTCGGAATGGCAAAAGGTAAAAATTTAATAGTTATTCAAGTTGAATCACTTGAAAGTTTTGTTATTGGACAAAAAATAAATGGAAAAGAAATTACTCCTGTAATGGATAATTTAATAAAACATGGCCTTTACTTCCCTAATATATATGAACAAGTTAATGAAGGTACAAGCTCTGACTCTGACTTAATGGTAAATACATCAATGTTACCTTTAAGACGTGGTTCAACTTTCTTTAGATATCCAGTTAGAGATTATAACTCAATGCCAAGAATACTTGATAGAAATGGATATGAATCAGTAGCTATTCATCCTGATAAAGGTTCTTTCTGGAATTATTCAAAAGGATTACCTGGATTAGGATTTGAAAACTTTATTGACTTCCACTCATTTAATCCTGATGAATTAGTTGGAATGGGACTTAGTGATAAAACTTACTTTAAACAAGTAGTTCCTATGCTAGAAAAACTTAAACAACCTTTCTATGGATTTACAGTAACTTTAACTAATCATGGTCCATTTGATTTACCAAAAAATATGAGAAAATTAAATTTACCTGATGATTTAGATAAAACTGAAATGGGCGGATACTTAGAAAGTGTTCATTATACTGATGAGCAAATAGGAAACTTCTTAACAGATCTTGAAAAAACTGGTTTATTACAAAATAGTATAATTGCTATAGTTGGTGACCATACTGGAGTTCATAAATATTATCAAAGCAGTATAGATTCTTTAAAAACTAAAGAACCTTGGTTTGATGATAAAGGAAATCCAACTGTTCCATTAATTTTATATGAGCCAAATAGTAAAGTTGCTCCAAAAACTTTTGATACTGTTGGTGGACAAATTGATATAATGCCAACTCTTCTATATGCTCTTGGAATTCCTTCAAGTGAATACGAAAATACTGCACTTGGTAGAAATTTATTAAATACTAATAGATCATATGCTGTTCTTAATAATGGAAAAGTAGTTGGAAATTTAAAAGACTTAACTTCTGAACAAATAAAGCTTATAGAAGAAAGTCCTCAAATGTCTGATAAAATGATTAGAGCAAATTATACTCATAAATAAAGTATTCTTTAATAAAATATTTATTTATATATAATTTAAATAGCTAGTTATTTAAATTAAAAACTCTCATGATTATTTCATGAGAGTTTTATTATTTAAAAATATTATAATTTTTAAAGTTTTTATTTAAATAAAATTTCTATAATCTATTCTCCTGCTACAGACATTTCTCCAACATAGATTGAAGGTGATCCAAAACTAGTCATTGGGAATTTTATATCTGAACATACAACTTGAATATTCTTTAATAACTCAAAGAAATTACCTGCTACAGTTATTTGTTCTACTGGTCTTCCTTGCTTTCCATCTACTATCAAGAATCCTTTAGCTGCTAATGAGAAATCTCCTGTTATTGAATTTGCTCCTGAATGAAGCCCTGAAAATTCAGTAACTATAAGCCCATCTTTAACTTCTTCTAAAAGTTGTTCAAAAGTAGTAGTCCCTTCTTCAATGTAGAAATTTGTTGGCCCTACACTAACAGGTGATGCATATGAATTTTTAAATCCACTTCCTGTTGACTTTCTATTAGCTTTATTAGCTGTTTTTAAATTATGAAGAAGTGTTACTAGTTTACCATTTTCTATTATTGATTTCTTAAATGTAGCTACTCCCTCATCATCAAAAGCTACTGATGCTAATCCATCTTTCATAAGTGGATTATCTATTATAGTAAGTTTATCTGAGGCAATAACTTCTCCTTCTTTTCCACCTAAAAGTGAAATACCTTTTTGAGCTAAATCTCCATCAAATATTGACCAGAAAGATTGAAGAAGTGAAACCATAGCTTCATTTTTTATTACAGTTTTATATTTTTTAGATTCTATAGTTTTAGCTCCAACTTTATCCATAGCTTCTTTTATGGCCATTTTAGCTATTTTATTAGGATTTACATCTTCTACTGATTTTGCTACAGCATAACCAAATCCATCATATTTAACATCATCTATATCTAATATTGGAACTATATATGCAGTTAAAAGATTTGATTTATCAGTAAGTTCTAATCCTTTTGAATTCATTAAACCATACTTAACATTAACATAGCCTATTCCACATCCGCCAAAATTAGCTATTTTATCACTTTCTTTTTTACATTCCTTTTCCATTTGAATTCCAAGTTCAATTAACTTATCAGCTTCAATATTTTCTAATTGTGGATGATAATTTTCAACCTTTGAGTATTCTTTATCTCCTTCATAAATAAATTGTTTATCATCATCTTCTATATAAAGAGCTGCAGCTTTTGCATTATTTATAAGCATATCTATTGATGCCTCATCAATTATCTCTGTATAAGAATAACCCATTTTTTCATTTATTTTTGCTCTAAATGAAACTCCAAAAGATTTATTTAGACTATATTTTTCAACCTCTTCTTTATAAATGTTTATACTTAAACTTTCTTTATCAGAAAAATATATTTCAAATTCTTCTAATCCTTCTTCTCTTGATCTATTAAAAAGTTTTTCTTTAAATTCTTTAAACTCCATTTACTGCACCTCCTATCTTCCACCTACTGTAATTTCTTTTACTCTAATCATTGGTTGACCAACATTTACAGGAACACTTCCTGATGATGAACCACACATTCCTTGAGCTTGAAGCCCATTAGTTCCAACCATATCAATATCCATTAAAACTTGGCTTCCTTTACCTATAAGTGAAGCTCCTCTAACAGCATCACCTATAACACCATCTTTAACTAAATATCCTTCTGCAACATTAAAGTTAAATTCACCTGTTACTGGATTTACTGAACCTCCACCCATTTTCTTAGCATAAAGTCCATTTTCAATAGATTTGATTATATCCTCTGGCTTATCAGTTCCTGCTTGAATATAAGTATTAGTCATTCTTGAAGTTGGAGCATATTTATAGCTTTGTCTTCTTGAATTCCCTGTTGGTGCCATATTCATTCTTCTACCATTTAATTTATCTATCATATATCCTTTTAATATTCCATTTTCAATAAGAATATTTTTATTTGAAGGAGTACCTTCATCATCAATATTAATAGATCCCCATGAATTAGGTATTGTTCCATCATCTATTGCAGTAACTTTAGTTGATGCAATTTGCTCTCCTAATTTGCCTGCAAATTCTGAATTTCCTTTAGCAACTGATGTAGCTTCTAAAGAGTGTCCACAAGCCTCATGGAATATAACTCCACCAAATCCATTATCAATAGCAACTGTCATTTTTCCAGCTGGACATTCTTTAGCATGAAGCATTGTTACAGCAGTTCTAGAAGCTTCTACTGCATATCTTTCTGGATCTACTTCTTCAAACATTTCGAATCCCTTACATCTTCCTGGTCCTTCAAATCCAGTTTGATTTTCTCCATCTTTTGATGCAATAGCATTTATTCCGAGTCTTGTTCTAACTCTTCTATCTTCTACAAATGTTCCATCAGTATTTGCAATCATAACCTTTTGGTCTTTATCAGTATAACTAACACTTACTTTTGTAATATCTGTGCTATAATCTTTTGCTTTATTATAAGCAATTTTCATAATATCTATTTTTTTGCTATAATCAACTGCTTCTGGATAAAATTTTATTATATGTTTATTAGGAACTATTATCTTGTCATTTAATACAATATCCATATTAGCTTTAAGCTCACCTAATGCTACTGCTGCTTTATGAGCTGTATCTAAAAGACTAGTTAATGAATTATCATTAGTATAAGCATATACACTCTTTAGCCCCTTAAATATTCTTATTCCTACTCCATAACTTCTTCCACCAATAATATTTTCA
Source organism: Clostridium thermobutyricum DSM 4928 (assembly GCF_002050515.1). Lineage (GTDB taxonomy): Bacteria > Bacillota > Clostridia > Clostridiales > Clostridiaceae > Clostridium > Clostridium thermobutyricum. Next base: position 5,452 of record NZ_LTAY01000026.1, on the reverse strand, counting down.
ACTTTTCCATCTAATATTCCTAAAGAATTAATGATAGAATCCTCTACAAATATTTCAGCAAAATCTCCACCTGTTATCATACATTCTGATAAAACTTTTCCTACTACTTCTTTTGATAACATATTACTCCTCCTCTACTTTCTTTTTGTATTCTTCAAACGATGTATTCCAATAAGTTACATAATCACCTGAACACCATTCTGCCATTATTACTTTAGCTCCTTCATTTAAATCATATCTGAATATAGGGCTTCCTTCTAATTTATTATTATTATTTATTTTATAAACTAATAGTTCCCCTTTTATTAATATTATAGCTAATTTTCCATTTGGTGATGTATAAGCATCTTCTATAGTTGGCATATCTGCTCTTAATAATCTCCAAGGTACATATAAAGTATCATACTTAACTAAATTTGCATTTGGTTTTATATTTGTATCAAAATTATATGATGGATAATTATCATTTACAGGTGATATTTTCCCTTGTATAATCCATTTACCTTGTTGCCTCAAAAGCGTAAAATTCTTATAATTAACATTATTATCAACGAGTTTCTTTTGATTCGGATTTAAATTATTAAGTTCACTTTGAAAAGCGGCTGCAAATACAGGATTTATTTGATTATTATAAATATCTTCTAGTGCTACTCCTTTATTTGATGAGAATATATCAATTGGTACCATTTTATAATAAGGATATTCACCTTTAAAATCATTTCCTCTATATGTTTCTAACCCAATATAATCATTTCCTATATAATTTATACTTTGATATAAATTATAATTTCCATCTAAAGTTTTAGGAACATTGTCCTTCTGTTTTCCGTTTAAAGGATTTACATCAAAAAATTGTTTATAAAATCCATTTTCATAAGTATATCTAGGGAAAACAGTCCACATTCCTGTCATTCTTGGGAATAAAATATAAGGAGCTTCATGTATGCTTACCTTATTATCTTTATAGTTTATCCACAATGTCATATATTTATATCCTGTTTTTCCGCTATCAGTTTTAATAGGAACTTTAAGACCCATTAATACTCCAGTTTCAGAACTATCTTCATTTACTGAAAGACTATTTATATTTGCCTCACCATCACTTGCTATAAAATCTTGATCTTTAATATCACCTATTTTCTTAACTTTAAGCAATATTCCTCTATAATATACATATCCTTCTGTACTATCTATACTAAAAAAATCAAATATAACATTATTCTTATCAGCTGCAGTTATTACATTGACATTATTTACTCCTAAATTTGATACATTATATTTTGATTGATATGAAATGCAATAATTTCCTTCTACAACCTTTAATTTATAATTTACATTTTTAAATATTTGACTATCAATATTAACCATACTATCGCTTATATATATTTTTTTATTTATTAACTTATTGATATCATCTTTAGGATACATATTATTTTCTAAAATCTTATAAGTTTCAACTTTCCATTCTCCTGCTATTGAGAGATCATCATTTACAGGAGGTTTTATCTTAAGCATATTTGTTCCTGGGACTCTTTCACAGCCAGCTAAAGCTAATATAAAAATAGCTAATATAGCTAATATTATAACTATTTTTCCTCTCATATACTAATTTCCTCCATTATTTTTGGAAGCTTAATAGTTACTTCAGTTCCTTCTAAATAAGTACTTTCTATTTCGCACTCTCCTCCATGAAGCTTAACAATTTCATCTGCTATTGATAACCCAATCCCCGCATTAGATTTAGCATTGCTTCCTTTATAGAATTTCTCCTTTACCCTTGGTAATTCTTCTTCTGGTATTCCACATCCATTATCTTTAACTTTAATAAACACGTTTTTATCATCTTGATCAAATATCAAATTTACACATCCATTTGGCTCAGTAAATTTAAAAGCATTATCTAAAATATTAATTAAAACTTGTTTCATTCTATCTATATCCATATTAATATTTAAGTTCCCAACTTTATTATCAAGGTTAAAAATTATCATTTCTCTATTTGCTCTAGGCCTCATATATGCATCTATATGATTTGCAAAATCATTTAAATTAACAATTGTATTTCTTAAAGCAATTTTCCCGCCAGTTAATCTAGAGAAATCTAATAATTCTTCAACCATTGAAGATAATCTATCAGTTTCTTTTTCAATAATACTAAATCCAAGATCTAATGTTTCTTTATCTGTATTTTCATCTTTTAAAGTAATAACCCATCCTTTTATTGCAGTAAGTGGAGTTCTTAACTCATGAGAAACTGAAGATATAAAGTCATCCTTCATTTTCTCTCTTTCTTTAATCTCCTCTGCCATAAAATCAATTGTATTAGCTAGTTGCCCAATTTCATCATCACTTTCAACATTACTTTTTTGATTTAAATCTCCACTTGCTATTTTTTTAGCTGTATCTTCTAATTTTAATATTGGATCTACAATTTTTTTAGCCATAACTAAACTTAATGTAATACCTATTATTAATACAGCTGTAGATACAATAATAAAGAAGCTAATAATAGAATTAATACCTTTATCTATATCTTGAAGTGAAGTAGTAAATCTTATAACTCCTATTATATTGCCATTAGCTATAAGTGGTTTAGTAACAGCCATTACCTTATAAGGACAATAATCAACATTACCAACCCATCTACTAGTTACACCTTTTAAAGCATCCTGTACAGCTACTTCATAAACTGATTTATTATTATGTGCTGCTATAGAATCCATTATAAGTTTTCCGCTTTTATCAAAAATTTGAACTTGAGCAGTACTTTGATTCCAAAAAGCATCAACATTATCATAAATATTTGATATTAATGATGTTGTTGAATAGTATCTATCATAAAAGTTTGATGCTATATCAATTTGATTTATTAACATAGCTTCAGTATTATCATAATAGTATTTCTTTACGAATATAGCTAACAATCCATCTAAAATTATTATTGTTGAAAATATTACTATTAGAAAATTTCTTATTAATTTATGTTTAATACTTTTCATCCTTATTCTTTCCACCTATAACCTATTCCCCAAACTGTTTGTATATAACTAGGACTTGATGCATCATCTTCTATTTTTGATCTTAATCTTCTTATATTAACATCTATTATTTTAGGATCTCCAAAATAATTATATCCCCAAACTGAATTTAATAATTCATCTCTAGAAAAAGCTTTGTTAGGATTTTCTATAAAAGTTTTCATTATTAAATATTCCTTTGGAGTTAAATCAATTTCTTGACCATTTTTAGTTATTTTTTGAGAGTATAAATCTATAATAAAAGGACCATTTATTAATTTATCTCTATTATCCTCATTTTTATTTTCAATTCTTCTAAGTATAGCTTTAATTCTTAATACAACTTCTAAAGGATTAAAAGGCTTAACTATATAGTCATCAGCTCCATATTCAAGTCCCATAATTTTATCCATATCTTGTCCTTTTGCAGTAAGCATTATTATACCTAAATCAGGATACTTAGCTCTTAATTCATTACAAACTTGGAATCCATCTATTCCTGGTAACATAACATCTAACACAGCAACATCTGGCTTATCTTGTAATGCCATTTTTATACCATCTTCTCCTGTACCAGCTTCAATTACTTCGAAATCATTTCTCATTAAATTTATTTTCAAAAATCCTCTTATACTAACTTCATCTTCTACTAAAAGTATTTTAGCCATAAAACTCACCTCTATCTTAATCTTTTATATTTAAAATTTATTTATACTAATTTAGATATATTTTTGTATATTTATATAAATAAGTTTATACTTACGTTTATTATAAACTATTTAAAGTAATTTAATCTACAAAGACATCTATGTATTCATTCATAATTGAAATTTAATATTATATCTACAAAAATTTCTAAATCTAATATAAAAAAGTTATTTATAAAAAAAGCGTAAAATCTAATATGTAATCAAATTTCACGCTATATTCTTCTATTTTATTGTTCTAAACTCGAATCCTTTTTCTTTTAAAAACCTAATAGATTCTTTCAATGATTTTAACGTAGTCTCCTTATTATAAGTATCATGCATTAAAACAATTATATTATCTGCATTATCTCCCAGCTCATTTACACTTGCTTTAAGCTTTTTTAGTAAATTTTTTTCTGATATTTTTGCTCCTTCAGCATCACCATTTAGTGTGTTCCAATCAATATTAAAATATTTTTTCTCTTCTAATTTTCTTTTAACAGCTTCTCTTCCATCCCAAGACCAATATCCTCCCGGAAATCTTATAACTCTATTGTTAAAACTATCTCCAATTACATTTTTTATAGATTTATTAGTTTTCTCTATTTCTTTAAAAAAATAATCAACATCTATTTTTCCATTAGGATATAATTTTTTATAATCATGTGTATATGTATGATTTGCAATAGCGTGTCCATCTTTAACTATATCTTTAAGTATTTCTTTACTTTTATCATTTTTATCTAAACTGCTTCCTAAAACAAAAAAAGTTGATTTTATATTTTCTTCCTTTAAAACTTTTAGAATATCTGGTGTTATCGTCGTTGAAGGTCCATCATCAAAAGTTAAATATGCAACTTTTTTTCCATCATCTCGAATAGGAAAAGTTTTTTTTCCAGTCAATAACTCTCTAATGTTTTTCTCAACCACTTTAGCGTCATCTGCAAATGAATCTTCTTCTAATGGCAAATATCTAATCTCATTTTTTTTCTTTATATCTTCCTTTGTTTCAACTAAGTCATTAGATATTTCACCTGCTATTGCTTTTTTATCATCATTTTTATACAATGATCCGATAGCAATAAATATTCCTACTAATCCTATAATACCAAAAACAGCTAAATTTCTTTTTTTTATTTTTATCCCCATTATAACCTCTTCCCCATAATTTATCTCCAATAATATAATATCATCTAATACTCTATTTTATATTACAATTGATTAAAATAAATATTACAATTTAGTAATATTTATCATAAATTCAATTTTATTTCATTTTATTAAATAGATTAAATTCTCAAAACTACGAAATTTTATTTAAAAGCAAAAAAAAAGAAGCTTATGCTTCAAAATAAAAATGGCTCCGCGAAGAGGACTCGAACCTCCAGCCTATCGGTTAACAGCCGAGTGCTCCACCATTGAGCTATCGCGGAATATTTTTAATTCAGATGTTCTCTGAAAATTACACATGAATTAGTTGATATATATTGGTCAAGCCCTCGATCTATTAGTATTAGTCAGCTGAACATGTTACCATGCTTACACCCCTAACCTATCAACCTTGTGTTCTTCAAGGGATCTTACTAGCTTACGCTATGGGAAATCTAATCTTGAGGTGGGCTTCACGCTTAGATGCTTTCAGCGTTTATCCCTTCCCGACTTAGCTACCCAGCTATGCTTCTGGCGAAACAACTGGTACACCATAGGTCAGTCCATCCCGGTCCTCTCGTACTAAGGACAGCTCCT
>NZ_LTAY01000025.1 GCF_002050515.1 Clostridium thermobutyricum DSM 4928 | reverse complement strand
ATAATAATGTTGTATATTATTAAATAGAGTATGTTATTAATATCAATAGCATATCACATTAAAGTTATTATGATAATCAAAGGAGTTTTTTTATTATGTCAAATTGTATTATTGCTCAATCTGGAGGTCCTACTTCCGTTATAAATTCTAGTGTTGTTGGTTTAGTTAAAGCAAATCAAGAATTAAAACTATACGAAAATGTATATGGGGGTTTAAATGGAATAGAAGGTATACTAAATAAAAATATAATTAATTTATCTGACCTTAGTGAAGAAGATTTAAGATTATTTCAATATACACCTTCATCAGGACTTGGATCATGTAGATACAAATTAAAAGATTCATCTGAATGTATAGATGAATATAGCACATTAGTATCTATTTTACGTGAGCTAGATATAGATACATTCTTCTATGTAGGAGGAAATGATTCTATGGATACAGTGGCTAAATTATCTAAATACAGCAAAGAAAATAATTTAAATATAAAATTTATAGGTATACCTAAGACTATAGATAATGATTTAAAATTTACAGACCATACTCCTGGTTTTGGAAGTGCAGCTAAATTTATATGTACAACAGCTCTTGAATGTTATCTAGATTCTTCTGTATATACTAATAACGGAATATTCATTTTAGAAACTATGGGAAGAGATACTGGTTGGCTTGCTGCTTCTGCAACATTAGCTAGAATAAATGGACAACCAGTTGCTGATTTTATTTATGTTCCTGAAGTTTCTTTTGATAGACTTAAATTTTTAGAAGATGTTCGTAGTAAATTTGAAGAAAATAATAAAGTATTTATAGTAGTTTCAGAAGGAATAAAAGATGAAAATGGTAAATTTATTTCAGAATTTATTTGTACTTCAAATGATTCTTTTGGACATACACAATTAGGAGGAGTTTCTGAATATTTAAGAAATTTAATTCTTGATTCAGGAATAACTAAAAGAGTTAAAGCTCTTGAACTTGGAATACTTCAAAGATGCTCAATGCACTCTGCTGCTAATATAGATATAGAAGAAGCTTATTTATCTGGTTATGAAGCCTTAAAATATGCTATGGACAATTTAAATGGGGTTATGGTTTCTATTGAAAGAATTTCTGATGCTCCTTATAAAACTAAATTTTCTCCAATAGAAGCTTCAAAAATAGCCAATAACGTTAAATATCTTCCAACTTCGTGGATAAACAAAGACGGAAATAATTTAAATGATGAAGCATTTAATTATTTTTCACCTCTTATAGGAGACACTCCAACTTTAAACTTTGAAAATAATTTACCAAAGTTTAAAGCTTTCACAATATAAATATGAACCTAAAAGAAGGGATTTACATATTGTAAATCCCTTTTTTTATAATATTTCATTAGATATATTTTTTAATTCGTCTAATAATATATCTATTTCTTCAATAGTATTATATGGGCCTAAGCTAACTCTAACCATCCCTTTCATCTTTTCTTTTTTATCATAAATAAATTTACTAGCTTCCTCTTCAGTAAGATTCATAAGCCTTCTACAATAAGGATGTGCACAAAACCATCCATGCCTAACTGCTATACCTCTTCTATCAGCTAAAATTTTTGCAACTTCATGATGATATATTCCCTTTAAATTAAAAACTACTACTCCAAGCCTATCATCCATATTTATGGTATCGCCATAAATAATTATATTATCTATTTTTTTCAAACCATCTATCAAATATTTTAAAAGCTCTTTTTCATGAATTAATAATTTATCATATCCTATTTTATCAATTTCCTTTAAAGCACTTATTAATGTCATAACCCCAAAATAGTTAGGACTTCCAGCCTCATTTCTTTCAGGAGTATTTAAATAAAATACCTCTGAATCTTTTACTAATTCAACTGTTCCTCCACCTTGTTCATTTGGGCAAGTCTTATTAAATTCTGATTTTGGACCAATTATTACTCCACTACCAAAAGGTGCATAAATTTTATGACCTGAAAATACTAAAAAATCTATATAATCATTTTTTTCTTTTCCAGCCATATTTATTTTTATATGTGGAACTAATTGGGCTCCATCTACAATTATTTTTCCTCCAGCTTTATGAACTAATTTTGCAATTTTATGAATATCATTTACATATCCAGTTACATTAGATGCTCCTGTAATGGTTAAAAATCTTAAATTACCCTTATATTCATCAAGTTTAGAATTTAATGAATCATAATCTATTCTGCCCAAAGAATCTACTTCCACATAATCTAAATGTGCCTTTTTTCTCCAAGGCAAATCATTAGAGTGATGCTCCATTCTTGTGCTTAATACAACATCATTATCACAAAGGAGAGTATTTGCAATTTTATTTATTCCATCAGTTGTATTATTAACGTAAATAACAGTATAATTTTCTTTATTAGGAACATTGAAAAAATCTAAAATATATTTTCTAGCATTTTCATAATTCTCTGTTGATATAGATTGTTTTTGACCAGTTCCTCTACCTATTGAACCATAACTATCTATTAATTCTGTTAATACATTAAAAACTGCTTTTAAAGGAGGTGTTGTTGCAGCATTATCAAAATTTATAGCAGTTGAATAATTTCCATTTAATAATTTTATTTTAGCTTCTACTCCCAAAAAGTTTTCTCTTAAAGTATTCCTATTTGTCTCCATTTGTATCTCCTCCAATATATAATATTCATTAAAATAACTATTGTTCATTTTTTGTTCTAATAATAGCTTTCCCCGAATATTATAAAAGTAACAATAGTGTACATATTTCATATATCTATACTATATTATTATTTGGAGGTAAAAAATGTATCCTTATTTAAAATTTATGAACTCAAATGAAGATGATGATTTAATATTTGCTCCTTTAAATACTGATAATACTATTAATAATGGACTTTTTATTCCAGAAGAATTTATAGAGGAATTTAGGACTTCATCAGTTTCAGAAAATCCATTAGAATTTGATTTTAGAGAGGTTTTATTAAATTCTGATATTAATAGTGATGATGAGGATTTAAAAGAATTATTAGAAAATTATAAAAATGATTCTGAAAATTATAGAGATGAATTAAAATGCTATAACAGTGAGGATAGAACTATTTTTAATTCTTATCTATCTATTCCTACAGATTCTAGTATTCTTAGAGAATTAGACCTAGATATTGACGAAGAAGTTCTAGAGCTTGAGAGAGATCTTGAAAATTCTTATGAATTTGAATTAAGGAATCCTCAAAAATTTCCACCATTTTTCCCACCAGTTCTTCCACCAAAAGTTCCACAAAGGTGTAATCCTGAAATTATATTTAGAAGAATAGAAGCTAATAATCCTAGAGTACTTCGTACATTACAATCATTTAGAATGCCTTATCCTGTAGCTAAAAGGATTACGAAGCAAATTATATCACTTACTCTTAGCTATTGTCCTAGTTGTAACAGAGGAGTGATCGAATAATGTTTGAAAGACTAAATAATTTACCTAGATTAAATTCTCATGTAAGATTTATACATGGATGTCCAGACTTAGGACCAATTAATATATATTCAGAGGGAAAATTACTTGTTGGAAATTTAAATTTTGGAGGAAACACAGAGTATATTCTTCTTCCATCTAAAGAATATGAGGTTGAAATTTTTAGAAGTTCTGATAATACAAAACCTATTGCTACTTATAAGTTTGAAGCAATTCCAAATGAATTTTCAACTATTAGTTTAACTTGTAATAATGGAACTTTATTCGTTTTAAATTTAAAAGATGATTCAAGTGAGAAAGATCCTAAATTTAGTTATATAAGATTTATAAATATATCACCTAATGCACCTTTATTAAGTTTAAATTTATCTAATAATAGGCCTATATTTTCAAATGTTGAATTTTTAGAAGAAACTAGATATTATCCTTTATCTCCTGGTTTATACAACTTTAATATTTCTTTTTCATCTTTTACTAAAGCTAGAAAAAGACTTCCTAGAATAAATCTATTACCTGGAGAAAAATATACTATGTATATTATAGGTCTACTAAATGGAAAGCCAGAAGTTGGTTATATACTTTTAAAAGATGGATAAACAAAAATAAACATTGCTTTTAAAGCAATGTTTATTTTTTTAAGATATCATATTTTTTATTTTTTTAAATAAAATCGGCTTTATTTCTTCTATTTCGCAAGGTTTATTTAATATTATTGAATTATAACAAACACTACCTACTAATTCAATTATCATATAAAGAGTATGTTTTGCTTCTTTTTCACTATATCCTTTTTTCTTTAGATTATCGATAAAAATATTTAAAATTTCATTTGCTTCTTCTTTCTCCTCTAAATCTATCCCTATATTATCTCTATATAATCCTGCAGAAAAATTCTTAGATATTATCCGTAACATTAGCGTATTTTTTTTAAAATAACTTATTATATAATCAGTAAAATAAAGTATTGACTCATCAAATTCTGTTATTCCACTATCTCTTGTCTTTTTTAGAGCTTCTTTAGCTAATTTATAGCTTTTTTTACAAACTAACTTTTCTATAAGATCATATTTATCTTTAAAATAAAGATAAAAAGTTCCTTTAGCAACTCCAGCATTTTTAGCAATCTGATCAACTGTCGTATTTTCTATTCCTTTTTCTAAAAATAAACCATAAGCTGAGTTATAAAGCTTTTTTTCTTTTTCTTTTTTATTTTTTAAAACTATTGTCCCCATAAAAATTTACCTCTTTTTCTTCTTGTTATACTATTATTCTATCATTTTAATTATTTTATTTAAACTATTTAACTATTTTCAAAAATTGATATACTTTTTTATAAATAGTATAATATAAAGAACAATGCAATAAGGTGAGGATAAAAAAATGATAGTTTTAAGTTGTAAAAATATAAAGAAAAGTTATGGAATAACAGAAGTCTTAAAAGACGTTAATATAAGTATAAATGAGGGAGATAAAGTAGGTATAATTGGTCCAAACGGTGAAGGTAAATCTACTTTATTTAAAATTCTTGCAAAAGAATTATCTTTTGATGAAGGTGAAATTTTTGTAGATAAAAAAAGAACTTTAGGTTATCTTTCACAACATCTTGAAGCTAATTCTGATAGCACTATTTATTCTGAAGCTGAATCTGTATTTAAAGATCTTTTAGAAATAGAAAAAAGACTTAGCGATTTAGAAATAAAAATGAATGAACCTTATGATGATTCTCAAAAATCTTATCATGAAGATTTAATAAAAAAATATACTACTCTTCAAGAACTATATTCTCATAGGGGTGGATATACTTACAAAGGTGAAATTAATAGAGTTCTTAAAGGACTTGGCTTTTTAGAAACTGATTTTCAAAATAAGATTTCATCTTTAAGTGGAGGTCAAAAAACTAGAATTGCTTTATGTAAACTTTTATTACAATCTCCTGATATAATTCTTCTAGATGAACCTACTAACCATTTAGATTTAGAAGCTATAGAGTGGCTTGAAGAATTCTTAAAAGCATATAAAGGTACTTTATTAGTTATTTCTCACGATAGATTTTTCCTTGATACAGTAACTAATAAAACTTTCCAAGTTATTAATGGGCATGTTAATTGTTATAATGCACCATATACAAAATCTCTTGAGTTACAAAAGAAAGATTATGAAGCAAAATTAAAGGCTTATAATATTCAACAGGCTGAAATAAAAAGGCAAGAAGCTATAATTGAAAAATTTAGATCTTTTAATCGTGAAAAAAGTGTAAGAAAAGCTGAAAGTCGTGAAAAAGCTTTAAATAAATTAGAAAGATTAGAAGCTCCTGATAAAGAAAAAGGTGCATCTAAAATCTCTTTTGAAACAGAAACTAGTAGTGGATATGATGTTTTACATGTAGAAAATTTAGCTAAATCTTTTGACGATTTAAAATTATTCTCTAATGTTTCTTTTGATTTAAAAAGAGGTGAAAAAATAGCTTTAATTGGTGCTAATGGCCGTGGTAAAACTACTCTTTTAAAAATGATAATGGGAAAAATTAAACAAGATAAGGGGCTTATAAAACTTGGAGCTAACGTAGAAATTGGATACTACGATCAAGAACAATCTGATTTAGATCCAAATAAAACTATTTTAGATGAGATATGGGACTCTTTTCCTCATTTAACTACAACTAGAATAAGAACTGTATTAGGATCTTTTTTATTCACTGGAGATGATGTATTTAAAGAAATAAAAACTCTAAGTGGAGGAGAAAAATGTAGAATAAATCTTTTAAAGCTTATGCTTTCTAAGTCAAATTTTCTTCTTCTAGATGAACCTACTAACCATCTTGATATAATGTCTCGTGAAGCTTTAGAAAACGCTATATTAAGCTATGAAGGAAGTATGCTTATAATATCTCACGATAGATACTTCTTAAATAAAATCATAAATAAAATTATAGAACTTGAGGAATCTGGTATAAAAGAATATTTAGGTGATTATAGCTATTATATTCAAAAGAAAGAAAAGCCAACTAGATTCCAAGCTATAGAAAATAACGACTCTGGTAAAACAAAAACTCAAATAAAATCTGAAGTAAAAAAAGTTAAATTAGCTCAAAAAGAACTTAGAATTAAAAAATTAAGATTTAGAGAAATTGAAAAAGAAATTTCTGATACTGAAGAATTACTTGAAAAACTTAATTCAGATCTTTGTCTAGAAGAAGTTTATTCAAATCCAGAAAAATCATTAGAAGTTAATGAAAATATTAAAAATACAAATAAAAAAATAGAAGAACTTTATGAAGAATGGGAAGAACTTAGTGACTTATTAAATGATTTATAATACAAAAGCACTAGCTTTATTAATTAAATAAAGCTAGTGCTTTTAAATTATTTTATACCGGTAGTTCCAAATCCACCACGATCTTCATTTCCAAAGCTTTCTACTTCTTCGAATTCTATTTCAGGCATAACTTCCATTATTCTAAATTGACCTATTTTATCTCCTTTTCTTATCCAAGTTCCTTTAGTTTCTATTCCTTCTATAACCTCAATATCTTTTCCTTGTAGACAAAATACTGGCATATGCCATTGATCATTATCTCCTATATATGTATCATCAACTACGCCTACTGAGTTAGTTTGAATTATACCCCATGTTTTAAATGTTGAGCTTCTAGGTGCTAAATGCGCTTCCCATCCTCTTGGTAATTCTAATGCAAATCCTAATGGCACCATTCCTCTATCATCTTTTTTAACAAATATATCTTTATTTGCATATACATCTATCCAATTTCCTTTTGCTATCTTTTTTAATTTAGTAGCACCTTCAAAATATTTAATTCTCATTTTCATAATTAATTATTCCTTTCTTCTGTATTTGTTTTTATAAAAATATAAGTTTTCTATAATATTATAACTATAGAAAACTCATATAATAATCTTTATATACTAAATATATTATTTATAATATAAAATATATAAATTTTAATTTACTTTACTTTTAATTATTACTATCTATGTTTAGTAAAAATCAAATTTTAACTTCTTTTCTTCCTGTTTATTATATCTATTACGGTTTCTTTTAGATAATTTGAAATGTTTACTTCATTCCATGATTTATATATTGGTTTTTCATATATTTCTTTATCAATTATTTCTATAACTCTATAATTTCCAGGGCTTAAATTATCAAATATAACAACCCCATTTTTATCTGTTAATTTAGAAATTTCTAATTGAGGTGAAACTCCGTTTATTCTATATAAATTTATTTTTATTCCTTCCATTTTGTTTCCGTTTTTACTTTCCATAAAAACATTAACTATTATCTTCCCCAATTTTCCAGCTTTATTTCTATTATCTCTTTTTTCATTATTCACAAAATCCCCTCCTTAGTCAACCTATAATTTTAAAATATGATTAAACTAAGTTTTTTGGGATTATTTAAAATAAAATAGATAAAATATTTCCTATTGTATTCACATAATTATAATCCTTAAAATCAAATTCTTTCCTTTTTAAAGGAACTGACATATATATAGCACCTTTTACTTCATCTTCATTTATTATTGGAACTATACAAATAGAATTCCATTTAGGCATAGTTTTATTTTCATTAACTACTTCATCCCAATCAATATCATATAAGCCGTTCCCCTCTTTGAATACATTATCTATAAGCTTTCTATTGAAGTATTTTATATTTTTCCATCCTCGTTCTCTTTCTCTTATAGACATTTCACAGATTATTTCATTATTATTATTTGTTTTAAATAACATACATTCTCTACTTTCAGTTAGTTTAAGTATTTTAGTTAATATGTCATATAATTTAAATTCGTTTCTAATATCTTTCTTTATTATTTCAATTATTTTTACTATAGAAGATATTCTTTCATAATCTTTTGAAGTATTTCCAGTCATTATACCTGCTAATATATCACTTCCTTCTATTTTTATATCAAAAGTCTCATCCCATATCTTAACTATATTTTTTGTGCCTCTTTTAGCTTTATATAAAGCTTGATCTGCTTTACTTATCAACTCTTCCTTCTTTTTAGAATGTTTCGGATACTCAGATATTCCCATACTTACAGTAACTTCTCTTCTACCTCTAAGTATATCTGCCTCTTGTATTTTTTTTCTTATATTATCTGCTTTTTCATAAGCTTCTTCTGAATTCTTTCCTGGACATATTATAACGAATTCTTCTCCTCCATATCTTGAAAAAATATCTTTATTTTCTATTTCTTCTAACACTATACTAGATATTTTTTCTAATACAATATCCCCTGTTTGATGACCAAATTTATCATTTACTCCTTTAAAGTTATCAATATCAACTATAATTAAAGAAAATATATTTTCTGTGTAATTATAATTCATTATTATATTATTCATTGTCTTTTCAAAATATCTTCTATTGTATGCGCCTGTAAGCTTGTCTCTTGTCGAACTAATATTTAGTTTATATTGCTCTAAAAGAAATATTATAACATTCTCATACCTTTTAATTTTTTCATAAGACTCATAATTTATATCGTTTATTATTTTATCTGACATTAATATAAGTTCTATATCTACAGAATTATTTATTTTTTCTTCAGTATATTTACTACTTAATTTTTTATAAAAACAAGCTTTTGTTTTATTTTGAAAAATTTCATTATAAACTTCATTTTGAATCATTTCTTCATTATCAACTACAAAAAAATCAACATTTATTTTTTTGCTTAATAATCTATCTTTTATATTTTCATAAGTCGTTCTATATGAATAAATAACTTCATTTTTCCTACCATTTTTCATAATTAAAACTGCTGAGGTTGAAAGTGTTTCTCTTATTATAAATTTCATTATAGTTTCAATATTATAAATAATGTTTTCTTTAAAATTTACTAAGACAGATTCTGCATCTTGAATTTTATTTAAATAACTTTTTTCATATTTTTCTATCATTATTTTTTTAAATTTATTATTTTTCATCATATTACTGACTTTTATTTCATTTAAAAGTTTATCAATGTCTTCATTATCGTTTATCATTGTAGTTATATCCAAATTTAAATTTAACTTTTCATTTGCACAAACAATAATCTTTTCAAAAATTTTACAAAACATTTTACTTGAAACTATTTTTATTTTGTCTTCTGATTTTTCTTTTCTTATATAACTTGAAAGTATACTTAATCCTTCATAATAGTTTTCAAAAGCTAATGAATAACAATTGTTTTTCTCGTAATTTTCTCCAATTATATAATATAACTCTACTTTATTCATATCATTTTTCATATCATTAATTAATCTTAGTCCTTGATTTATTAATGCATTAATAGAATAACTTTTAAATTTATTGGTTATCTTTAAATTTATTACTTCATCTAATTTAGTAAATGAAATTTTATATTTTATCTTATTAAAGACTTTACATGCTAAATCTCTATAGCCTAAATCATTTAACAATAAAATTAAACTTATCATTTTATTGTCATAAGCTTTTGTATTATGACTTTTTCTTGAGATTTGCTCTATATATGTTATTTCTTCATAAATATTATTTATATTCTTTAATAGCATTATATTTATGAAATTTGTTTTTATCTTTAAATATGGTTTTTTATCAATTACACTTTTTATATTCTCATCACTTAATTTATTTATTTTATATTTTAATTTTTCATAATCACCTAAAGCATAATAATATAATCCATATAAAAGTTCAGTTCCACTTGTTTTGTCTATCTCTAATAAAATATTTTTATATTTTATTAATTCACTTATATCTCTTTGAATTGCAGATACATAAATAAGATACTCATATGTTGAATTTAAATATCTCTTTAAATTTTTTCCTGATTTTATAACTTCTAAACTAATTAAAAGATATTTTTTACTTACTTCAAATCTATCTAAATAAGCATATATATTGGCTAGTTGAATTAATGCATTATATTCTAAACTAGCAATTTTATATTTTCTACTAGCTTTTAAAACTTTAATTAAAACCTGCTTTCCTTTTTCTACATCTTTATCCCGCTCTATATATATTATTCCTCTATTTAATAGATTTTCATAATACTTCTTTCCACTAATTCCTTCTTTAAATACTTTTTCACAATAAGATACATATTCTTCTGCTAAAATAAAATCTCCTTCTTGTATGGAATAACTAAATAATATAAGATATATTTCTCCGATTAATCCAAAATAATTTTCTTTTTTAGCTATATTTAAAGCTCTGTTAGCAAATTCTATTGCTTCCTCTTTGTTTTCAGCATATTTTAAATATAAGGCTTTTATTAAAAAATATTTTGCATATCCTAACTTATATTCTGTCTTTAAAAGGTTTATTCTGGCTATATTAATATTTTCAAATGCTTCTGTATAATTTTCATTTTCTATATGAATTCTAGCAATATTAAGAGATGTTTCAATTATATATGAATAATTTCTAAGAGCTATTGCTTTTTCATTAGCTTTTTTGTAATAACCTAAAGCTTTAGAATCACTTTCAGTCCTTGCATATATATTACCAATTTCATAAGAAATCTCAAGCATTTCTCCATCGCCTAAATAATTTAATATCCTTTTATATATGCTTATTGTTTTTTCATTTTCACCTATCTTATTCATTTTGTTAGCATATTTTTTAGCATATATTATCATTTGGTCATATTCTTTTCCCATTTCTAAATGATAGATTAATTCATTATATACTCTATCTTCTTTATCACAAATTTCCTTTAATATTTTTATAAAATTTAAATGTTCTGAGAACTTGTCCCTTCTATTCATCTTTTTATATATTATTTTTTTATAAAAACAATCTTTAAAATCTACATTTATTCCATTATCGTCATAACTTTCTATAAGTACATTTTTAATCTTTAATTCTGCATATGCTTCCTTTTCTTTTAATGTAACTATAGATTTTTTTAAAAATATATCCTCTCTAATAGTAAAATTGTATACAGCTAATTTTTTAAGGACTGAATACTCAAAAAATGATAACTTTTCTATTTTATCTATATATTTTTCTTCTAAATAAGATACTGAATTAAAAATCATGTATACATATCTATATTTCCAAATTCCATTTTTAGATACATAAATGCTTTTATATAAATACATATCTTTTATTTTTTTCATAATTAAACTTGGATTTCCTAATGTATCATTATGAATAACCTCAACTATTTCTGTAATATCATTAGATGTATTAAGCACTTTTCTAGTCATTTCACATGTATAGTACTTATTTAACATCTCTATTTTATACTCTTTTACATTTTGATTATATAAAATTTCTTCATAGTACTCTTTAAACTCCTCATCTTCTAAACTTCTATCTAAAGATGCTATTATTAAAATATTTTCTAAAGTACTTAAGTTTTCAATTAAATGCTTGAAAAACATTCTACAAATTTTATTTCTTTTATCTAAATCATCAATTATTAAAACCATAGGAGCAATTCTAGAATGTTCATCTATAATTTTTAATCCTGAATTTATAATTTTATACATTTCCTTAACATCTTCAGTAAAAGAAAGATTATATCTTTTTTTAATCTTTTCAGAAAAGTCATCAGTAAACTTTTTTAACTCAAGCCTAAATCCATTGCTATAATTATATTCTTTAGCACAATTGTTCCATCTAAGTTTAACTTCATTTTTTATCTTGAAAATTGAAAAAATATTTGTAATATAAGTATACTCCAGTCTACTTTTTACCTCTTTTAATAATCTAGTTTTCCCAACTCCCATTCCGCCATCTAATAATATTGCTTTTGAAGAAGATTTTCCTTTTGCAATATCACAATAAGTTTTTAAAATATTGTCTAATTCTATATCTCTTCCTACAATATCAATATGCTCTTCTATCTTTTGTATATTTTTCATTATAAATTTTTTATTTTTACTAAAAATCTTTCTATTCAAATATTCTATTAAAGTATTGATATCTTGTACTTTATTTTTATTTATATTTTTTAATATTATATCTATTTCTTTTAACTTATAAAACTTATCTTGTACAGATACTTCAATTATTTCTTGAATTATTTTTATTAAATAATCTAAATTTCTTCTATCATTATCAATATCTTTTTTCCCTAAATTTTCAATGTTATCGCAACTTAAAATTATACCATCTAATTTTCCAAATTCACTAGTAATTATATTAGGTAACTTAACAGTTCCAACACCATCTTCACAATTTATTTTAATATCATCTAACATTAAATTAGAATATATAAATCCTTTTAACATTAAAGTATTAACAATAGATAAAATATCAAAAATTACTAGTAAAATTTTCTCTTCATCTACGATTCTTAAATATTCTTTTATATCAACTTCATTTTTACTTATTTCACTTATAAACCCATGTTTTATTTTTTCTAATCTTATACCATCAATTTCCTTTATACTTATCAACTCATAAGTTTCATATATTCCCTCAAAATTAAAATTTTTTATAGATTTAAAATTATTACTTATATATCTTATTTTAGATTTATCTATAGCATTATCACTAAGTATAGTTAACTTAAATTCTCTATCTTTCGATTTATCTAGAACTTTATATTCAGATATAGCATTAAAATTTTTAATATTATTTTTTATTTCATATATTTTATTAACAATTCTCATAATCTCACACCCTTACTATAAATATATTATGAATTAGACTCAAAATATTAAATCATAATAATAGTATTTAAATATTATAGATAAAAGAGTTCATTTTCACCTAATCTCTTTAATATGTACCGATTTGAAACATAATATTATTGCAATATATAATATTTTTTTATCAAATCCCCCTTACTTGTATGTATATCTATTTATATCTATATCAATTTTACCATATTAAGGGATTTTAACCAATAAAATTCCCTCTAAAAGTAACTTTATGTCTTTTAGAGGGATTAATATTAATTTTTATACTAATTCTTTACTTAAAATTTCTATCTCTTCTATCTTTTCTTCTTTTAATCCATTTATTAAAATATTGCTTATAACTCCTACTATAGCCGCAAAGCTTAAGCCTGTTAATGCAACTGTATTAGTAATTTTAATTCCTATTATAAATCCAAAGTTAGCTTCAATTATTGGATTTATTTGAGGTGCTATTAATCCAGTAATTATTATTAATGCCATTACTATTACATTTTTATAATTAAACTCTACTTTTTCTAATTTAATAGTCTTTGCTCCTATTAAAGCTATCATTGAAAATAACATTAAACTAATCCCTCCCATTACTGGCTCTGGAATTGTTCTTATTACCATTCCAAATTTAGCTATGAAGCTTAATAATATAGCAAATATTGCTGTTAATCTTAAAAGTGACGGATCATAATTTTTTGTTATTGCTAATACTCCTGTATTTTCTCCATAAGTTGTATTAGCTGGTCCTCCTAATAAAGCTGCTACAAAGGTAGCTAATCCATCCCCTAATAAAGTTCTATTTAATCCTGGATCTTTTATAAAATCTTTTCCTACCACTGAACCATTTGTTGTTATATCTCCAATATGCTCCATAAATACTGCTAATATTACTGGTACTATTATTACTACTGCTCCCATATCAAATTTAGGAAGAGTGAAATTTGGTACAGATATTAAAGCTGCTTGTCCTATAGCCGCTGTATCTATAAATCCCATAAAATATGATGCTACATATCCAACTACTACTGCAAGTAATATTGATATTTGTTTTATAAATCCTCTTCCAAAAAATCTAATTAAAAGTGCTGTTCCAAGTGTTATAAATGCTAAAATATAGCTTTTACTTGCCATATTTAATGCTGTAGGAATTAAATTCAATCCTATTACCATTATCATTGGTCCTACAACTTGTGGTGGTAAAACTTTTTTTATTTTATCCATTCCAATTTTTTTTATTAAAAATGATACTAATATATATACAAGTCCTGCTACCATCATTCCACCTTGCGCATATCTTAAATCACCATATGTTTCTTTAACCACTCCAATTACTGCTATAAAAGCAAACGATGAACCTAAAAATACTGGTACTTTTCCTTTTGTACATATATGAAATATTATAGTTCCCACTCCAGCTGTAAAAAGTGCTACTGAAGGATCTAACCCTGTAAGCATTGGAACTAATACTGTAGCTCCAAACATAGCGATTAAATGTTGAATGGCTAAAATACATCTAAGACCATTTTCCTTTAATGTTCTTTCTTTTTTAAATTCATTTTTTTCAAATAGTTGCATTATTATCAAACTCCTTATTAATTTATTAAGGAGAAATCTAAATTTCTCCTTTATTAGCCTCTCTGGACTAATTTAAAAGGTATAAAAAAACTTCTTACAAATCCAATTTTGGCCGTAAGAAGTTATAAATTCCATAACTATTAAAACTATTAATAAAAATAGTTTTTCTTATTTTCTTACATGCCTCTCTGGACAAGTTTAAAGATTTTCTTGATTATATCATAGTTTATTAACATATTGCAATATTTTTCTTTATAGTACATATATTTTTTTTATTTATAAATACTAATCATATAATATTAATTATTTAATAATTTTATAGAAAGGAGAAATAATATAAATTTAATATTTGTATTAGTCTTATTATGAAAAATAAATTTAAACTTATATTCGTATCATTATGTGTTTTAGTCTCAATTATATCTTTTATACCAATAGAAGCTTTTTCTATGTCTGATGAAAAAGTAATCTATTTAACTTTTGATGATGGCCCTTCTAAAGGACCTTGTAGTGAAATTTTAGATATTTTAAAAGAAGAAAATGTAAAAGGAACATTTTTTATTTTAGGAAATGAAATAAAAGGAAATGAAGATGTTTTAAAAAGAATTTATGATGAAGGACATTCAATAGGACTTCACAGTATGACTCACGAAAAGAAAAATCTTTATAATAATGAAAATGATTTTTTAAATGAAATGGTTCAAGTTCAAGATCTTATAGAAAAAACTGTAGGATTTAAATCAAATATTTTACGTTTTCCTTTTGGAGCTAATAACAATACATATAAACTAAAAAAATCTCTTGTTGAACTTCTTCATAATAATAATTTTAAAATTTATGATTGGACAGTAGATACTAGAGATGGAGAACTTTATAATGCTTCTCCCGAAACTTTTATTAAAAATTCTAAATCAAAGGATAATAATATAACACTTTTAATGCATTGTGGAAGTGCTAATAAAAATTCTCCTAAAGCTTTAAAAAGTATAATATCTTATTATAAAGAAAATAATTATACATTTAAAACTATTGATCAATCTACTCCAGAAATATTCCATTATGTAAAATAAAAAAGGAGTTTCACTAATGAAACTCCTTTTATATTTTTTTTCCTATCATTTTTACTATATCTTCAAACTCTCTCGGTTTACTAAAATAATAACCTTGAATTATATCACATAATATATTTTTTAAGTAATCTACCTGCTCTTTTTCTTCTACTCCTTCGGCTACTACATCTATTCCTAATTGATGAGAAAGATTTATTATGTTTTCAACTATACATCTACTTTTTAAATTTTTATTTAAATCAGTTACAAAGCTTCTATCAATTTTTAAAACATCAATAGGTAATTTAGTTAAATAGTTTAAAGAAGAATAGCCTGTCCCAAAATCATCTAATGCTATAGTTGCACCTAATTTTTTTATATCTTTCAATATTTTTATATTTTTATCAAAAGATTTCATAAGAATACTTTCAGTTATTTCTATTTCTATATATTTTAAATCTACATCATACTTTTCCCTAAACTCCTGTAAATCTCTTAATATAGTATTGTATCTTAATTGTAATTCTGATAAATTAATCCCTATTTTAAAATTATCATAACCTAAATCTAGTAATTCTCTAATTTTTTTGAAAACCTCTTCTAAAATAAAAGTACTTATTGGAATTATAAGTCTTGTCATTTCAGCAATTGGAATTAATTCTCCAGGACTTACTGGCCCTAATTCACTACTCTTCCATCTTAATAATGCTTCAAATCCTATAACTTTTCTATTTGAAACAAATACTTTTGGTTGAAATAAAACATAAAACTCTTCTTTTTTTATAGCTGTTCTAAGACATCTTTGTATATCATAAGTACGACTAAACTCTCTAGATATACTATAATCAAAAAATGCAAAATTTCCTTTTCCATTTTTTTTAGCTATAGTTAATGCAGCATCTGCATTTTTTAGTAATCCGTAAAATTCTAATCCATTATGAGGTGAAACAGATATTCCTATACTTCCATTTACATATAAATGCTTTCCTCTATAAACTATTGGATCATCAAAAACATCCATTATGTCAGTTAAACATTCTTCTAGATATTCTTTTGAATCTATATTTTCAAAAAAAATTATAAATTCATCTCCATTATGTCTACATATGTATTCATTAGATAACATTTTCTTTGTAAGTCTTAATCCAACTTCTCTTAATACAAAATCTCCAGCTTGATATCCAAAAGATTCATTAATAAACTTAAAATCATCTAAATCTAATAATATAAGTGAGCATCTTCCCTTTGCACAAACTAATCTTTTATTTATTAATTTTACAATTTCTTCTTTTGTTTTAAAGCCAGTTATATTATCATGAGAAAGTAGATTTTTTAATGCTTCTCTTTTTATTACTTCTTCAGTTTTATCTTTTATTATTCCTATAAGTAAATCTCCTTTTTTCTTTAAATTTATATTTAAATAATAATCTTTTTTATTAGAAAATATTATTTCATCTTTTAATATAGAACCTTCTCCTATACTATTATAGTTTTTAATAAAACTTTCTTTATTTTTTATACAATCAAAAAATTCATCTAAAGCAAAAGAATATTCAAATGATTTAGATATTTGCTTTGCAAAATTACCTATCAATTTAACATTCTTTTCTCTATCATCTATTTTTATAAATGTATCATTAGAAAATTCTCTTAAG
This sequence comes from Clostridium thermobutyricum DSM 4928, assembly GCF_002050515.1. Lineage (GTDB taxonomy): Bacteria > Bacillota > Clostridia > Clostridiales > Clostridiaceae > Clostridium > Clostridium thermobutyricum. The sequence continues at coordinate 29,377 of NZ_LTAY01000025.1, read as the reverse complement.
ATTTCTATAATTTCTAAATTTTTTAATATATCATTATTCTTAAATATTATATTTCCATTGAAGATTTCTAAATTTCCTATTTTTTCTTTTATCCCATTAATTTCATATCCAAACTCTAAAATACAAATATCTAATTTTCCACTTATATTTATTTTTTTCCCAATTTTTGAATACTTTATTTTCAAAAACTCATCTTTTTCTATTAATTGGATAAGTTTCATTATTCCTTTTATATCTGAATTTAAATCTTCTTTTGTTGAAATATTATTAAATTTAAAATCCCCATTTGTAATATTCCAACTAACTCCAATTAAAGAAGAGAGTTTTTCTTTTATCATCCCCATACCATTTTTCATATTTATAAAACCCCATTTATTACTCTTCTTCTTTTATATCACTTACCGCTTCTTCCTCTTTTTGATTTTTTTTATCACTAACTAAACTTGCTACTAAAGCAGCACTAGCAGCAACTAATACTGCCAATCTACCTACCTTTCTTAATTTCATATTTATCATCCTTTCTAATTATATTTAAATACATTATAACCCATTTATAATTAATTTTTCTATATTTTTATTTAAAACTATTATTTTCTTTTATATATTCATAATTTCCTTCTTTTAGCTTATTTATAAGTGCTTCCTTTGATATATCCATATCATAACATAAATCATCTAAATTACTATAAAAATCTCTTAATTTTAAATTTATTATACTAACTAAAATATTTACATCCATATTTTCTATATCCATTTTAAATTTCTCCTTTATTTAATTATTATCTACTTATTTTTTATTATATCATCTTTTTTAATTTTTCTTTTTCTTTTCTCATAAAATATATTGATATTATAAATGTTACAATTTCTACTACTGGTGTAGTAATCCATACACCATTTAACTTAAATACTAAAGAAAATATCTCTAAAAATACTACTATTAATATAAGTCCTCTTAATAGGGATATCATTGTTGATATTTTTGAACTCTCTATAGATTGAAGAACTCCCACATTTAAAATATTTATTCCCATTGGTATAAACGCTATAAAATATATTTTTATACCCAAACTAGCTATCTCATCTAATTTATTATTTCCTTTTGCGAATATCTTTATTATCATATATGGATCTATTATTCCTAATAAGAAAAATACTCCTCCTACTATGATAATTATTTTTAATCCTATTTTATAAGTATCTAGAACCCTATTATTTTTTCCCCCTCCATAATTAGTACTAATTATAGGTTGTATTCCTTGAGCTATTCCATTAAATATAGCTATAACTATAAGAGAAAAGTTAGCAATTATACTATAAGCAGATATAGAAATATCTCCTCCTAATTCTTTTAATTTAATATTAAAAAGTATTATTACTACTCCAGCTGACAATTCTACGATAAAGCTTGAAAATCCATTTGCAAGTATTCTTTTTGAATATCTAAAATTTAAAGATTTAAAAGAAATTCTTATTTTATTTTTTTTCATTATAAAATGAAAAGCTAAAATAATAATTCCAACTAATTGAGCTGTTGTTGTAGCAATTGCAGCTCCTCTCATTCCCATATTTAATGGAAAGATAAGAATATAATCTAAAATTATATTTGTTATATTAGAGCCAATAATAGCCCACATAGATATTTTGGGACTTCCATCATTTCGTACAAAAACATTTAATGTTAATGATAAAATAAAAAGAATACTCCCCCAAAATATTACCTCTAAATATTCTTTTACATAAATAAAAATTATTCCAGAAGCTCCTAATAATTTTATTATGTCATTTATAAAATAAAGACCAAACACAGTAATTAATAAACTTATTATTATTGTTATAAATATTGATAACGTAAATATTTCATTTAAAGTTTCGTATTTTTTCTTTCCAATATTTATAGATAATAAAGTAGCTCCGCCAATCCCAGTTAATAAAGAAATAGCTGCAAAAATATTAAAAAATGGTATTCCTAAATTTAATGCTGCAAGTCCCCTTTCGCCCATTCCTCTTCCTATAAACATTGTATCTAAAAATATACAACAAGATAATCCAAGCATTCCTAAAATACTTGGAATCATATAATCTAAAACAAGTTTCCCTAAATTATCGTGCAATAAATCATTATTCTTCATAAAAATCCCCCTTTTCTAATAAATTTAATTGCATAACCCTCACTTTATTGGTAAAATTTTCTTATAAATTAATAATGAGGTGTTTTATGAAATTAATCGCAATTGATTTAGATGGTACTCTTTTAAATTCTAACCATCAAATAAGTAATAAAGATATTTGTACAATCAAAAAAGCTCAAAGTTTTGGTATAACAGTTGTTATCTCTACTGGAAGAACTTTCGATTCTGCTAAATCTATATTAGAAAACCATAATATAGTTGTTCCATATATAATAACTTGTAATGGTTCAATAATTAATGATTTTTCCGGAAATATACTTTATTCTTTTCCTGTAGATAAATCTTCTCTTGAAAAAGTTGTAAGTTTTCTTCATTTCAATAATTATTATTTTAGTTTGGCCTCTTCTGACTCAAGACTTTTCCCTAAATATGACAAAAACATACTAATAGCAGACTTTTATGAGGCAAAAATAAATAATCCTGATTTAAAAGAAGAAGATTTAGATAATTTAATAAATTTATTTTATGATGGAAAAACTTTTGATGGCAAAGTTTTTAATAACATTCAAGATATGATTTCTACTGAAGAAGACATATATGGTATATGTGCTGTTTCTTTTTCAAATGAAAAACTTGAAAATGGAATTAAAGCTTTTAAAGATATAAAAAATTTATCTATTTTTAAATCAGCATACAATAATTTTGAACTTATAAATGAAAATTCTTCTAAAGGTCAAGCAATAAAAATTTTATGTAATCATTTAGGTATTGATCTTAAGGATACAATGGCAATAGGCGATAATCAAAATGACTTAAGCATGTTTGAAATTGTTCAATTTAGTGTAGCTATGGAAAATGCGTATGATTCTATAAAAGAAAAATGTTCTTTTGTAACTTTAAATAACAACTCATCAGGCGTTGGACATGCTATTGAAAATATTTTAGAATTAACTGTTTAAAAAATATCTATTTAAAAAAAGCAACATTTAATAGGTTACCCCTTTAAAATGTTGCTTTTCTCATTAATCTCTAATTTCTATTTCTTTATCACCATCATAGAAATCTTGGAATGTGTATTTCTTTCCATCTTTTTCAAAACCTAATATAGCATCCATACTAATATTTTCAGCCGCCTTGAAAATTGATTTATCTACACCATCAAATTTCTCTTTTAGCTCTTTGATTAAATCTTTTATTTCATATCTCTTATTACCTATTTTTTCTGCTGCTACCATACATGCGCAATTTAATGGCCATATACCGCTATAATTTATAAATCTTCTTATATAATCTTCTTCAATAAAGTACATTGGTCTTATAAGCTCCATATTTTCAAAATTATTTGCTTTAAGCTTAGGCATCATAGTTTTAAAATTACCAGCATATAAAACATTTAAAAGTGTTGTTTCTATAACATCATTATAATGATGTCCTAATGCAAGTTTATTACATCCAAGTTCTTGTGCTTTAGCATAAAGGGATCCTCTTCTCATTCTTGCACAAAGATAACATGGATATTCTCTTGATTTTTCATCTATTACATCAAAAATTCCAGATTCATATATGTATACAGGTATATTTAAATATTCACAGTTTTCTTCTAAAAGCTTTCTTACATGTGGATGATATCCAGGATCCATTGCTATAAATTCTAGTTCAAATGGCACCTGTCCATGCTTTTGAAGTTCTTGAAGTAATTTTGCTAAAAGAAGTGAATCTTTTCCTCCTGAAATAGCAACTCCAATTTTATCTCCTTCTTCTATTAAATTATATTGTTTAACAGCCTTTACAAACTTAGACCAAATATGTTTTCTATATCTTTTAACTATACTTCTTTCAATTTCCTGAAGACTCTTTTTTTCTTCTTCTGGAATAATTCTTTCACAGCCTTTACCAGCTATACTACTCATTATAAATCACCTCATTCATCCATAAATTATAACATATTTTATATCCTTTTAAAAATAATTTATGATTAAGAGCCAAATCAAATTTGATTTGGCTCTTAATACTAATATGGATATGAATTTATATTTGAACATATAGTAACATTTAACTGCTTGTCGCCTACAACTTTCTTATAAGAACAAAGGAATTCATTTAACTCATTATCAGTTAAATCAACTGTTTTTTCACTTAATAAAGTTACATTAACTCCTTCTAAAACTACCTTCAAATTATTTATTTCATTTTTTATTTCATATTCTTCAATAGATTTTTTAACTATTTTTTTATTATATTTTTCTTCAAAGCTCATTTTTTTTCTTACATCTTCATAAGTTCCGCTATCAAGGTTAACATTTAATCCTAGATTAGCCATTGAGCCTTCTAATCCGCTTATATCAAATCCATATCTTTCCATCATTTTTTTTTGTATTTCAAATAATTTTTTTTCTGATATATTATTTTCAGTCATATATTTTGATATTTCTGAAGCATATTCTGCCATATTCATTGAACCAGATTGAGTCTTATAAAATAAGTCAAACATATAGCCTTCAAATTTATCTACATCGCCATCATTTACTTTGTTTTTTAATTCATTAAAATCTATAACTTTTCCGTCACCCATTTTAGAATCCTCCTAGTAGTTTCTATAATTATATTATATATTAATATTTTTATAAAAAAAAGGCTACATAAAACTTCGTAACTTAAAATTACAACTTTCTTATTATGTGCCCCCTTTTATATTATTTATTTTTTTTCTTTTTTATTCCTATAACCCTTGTTTCTATCACTCTTTCATTTTTATTTATAGGCTTTTTCGCATTTCTTGCTAATTTAAACTGCCCATACATTCCAATCAATAACACTGGAATTACAAATCCTCCAAGTGACTCTACTAATATGAATATAGGTGCTAAAACACCAATTGCTATAAGAAAAATATTAACATCATACTTATCACAAAGTTTAGAGTACATGTATATTGAATACCCACTATATACTATTGAAAATACCAATCTTAATATTGATGCAATACCATTAGTATAGCTTCCAAAAATCATAACTCCTATCAAAGTTGCAATAAAGAAATAATTTCCCTTACCAAGTTTTATAAGTTGATAAAAATTTCCTATTGGTATCCATGCAAGCCAAGGTCTGTTAACCTTTTCAACTTTAGAAATATTATATATTGCAAATCCCGTTACTATATAATTAGCTAATGCAAATAAAGCTGATAACATTAGTATCCCCATAATAGCGCTTTGTATTTCTGGCGTAAGTGCTTCTAAATTCATTAAGTTACCTCCCCACTCTCTCTATGTTTGTATTTTACCATAATTTAATGTATTTGTCTTTAACTTTTTAAACTTTTGTAGAATAATGTAAACTTTTCATACATAATTTAAATTTAGTAAAGTTATTTTACTAAACTTTTCTCACGTACTAGGAGGTGCCTGTATATGGAAAAAAAATATTCTTGCCATCATAAAAAAAAGGCTAGTTTAATTCCTGCTAATCAATTAACATGTAATAACTCTGAAGATTATCAACCAAAAGTTAATGCCAATTCTCCTGAACCAAACGATGGAACATTTATTCATCATGAAGACAATAGTTTTTCAGCCAACGGTGTTGTAAGATATGGTGAAGAAACTGATGTAGATGATATATAAATTTTCTACAATAAAAAAGGATTTGAAATAAATCAAATCCTTTTTTATTATATTAATTTTGATATTTTATTAATGATAAATTCTATAAATTTATCATCTTCTAATAATCCAAAATTTACTTCTTCAACTGTAATATTGTTATTCACAAATATTTTTTTAAAACTCTCATCTTTTTCTGAGTATATATCTTTAGAAAAATGATATCCTTTAGTCAACAATAATGGTTTAAACTTAACATTATTTATTCCTATTGATAAAAGATTTTCAATGACATTTTTTGATTCTTCTTTTCTATTTAAGCTTAAATATTTTAAATTATCATAATTTTTTTCTATTTCAAATTTAAAATCATCACTTATTTTATCTATTAACCCATCTTCTCTTCCATGAGAAATTAAAATTGTACATCTATCACTTGTTAAGCAATTTTCTATAAAATCTTTTTTATAACTTAAAATAGGATTTGTTACTATTATCTCTTTAAAATTAATTTTATTTTTATTTATAAGCTCATCTATTTTTCTGTTTTCTTTTCCATCAGATAAAACTAACTTAACTAAAATTAATTTTTCATATCCTAAAGCTTTTATTTCTTCGATTTTATCTTCTAAACTTTTTACTCTATCATCTTTTAATTTGTCTATTATCCTATTTGATGTAAATCCAACAAATGAATCTATGCTAAACTCTTCTTTTATTTTCTCTAAAAATGGCTTAAATTGTTTTTCATAGCCTTCTATATTAGAAGTACCAAACGCACTTACTAAAATACATTCTTTCATTAATTACTTTCCTTTATACAGAACTCTTCATATGCTTTTAAGAATTTTTCTATATGTTCTTTATTATGATAAACTGATAAAAATAATGCTTCAAATTGTGAAGGTGGTATATTAAATCCTTTTTCTATCATATGAAGAAAATATCTTTTAAATCTTTCACCATCACATTTTTTTACTTTTTCATAACTATCAACAACTTCATCATCACTAAAGAAAATAGTCATCATTCCACCAACTCTATTAAATGCTACATTTATTCCATATTTTTTTGAGATTTCTTTTACACCATCTACAAGAATTTTTCCTACTTCCTCAATATGATTATAATATTTTTCTTTATTTTCTTTTAATTTATTTAATGTTGCAAGTCCTGCACTAACTACTACTGGATTACCAGACATAGTTCCAGCTTGATATACTCCACCTAATGGAGCTAACATTTCCATTATTTCACGTCTTCCACCATATGCTCCACAAGGAAGTCCTCCTCCTATTACTTTTGCATAAGTAATAAGATCTGGCTTTTCTTTAAATAAAGCTGATGCACCTTGATAACTTGCTCTAAATCCACTCATTACCTCATCAAAAATTAAAAGCGATCCATTTTTATCACATTCTTCTCTAAGAGTTTTCATAAAACTATCTTTTGCTTTCATAACTCCCATATTTCCTGCTACTGGCTCTATTATTACACAAGCTATTTCATTTCCATATTTATTGAATATCTCTTTTATATTTTCTTCATCATTATATCTAGCTATAATAGTATTTTTAACTATATCTTTTGGAACTCCAAGAGATCCTGCTATTCCATCAGTTAAAACTCCTGAACCAGCTTCTATTAAAAATCCATCAAAATGCCCATGATAACATCCTGCAAATTTAACTATTTTATCTCTCTTAGTCCATCCTCTTGCAAGTTTTATAGCACTCATAGTTGCCTCAGTTCCTGAATTAACCATTCTTATCATATCAACATTAGGCATTTCTTCGCATAAAAATTTAGCTAAATCTAATTCACCTTTTGTTGGTGCTCCAAAAGCTAAAGCATCTTTTGCACATTCACAAATAGCTTTAACAACATCTTCATCACAGTGTCCTAAAATCATAGGTCCCCATGCAAGAACAAAATCTATATATTCTTTTCCATCTTCATCTTCAATTATAACTCCATGACCTTTTTTAATTACTTTTGGAGTTATTCCCATGCCATTAAATGATCTAACAGGACTATTTACACCACCTGGCATATATTCTTTTGATTGATTAAATATTTCTAAATTCATATAATCTATCTCCTATTTTTGTAACATTCTACTAGCTTCTAATGCATGATAAGTTATTATTATATCTGCTCCTGCTCTTTTTATTGAAATTAAAGTTTCAAGAATTGTTCTCTCTTCGTCTATTAATCCCATTTTTGCAGCAGCTTTAATCATTGCATATTCCCCACTAACATTATAAGCTGCAAGTGGTAAATTACAGTTATTTCTTACATCTCTTATTATATCTAAGTATGCAAGAGCTGGCTTAACCATAACTATATCTGCTCCTTCTTCAATATCTTCTTTCACTTCTCTTATAGCTTCTAATCTATTAGCTGGATCCATTTGATAAGTTTTTCTATCACCAAAGCTTGGTGCTGAATTAGCAGCAGCTCTAAATGGTCCATAATATGCAGAACAGTATTTAGCTGAATAACTCATTATAGGAACATTAATAAAACCATTTTCATCTAATATATTTCTTATAGTTCCTACTCTTCCATCCATCATATCTGAAGGAGCAATCATATCTGCTCCTGCTTTTGCATGAGATAATGCTATTTTATTTATGTATTCTAATGTTTTATCATTATCTACATATTCTCCATCTAATATTCCACAATGTCCATGATCTGTATATTCACACATACAAACATCTGTAATTACTAATAAATCTTTATTTATTTCTTTTATTCTTCTAACAGCTCTTTGCACAATACCATTTTCAGCAAAAGCTTCACTTCCACAACAATCCTTATGTTCTGGAACTCCAAATACCATTATTCCTTTTACTTTACATTTTACAACTTCATCTACTAATTCATCTAATCTATCTACTGAATAGTGATAAATTCCTGGAAGAGATGATATTTCTTTTTTTATTCCTTCTCCTTCAACTACAAATATAGGGAATATAAAATCTGATGGAGAAATACTAGTCTCTCTAACTAAACTTCTCATATTTTCATTTAATCTTAATCTTCTTCCTCTTTTTATCAATTAAAACACTTCCTTAATTTATATTAAATTTACTATTTCTTCTAAAAATCCTTCTTCAGAATGTTTTTTACAAACTTTTGGTGAAAAACCATGATCAATTAAAGATTTTGCTGTTATAGGCCCTATGGCAATAGCTTCTTTTTCTTTTAATTTGTCTAAGCCTATAATCTCAATCATATTTTCTACTGTTGTTGGACTTGTATATAATACTATATCAACATCTTCAAAGCTTCTAGTATCATAAACATCTCCTTTTACTGTATCATAAATATTAACTCTATCTACTCTAGCTCCAATTTTTGAAATTTCTTCTTGAAGATAAGTTCTTCCTTTAAGAGATGTAGGTATAATTACATTATCTCCTTCTAATATAAATGACTTTATTTCTTTAAATAAGCCTTCTGAAACAAAGCTTTTTGAAGTAGCTTTTGGAACTATTCCTCTCTTAAGTAAAGCTTTTTTTGTTGCACTTCCTATTGCATAAAAATTACCTTTAATACTTCTTATATCATATTCTTTTTCTATTAAATAATCAAAAAATGTATTTACACCATTTATTGATGTGAATATTAAATGATTATATTCTTTAAGCTTTTCTAAATAAGGATCTAAATTTTCTTTCATACCATTTATCTTAATAGAATTTATTTCTGTTACATAAGCTCCCATATCTTTTAATGAAGCTTTTAAGTTTTTAGATTGCTCCTTACTTCTAGTTATGCAAATATTTTTCCCAAATAAAGGCTTTTTAATAAACCAATCAAGATTTTCATTTAATGAAACAACATCACCTACAACAATTATACAAGGTGATTCTAATATAGCTTCTTTAGCTAAAGAACCTATATTTTCTAATGTCCCAATCACTTTTTTTTGCTTTGATGAAGTTCCTTTCATTACAACTGCACTTTTTGTATTCTTATCTTTTCCATATTTTATAAGTTCACTTGTTATAATATCTATATTTTCAAGTCCCATCATAAATACAAGAGTTCCATTTTCTTTACTTAATGCTTCAAAGTTAACATTTAAACTTTTAGCAGACATTCCTGTTACTATATGAAAGCTTTGAGATATTCCTCTATGAGTAATAGGAATACCAGCATAATTTAGAACTGAAATTGGTGAAGTAACTCCAGGTATAACTTCAAATTCTAAACCTTCATCTAAAAGTGCTAATGCTTCTTCTCCACCACGTCCAAATACATAAGGATCTCCACCTTTTATTCTTCCAACTATATGACCTTTTTTTACAAGACTTACAAGAAGTTCATTTATTTCTTCCTGTTTCATTGAATGAGCATTTGGCTTTTTACCACAATAATAAATTTCACAATCATCATTTAAAAAATTTAATACATTAGTTGATACAAGTCTATCATAAACTACTGCTGTACATTTTTCTAATATTCTTTTTGCTTTTAACGTTAAAAGTTCTTCATCTAATGGGCCTGCTCCAATTAAATATGCTTTTCCCTTCATAGTAAATCACCTATCCTCTTAATATACTTTCTGCTAATTCTTCCCCTAAAGATATATTATTTTTTATATCTCCTTCAATATCTTTTATAACTAGCTTTCCATTTACCTTGTAAGTTCCTTTTAAATAAAGTTTGTCTCCATTTATTTCAGAATATATTCCAATTAAGCTATGACAATCTCCATTTAATTTTTTCATAAAACTTCTTTCCGCATCAACTGCTATTCTAACCTCTTTATTATCAAGAGATTTTATAATGTCTAAGTCTTCAAATGTTTTTAGACATTCTATTCCTAAAGCTCCTTGGCCTACTGCTGGTAAAAATTCTTTTGGATCAAAATATTCTGTTATAATATCCTCCATACCTAATCTCTTCAATCCAGCTGCTGCAAGTATAATTCCATCTAGCCCTTGCTCTTCCATTTTTTTAATTCTAGTTTGTACATTTCCTCTTATAGGAACAATTTCTAAATCAGGTCTCAAATGCTTTAGCATCTCAGCTCTTCTAATACTACTAGTTCCTATTTTTCCACCTTTTTTTATATCTTTTAATAATCTTCCATTAGAAACAAGAACATCCCTCACATCTTCTCTTTCTGGCATTGCTGCAAGTACAAATTCTTCTTCTAATTCATATGGAACATCTTTCATACTATGAACTGCTAAATGAGATCTTCCATCTAACAATGCCTTTTCAATCTCTTTTATAAAAAGTCCTTTTCCACCTATTTTGTTTAAAGCTACATCAAGTCTTCTATCTCCCTCTGTAACCATTAAAAGTTTTTCACTATCAATTCCTTTTTTATCTTTTAAAAGCTTCATAACATAATCTGCTTGAACTTGTGCTAATAAAGATTTTCTAGTTCCAATAATATATTTCATAAAATCCACCTATCCTAAAATAAATCTTTAAATATTTTCAAAAAACATCTTTAAAGTAGTTTCTCCCTTTCCCTTAAAAAAAATAAATTTAAAATCATCACTGTGAATGAATTCTAATATTTCTTTTTTATCTTCTCTATTTTTAATTTTATTTCTAATTTTTGTGGTATATTCAATAAATGAATCTAAATCATCTATTGTATTTTCTATTTTACTTTTTATAAACATAGCTCCTTTAGGATTTTTTCCTTTAACATTTAATGCTACATTTATATTTTTACTACTTACTGAACTTTGCATAACAAACATTCCTTCGTCTGCATCTGTACAGTTTAAATATATTTTATCCATTTCATTACAATCATTTATTATTTCTTTTAAAGTATTTTTTTCATTTATACATATTATTATTAAATGATTCCCTTTTAAAAAAGATTTTTTATAACCTTCATTTATTAAAGTAATTTTTTTCAAGCCTTTTATTTCATCTATTATTTCTTTTCCTATAACAGTAACATTTGCATTTGATTTTATTAATGCTTTTATTTTTATAAGTGCAGCTTTTCCGCCACCTATAACCAATACGTTTAACTTTTTCCCAAACAAGGCTATATTTAAATACTCACTATTTTCTAGAAGAATATCTTTTTCAATATTTCTAAGCATTCTTCTTCCCTACCCTTCAACGCTTCTTCCTTTAAAACTTTTATTGCTTTATTAGAATAGAAATTTCCCATACTTTCTATCATTTTCTCAACAATTTTATTTTCTTCATTACTTTTCTTTTTATATGTATCATACCTTTTACTTACTTCATTTAATTTATTTTCTCTTATTTTATTTATATAAGGTGAAATATCTCTTAATTTTTCCCATTCTTTATACTCAAGAATATATTTATCTATAATCCATTTATAACTTTCCATTCTTTCTTTTCTAAGATGCTTATTTTCATCATCAATTTTGCTTATATCATCTATATTTAAAATTTTAAATCTATCTATTTTATAAAGTTCTAAATCAACATCTCTTGGAAGTGCTAAATCATATATATTTATTTTCTTACCTACTTTTTCTAAATCTTCTTTTCTAATAACTGTATGTGGTGCAGATGTACAAGATATTATTCCATCCATACTATTTATAAAGATATTTTTTTCTCTGAAATCTAAAACTTTAACTCTATAATCAGAAATATCTACTTTGCTCTTATCTCGGACAACTATATATATTTCCTCAATACTTCTATGAGAAATAAGATTTTTAACAACAAGTTTCCCAACTGAACCATAACCTAAAACCATTACTTTTTTTCCATCTTCTTCAATAATTTTATTTACACTTATTGAAGCAGATGAAACAGGAATTTTATAAAGATTTGCTTCTTTTCTAAATCTTTTTCCACAAGTTACAGCCTCTTGAAAAAGTCTTAAAAGCTTATTTTTTACAAGTTTATTTTCTAAACTAAAGCTATATGCTTCTTTTATTTGACCTAAAATTTGATCTTCTCCTAATATTTTAGAATGAAATCCACAAATCACTCTAAATAAATGTTCTATTGCTTTTTCTCCTTTTGATATAAAAACGTAATCAATATACTTTTTATCAAAATCAAAAGCTTCAAAAAATTTTTTTAATATTTCTTTATCATCTAAAAAATGATTAAAATAAATTTCTGTTCTATTACAAGTGCTTAAAACTACTATTTCCTCTATTTCATCTCTTAAATAATTTATAGCTTTGTCTCTTTTTTTAGGATTTACAGAAAACTTTTCTCTTATTTCTAAAGGAGTATCTTTCTTTATTCCTATTAATCCAATCATATTTTTACTCCTATTAATTTAATTTCAATTAATATTTTAACATAAATCTTATAACTAAAGTTATTTTTTTCTACATATATATATTATAACTTTTTACTTATATTAAAAAGCTGAATTTCAAAATGAAATCCAGCCTTTAATAACTTTATATTAATAATTTTGAGTATTTGGATATTTTATTCCACTCCAATATACATTATTTTTAATTATTACTTTATCACTTAATTCAACACCTTCAAGAGCCCATTTTTTCCACTCCATGAAGCCTGTTCTGTCAATGATATACCCAATATGCTCTTTTCCTTCTGGTGCATCTTTAGATATATATTCTTTAACATATTTATAAGTATTTAAAATTATTTTTACTATACTATCTTCATCAGCCCAAATTAAGAAATCTTCTCCAATTCTTGGATTCTTTTTACCAGTTCTACCCATTATTGCTAATCTATAATATCTTTCTTTACTTCTAGTCCAAGCTCCTGTAGGACATTCAATAACACATTGTCCACATCCAATACATTTCATTGGATCTCTAACAACTTTATAATTTTCTGCTGATAATGCTCCTGTAGCTTTCTTTTTACAGGCTCTTACACAAGCACCACAACTTATACATCTGTTATATTCATATTGTGGTTCTGTCATTCCTATTATTCCAAAGTCATGCATTCTTGCTTTTATACAGTCATTTGGACATCCTGTTAAAGCAATTTTAAAGTGTAAGTCATTTGGGAAAATTGCTTTTTCTATTCTTTTAGCAAAATTTGTTGTATTGTAATTACCAAAAGGACATACTTTATTACCTATACATGCAGTTACATTTCTTGTTCCTGAAGCTGAATATCCTGTTCCTTCTTCAACTTGATTTATTTCTAAACCTTCAATTACTTCTTGAAGCATTTCATTTACTTTATCAACATTTTCCATTTTAATTCCTGGAATTTCAAATCCTTGTCTTGCAGTAATATGAAGGCTTCCATTACCATATTCTTCTGATATATTTGCTAATGTTTTTAAATATTTGGCATCTATATGCCCACCTGGAACTCTTACTCTTGAAGCAGTAATTCCTCTCTCTTTTGTATATCTAAAAGCATTCTTTTTTAATTTCTTTAAATTTATATCCATGCCTGTCCCTCCACACAACTAATCTATTAGAAGTTTTCCTTTTGTATAGTTAAATACCGGTCCATCTAAGCAAATGTATGTATCATCTATTTTACAATGTCCGCATTTACCTAATCCACAGCACATTTTTCTTTCTTGAGAAATCCAAATATTTTCTTCTTTAATTCCTCTTTTTAAGAATTCTAAAACTGTAAATTTCATCATCATAGGAGGTCCTACAACTATAACTTGAACATTTTCCATGTCTTTTATCTCTAATTCTGGTATGAATTTAGTTACAAGACCTGTGTGACCTTCATAACCTTCATCAGCTGAATCTACAGTAACTATAAGATTACTTAATTCATTGTTCCATGCTTTTAAATCTTCTTTGAAAAGAGCATCTTTTGGTGTTTTAAATCCAACTATAAGAGTTGATCCTTTACAATCCTCTGGATTTTTAGCAAAATGATCTACAACACCTCTAACTGGTGAAAGTCCTGTTCCACCTGCAACTACTACTATTTCTTTTCCTTTATAATTTTCTATATCAAAACCATTTCCATAAGGTCCTCTCATGAAAAGTTTATCTCCAACATAATTGTTAAATACTTCATTTGTTACTTTACCAACTTTTCTTATTGTTAAATCAACAAAATTTTCTCCTATTCCACTTACTGAAATTGGAGCTTCCCCAAATTTAGGAATTGAAACTTCGAAGAATTGCCCTGGCTTAACTTCTCCTTTAAATTCCATTCTGAAAGTATATTCTATTTCTGTATGCTTTATAACATCTAATATAGTAGATGCATATGGTATATATTCATTTCTATTCATTTGAAGTCACCTCATCCATTGCTTTTCTTAATTTATTTACAGCACCTGGCATGCTTATATATTGTGGACAAATATCATCACATCTTCCGCAACCAGTACACATGTGGTATCCCCATCTCTTTTTGTAATCATATACTTTATGCATTACTTTAAATCTCATTTTGTCTCCATTTGGTTTTCTAAATTCATGACCACCAGCCATTGTAGTGTATCCTTGAACTTGACATGAAGCCCAAACTCTTCTTCTTTCACCAGCATTTTTATTATCTTTATAGAATATATCTTGCATTGTATAACAAGTACATGTAGGACAAACAAAGTTACATCTTCCACATGCTATACATCTTTCAGTATATTCATTCCACATAGTTGATTTAAAAATTCTAGTATCTATATTTTCTGGTATATCCACTTTAATTGTGTTTTCTTTAACAAATTCAGGCATAACTTCACAATCCATTTTTTGTAAAGAACTTACAGCTTCTTCTATATCTTTATCTTTTACATCTAAATATACAAAATCTTCATCAACTTTTAAATAAGCATCATAAGCATCTGTTTCATTTGTTCCCATTGAAACACAGAAGCAATTTTCAAAGCTATTTGGACATCCAATTACTATAAATTTAGCTTTTTCTCTTACTCTTTTATAGTATATGTCTTCAAATCCATTTCTTAAATAAATATCATCAAATCTCTTAATAGCGTGCATATCACAACTTCTTAATATTATTACTGGAGTAAAATCTTCTCCTTTTGCTTCTTTAAACTCATCTTCAGTAAAGAAAAATAAAGTTTGTGTAATTGGTGTTATTATTTCCTTTGATGAAAAATCAGATTTTTTATCAAAAACAATCTCTGATAAGTCTTTTATTTCTCCATATCTAATCATGTCTGTTTCAGAAAATCTACCTTTTCCCTCAAAGACTTTTGGAGCAAAAACTTTTACTTTAGGTGAGATACTTCTTATTAAACTATCTACATCCTCTTTTCTTAATTTAATCCCCATAATAAAACTCCTTCCAAATTAAAAACATAAAACCACATTATTTTAATAGTGCCTATTTTCTCTATGGAAGTTATTATAAACAATTATCTCTTTTTAAACTGTAATCTTTATCACAGTCCTTTAAAATAGTCTGACAATTTATCTCTATCTACAATTATAATATCTTTATTATCTTTTATTATAAATCCATCTTTAACAAGAGAATTTATCCCTCTTGATACTGTTTCTCGCGGCATTCCAAACATTTCCGAAAGATATGTAACACTTATTTTTATATTTATTCTACATCCTCTACTTTCCATTACTCCATAATCTTTAGAAAGTTTCCAAAGCTTTGCTGCAAGTCTTTTCTCTATTTTTAAAGGAGTTGAATTTTTTATTTGTCTATATGTTCGTCTTAATTTTTTGCTCAATCCTGTTAATACTATTTTAGTTAACTCAAAATCTTCTTCCATTATATCTAAAAAATCGAATTTATTTATACTTATAAGCTCTGCTTCTTCAAATACTTCACAGCTTACTGACGAAGGTAAATCATCTATTAAAACTTCATTTAATATTTCATTTTCTCCTAATATAAATATTATTTTTTTATAAGAGTTTTCTGAGAATTTATATAATGAAACCTTACCACTTTTAACAATATAAATATTATTTGTTACTTCTTTTTCTCTAAATATATGCTCACCTTTTTTTACTCTATTTAAATCACTATAAAGGCTTAATTTCATTAATGTACTTTTTTTTAAATTTTTAAAAAAATCTATTTCTATTAAATTTTCTACATTAACCATATCAATCTCCTATCCTCTTTATATTTGTTGTATCTATTATAACATTTACTATGTATTTTATTCTTTATAAAAAAAATTAAAAAGGTGTTAACATTAAATGTTAACACCTTCTCTATCTATTTTTTTACTTTTGTTTTTGAAATCACATAATAAGGAAAAGCTACAAATAAAGCACCACCTATTATATTTCCTATAGTTGCAAAAAATATATTATAAATTGCTCCACCTATACTCATAAGTTCAGATGCTTCTCCTAATAATCCAATCATAAAAAGTGACATATTAGCAATACTATGCTCAAATCCACTAGTTACAAATACAAGAAGACAAAGAAAAATAACAATTATCCTAGATGTTTCCTCTTTCATTTTTATAAAACACCAAACTGCTATACATACAAGAATGTTACAAAGAATTCCTCTAACTATTATTTGTTCAAAAGGAACATTTATTTTTGTTAAAGCTCCTTCAACTATATATTCAGCAACTATCCCTTTATTTAATCCGGAAAATTGAAATAATAAAGCCACAACTGCCGAACCTATAAAATTACCTAAATAGCTAAAACACCAGATATTTATAACATCTTTTTTTGTAACTTCATTTTCTAATAAGCCACCTGTCATTACAAAATTATTTCCTGTAAAAAGTTCTGCTCCAGAAAACATTACAAGTACTAAAGCCACACAAAAAACACTTCCCATTATAAGCTTTGTAGCTGGCGAATGATATTCATTAAATTTAGCTCCTACTGTATATGCAAGAATTATAGCTAGTCCAACAAATAATCCAGCAAGAGCTGCTGCCATTATGTACGCCTTTCTATTATCATAAAAAAAATCCCTTTTCTTTTTTGCACCATCTACCACTTTAAAAAAATCTGAACTATACATTTTATCCCTCCCAATAAATTCTCCTATTTCACTATACATAGTTTATTTACAAAATTCAATATTTTTATAAATTTATTAGGATAAATTTTCTTTATTTGTTAATAATAAAAATAAATTTAATTTTAAAGGAGAAATAGTTTTATGAGAATACCAAATCACATAGGAATAATTCCAGATGGTAATAGACGTTATGCAACTTCTCTTGGTTTAACCAAAGATTGTGGTTATATTCATGGTATATTACCAGGACTTACTCTTTTTAAACAATGTCAAAAATTAGGTATAAAAGAATTAACTTTTTACGGATTTACTCTTGATAATACTAAAAGACCTTCAATTCAAAAAAATGCTTTTACTGATGCTTGTATAAAATCTGTAAACTTAATTTCTAAAGAAAATGCTGAAATTCTTGTACTTGGAAATACATCTTCAAAAAATTTTCCTAAAGAACTTCTTCCTTATACTAAAAGAAAAGTTTGTGGGAAAGGTGGAATAAAAGTTAATTTTTTAATAAATTATGGCTGGGAATGGGATTTAAAAAATTATACTAATTCATCTTCAATTATGTCTAGTGACATTTCTAGAATAGATTTAATAATCAGATGGGGTGGTAGAAGACGTTTAAGTGGATTTCTTCCTATTCAATCTGTTTATTCTGATTTTTATATAATAGATGACTTTTGGCCTAATTTTAAAGAAACCCATCTTTTTGAAGCTTTAGAGTGGTATAACACTCAAGATGTTACTTTAGGTGGATAATATGAAAGATGCTATTGTAATTGGTTCTGGAATTGCTGGTTTATCTTCTGCTTTAAGACTCCAAAGCCAAGGATATTCAGTCACTATAATAGAAAAAAATTCATTTATTGGAGGAAAAACTAGTCTTATAAATAATAAATATAATAGTTTTAATTTGACTGCAACTATGCCTATTCTTTCTAAATCTCTTTTTGAGCTTTTTAATGAAATAGGTGAGGATCTAAATTATTATATTAAATATCAAAGATTAGATCCTTTTTGTAAAGCCTTCTTTAAAGATGGAACTTCATTTGAATTTTCATCAGATTTAAAAAATCTTTCTGAAAATTTATCTAATGAAGATTTTGAAGATTATTTAGATTTAATTTGTGATGCTAAGGATATTTATTCGAATAAGTCCTTTAATACTCCAAATTTCAAATTAAGTTTTAGGAGTTTATATAATAAGGTTAAATCAACTAATTTATCTAATACTTATAATTATTTTAGAAATCATTTATCAAATCAAAATTTAGTAGAAGCTCTTACTTTTCAAAGTATGCAAATAGGAACTTCTCCTTTTAAATACTTTACTTCTTCTTCTCTTATGCCTTTAATAAATAGTATTGAAGGATTCATAGAAATAGAAGGTGGTATTAATAGTTTTGTTAAGGCACTTAGCAAAGTATTTTTAAAACGTGGTGGAAAATATTTATTAAAGACAGAAGTAAAATCTTTAAATTTTAAAAATAATACATGTATTGGAGTATCTACAAATAGTGGTAAAACTTTAAACTCTTCTATAGTTTTATGTACATCTAATTTTCAATATACTTTAAATAATTTAATTCCACAAAAGTTTAATACTGAAAATTATGCTTTTTCAAAATTAGAAAAAGAACATATAGCTTCCTCTAGATTTGTTCTTTACCTTTCAATAAAAAAAGAGTTTCCACAATTATCTACTCATAATATTTTTATAAATAAGGATTTTAAAGAAAATATAAATGCTTGTTTTAAATGTGATATTCCTAAAAATCCACATCTTTATGTATATAAGGATAGTTTTAAAAAAGGTATTACAAATATGAGTGTTATACTTAATGTACCAAACCTTTTATATTTGAATGAAGATTTTTGGACTAAAGATAATATTTTTAAAATTGAAGATTTAATTTTTAGAACTTTAGAAGACTTTTTTAAAGTTAGGCAACTTTCTACATTTATATTAGATAAAATCTCTATATCACCTATAACGTATAAAAAACTTTTCAACACTTGTAATGGTAATTTTTATCAAACATATCCTAACAATTCTAATTTAGATTTTTCAAAACCTACATGTAAAATAGAAGGTATAAATAACCTTTATTTTGCTGGAGAATCTATAAATTTTGGATCTGGAATTTTTAATGTCTTAAAATCTTCTAAAATAGCCGTAAAAACTTTAATAGATGATATAAAAATAAGAAAGTAAATATTTACTTTCTTATTTTTATTCTAAATTTAGCTCCTTTTTTACTATCTAAAAGCTCTATTATTCCATTATGATTTTCTATTATTTTTTTAGTTATTGACAAACCTAAACCTGTTCCTCCATCAGTTTGTCTGCTTTCATCTCCACGTACAAATTCATCAAAAATAGTTTCTTTTATTTCATTTGGAACTCCAACTCCATCATCTTCAATATCTATATTGTAGCTTTCATTATCTTCTTTTAAACTTATATAAATATTTTTTGCATTTTCATTATATTTAAGAGAATTTTCAATTATATTACTTATAGCTCTCTTAAAAAGCCTTATATCAATCAAATGGAACTTAGATTCTTCAGGTATATTTATATGAAGCTCTATTCCATCTTCTTCAATCTCTTCATAATATTCAACTATTATAGTTCTTAAAAGCTCACAAATATCTACCTTTAAATAATTAAATTTGAAACTATTATTTTCTAACTTTACAAATTCAAAAAGGTCTTCTATAAGGCCACTTACTCTCTCACTTTTTTTATAAATAGCATTATAATATTGTTTTTTTTGCTCTTCACTGTCTAACATTCCTTGACTTAACGCAGCAGAATAGCTTTTTATTGTTGTCATTGGCGTTTTTATATCATGAGAAAGATCTAATAAAAGTTTATTTTTACTTTTCTCAAGCCTTCTGTTTTCTTCTTCACTATTATTTAATTTTTCTATTAAATAATTTAAAGTATCTCTTATTCCTTCAAATTCTTCCTCCCCTTTAAATTCTATCTTCTCACTGTAATTCCCATTAATAATACTTACTAAAGCATTATCAATCTCAGTTAAAGGTTTTTTAAGTTTTCTTGCAGTGTATATACTATATAATATTATAAATAAGATTGTAGCTCCTGCTGCAATTGAAATTACTTTTCCATATTCTTTATAAAATGGCTTGCCTACACTAAAAGGAAGTTTAAATAAATTCAAATTTAATCTTATTTTATCTTTTGGAATTCTGAGTAAACAATAATACTCTTGATTATCTTTATCTTTAACCATATTCATTAATATTCTATATTTTCCATCTTCTTTTCTGGTCGCTAAATTAAGAAGTTCTGCTTGAGAATATCTATTACCTTCGTGAGGTATTTCTCCATACCTTTTTACTATAACCCCATTTTTATTTATTATTTCCATTTCACCATTTAATTCTTTTAATTCTTTTATATTTATGGTTGTATAATCTATATACTCTCCTGATATTACATCTATTAATGGTAAGCTATTCTTTTCTATAACCTTAGGTAACTCTAGTGCTATATAAAGATATGCTATTGAGCACACTATTCCTAATACTATTACAAAAGAAACATATCTTTTAAAAACCGATACTATAAGTTTTTCTCTTTTTCTATTAAATCTAAATATTTTTTTCAAATCTGTAACCTAATCCTCTTATAGTTTTTAAGTATTTAGGTGTTCTCCCATTGTCCTCAATTTTATCTCTAAGCCTACTTATATGCACCATTATTGTATTATCTCCCCCTAAGAAACTTTCGTTCCATACTTCCTCAAAAATTTGATTTTTAGTTAAAATCCTTCCTGAGTTCTCCATAAAATATTTTAATATTTTATATTCAATTGAAGTTAATTCTAAGTCATTCCCCTTAAATTTGACTTTAACATTAAATTTATCTAAAACTATATCTCCAATCTCTATAACATCTTTTTCATTAGCTTCACCATCTGTTAATTTATAAACTCTTCTTATCTGAGCCTTAACCCTTGCCATAACTTCTAATGGATTAAAAGGTTTTGTTATATAATCATCAGCTCCTACATCAAGTCCTAATATTTTATCATCATCCTGACTTTTAGCTGAAAGTAAAATTATTGGGATATTACTTTCTTTTCTTATTTCTTTTAATACTCTATAACCATCAATTTTAGGCATCATTATATCAATAATTGCTAAATCTATTTTTTCTTTTTTTCTTATATTTAAAGCTTCAACGCCATCTTTCGCTTTTATTGTTTTAAATCCCTCTTTATTCAGATAAAGCTCTAATACATCTAATATTTCTTTTTCATCATCACACAACAATACTGTATATTCCATAGCATCATCCCCATCTTTATAATAAAAAAGAATCCATAGTAATATGGATTCTTATATAGATTATATCATATTTTATATAAATGTCTTTAAAAATACTATTAAAACTAATATTGGTGTAATATATCTTATAGTAAAAAACATTATTTTTACTATAGCTTCATTTTTTATAGTTCCATTGTTAGTTAATTGATTTTTTATAGTATCTCTACTTACAAAATAACCAATAAGTATAGTTACTAAAATACCGTTTATAGGTAAAAGAATATTTGAAACAATATCACTAAATAAATTAAAGAAAGTATCTCCAAAAATCTTAAATTGTCCTAATACTCCTTCAGGATTTGCTGATAATGCAGCTAAAATTCCAAAAGCTACTATTATAACTATATTTATAACTATAGCTTTTTTTCTTTCAATTTTAAATTGTTCTGTAAATGTTGCAATAAGAACTTGTACAATTGAAATAGTTGCCATTGTTGCTGCCATAGCAGTTAAAAGGAAAAATACTATTCCTAATATTGTTCCACCTGCCATTTTTGAAAAAATAAGTGGAACTGTGTTAAATAAAAGTCCTGGGCCTTGAGATGGTTTAAGACCAAATGCAAAAACTGCTGGAAATATTGCAAGTCCAGCTATAAGTGACACACAAGTATCTGCAAGAGCCACTTTTACACCAGTTTTAATAAGATTATTGTCATCTGTAAAATAACTACTATATGTATACATTGATCCTGTTCCCACTGATAATTTAAAAAATGCTAGTCCAAGTGCTGAAAGAATAACACTTAAGTTTACTTTAGAAAAGTTTGGTTGTAATAAAAATTTAATTCCTTGCATAGCTCCTGGAAGAGTTACACTTCTAATTGCACAAACAATAAGAAGTACTACAAGTACAGGCATTAATATTTTAGTTATTTTTTCTATTCCACTCTTAACACCCATACCAAGAATAATACCAGCAACTATTAAAGCAACTATTTGCCATACTATTGGTCCTAATGGTCCTACACTTGCTTCATTGAACATATTTACTGCTCCACTTGCTGTTATACCTTTAAAGCTACCAGCTAACGCTTTAAACACATAACAATATACCCATCCTGCTACTACAGTGTAGAAAAATAACATCATATAAGATGCTAAAAGTCCAATAATTCCTATAACTTTGAACCCTTTTTTATCAGTAACCTCTGAAACTGCACCATAAATATTTTTTCTGGTACTTCTTCCAACAATAAATTCACTAATTAAAGTAGGTATTCCTATTATAAGGATACAAATCAAATAAATTATAATAAAAGCTGCACCACCATTTTCCCCTACTACAAAAGGAAACATCCATATATTTCCTAAACCAACTGCCGAACTTAGTGTTGCAAAAAATACTGCAAGTCCAGATGAAAATTTCTCTCTATTTTGCTCCAACTAAATCATCTCCATTTCTACTAAAATTTTAATACTTATTGATTATATAACGAAATTTATTAAATATACAATAATTTTGTTAAAAAAAATAATACCATCTCTAAACTTTTTTAAAAATGGTAATATTTTTTTAATATCATATTAACTCAATGTCATATGGTGTATTTTGATAAATACAATAATTTAACCAATTACTAAAAATTATATTGGCAGCCCCTCTCCATTTAACTTGAATTCTTTTTTCTATATTATTATCCTCAAAATAATTTTCTGGAATTTTTATATCAATTCCTTTTTCTAGATCTCTTAGATATTCATTTTTTAAAGTATCTCTTTCATATTCTAAATGTCCTGTTATAAATATTTGCTTATAATCTTTATCACTTATAATAAAAGCACCTGCTTTTTTAGATTCAGATAATATTTTTAAATCTTTAATCTTTAATATATCTTCTTTTTTAATTTCAGTATATCTTGAATGAGGTGCCCAAAATATATCATCTAATCCTCTTAATAACAAACTATCTTTTTCTACAGCGTAATGCTCAAAAATCCCAAATTTCTTTTCCTCTAAAATATTTTTATCTATTTTGTAATGATAATAAAGTCCCGCTTGAGCTCCCCAACATATATGAAATGTTGAATATACATTTTTTTTGCTCCATTCCATTATCTCTCTTAATTCATTCCAATATATAACATCTTCAAATTCAATTTGTTCAACTGGAGCTCCTGTTATTATAAGACCATCAAATTTTTCTTCTTTTATCTCATCAAAATATGAATAAAATTTCTCTAAATGTTCCTGTGATGTATTTTGAGATTTATATGTTCTAGTCTTTATAAGCTTTATTTCAACTTGAAGTGGTGTATTAGATAAATGCCTTAAAAGTTGATTTTCTGTTTCTATTTTCTTTGGCATTAACTTTAATATTCCTATTTTAAGTGGTCTTATATCTTGATTATTAGCACGCAATTCATTCATTACAAATATATTTTCTTTAGTTAAAACCGAAAATGCTGGTAAATTTTTTGGTATTTTCAATGGCATAATATCCCCTCCTATTTCATTAAACCATATTTTTACTTAAAAAGAAATTTTTAAATAATTTTTCTATTTCTTCTTTAATGCTATAATAAAGTAAATTCACTTTAAGGAGATTTTATATGAGTAAAAATTTTTTAATTGGAACATATACAAAAAAATATAGTAAAGGAATATATAAATTTACTTTAGATTCAAATGATAATGGATCATTTGAAAAAAGATTTAAACTTCATAACCCAACTTATATAGATATAAAAAATAATTTTCTCATTTCTTCTCATGGAGACTCTAATAGCGGGGGTGTAGTTTTATTTTCATTAAAAAATGATTCCCTCATCCCATTAGATAAAGCTGAAGATTTTAATTGTCCTCCTTGTTTTGTTGAAATTTATAAAGATTATGTTTTATCTTGTAATTATCATCAAGGATTATTCATTTTATATAAAATCACTTCAGATTATTCTTTACAAAAACTAAATTCTATCTCTATAGAAAACGGAAAACTTCATTGCTGTAGAGTATATAAAGATAAACTTTATATAGTAGATTTAAATAATTCTAGTTTAAATGTTTATAGTTTTCCAAACTTGAAGCCAATAACTAAAATAAACTTGGAGAAAAAATCAAAACCAAGACATTTAGATTTTAAGGATAATTTTGTTTATTTAATTACAGAAGGAACCTATGAATTGTTTCAAATAGATATTGATACACTATATATATCTAACAGTATAAAACCTTTAAATTTTAATAATGATTTAGAAGGAGCTGCTATTCATATATATGATAATTTTATTTATACATCTGAAAGAAAAACTAATACTTTTTCTGTATTTAAAATTTTAGAAAATAACAGCTTAAAGCATATACAAAACTTTTCTTATAAAAAAATAAATTCTCCAAGAGATTTTATCTTAGATAGTGATAAACTATTTTCTTGTAATTTAAAATCTGATTCTATTTCTATATTTAGCTTAAAAAATGGAATAATAGATAAATTTTCTAATGAAATTCCAATCCCAGAACCTATTTGTATAAAAAAATATAAAAATAAAACATGTCCAAATTAATATTTGGACATGTTTTTACTATTTATTTAAAACAAATTTTTCAATTGCTTTTGCAACACCATCATTATCATTAGTGTCAGTTATGTAATCTGCAATTTCTTTTAACTCATCTGAACCATTTTTCATAACAACACCAAGCCCTGCATATTTTATCATAGGATAATCATTCATTGCATCACCCATTGTTATTACTTCTTCTCTCTTTATATTTAAATGCTCTGCTAAAAGTTTAACTCCAGCACCTTTATCTGCATTTTTATTAAAGAATTCTAAGAAGAATGGAGCGCTTCTTGCCATACTATACTTATCACTTAATTCTTTTGGTAATTTTTTAATTCCAGCTTCTAAAATTTCTGGTTCATCTATCATCATTATTTTTATTATATCTTCATTATTATCAATATTGTCATGACTAACTTCTGTTAATGTTATAAAGTTTTGATCTGCTTCATATTGAGTATATTTACTATTTTTAGGAGTTATAAGCCCTCTTTCTTTTGAAAACGCATGAATATTTACTCCTATTTCACGACTTAAATTATAAAGATAACTTAAATCTTCTCCTTTTATAGTAACATCACAAATAACTTCTCTTGATTTACTTTTTTGAACTAAACAACCATTATAACTTAATACATAGTCATCATCACTTAATAAGTCTAATTCTTCTAAATATTTTAAAAGTCCATCTATTGGCCTTCCTGATGCTAATACTACATAAACACCTTTTTTTCTTGCTTCTTTTATTGCTTTTTTAGTTCTCTCAGATATTTTTTTATCACTTGTTAAAAGTGTTCCATCCATATCTATTGCTATAAGTTTATACATTGCTTGTCTCCTTTTTAAATGTTTTATAAATTAAATATACAGCTAATACGCCTATAATCAACTGAATATATTTTCCTCCACTTTTTAATATTCCATAACTAACTAACATTTCTAATCCTATAGATGGAATTTTACCAATGCAAGTTGCAAAAATATATCTAAAATCATCTATCTTACTTAAAGCTGCTGCAAGTGTAACTATTCCTGATGGAATAAATGGAATAACTCTAGCTTGGAAAATTAAAAAAGTAGCTTTATTTCCTTCACTTTCTGAGATTTTCTCTAAAATTTTATATTTAGAGAATCTTTTTTCGATGCTTTCCTTTAAGCCTTTTTTATAAAGTTTAAAACTTATATAATTTCCTATAGTTTCTCCTGCTAAAGAAACTATAAATCCAAGAAAAGGTCCAAAAAATATAAGATTTGCTCCAGTGACAAAAACTGAAGGAACTAGTCCTAAAATTGCAATTATTATACTTATTAATATACTTATAATAATTGCATATTGACTATACTCACTTAATAATCTTAATACATTATTCATTCTCAACTTCCCTTCTTTTACTCTTTTAATTATAAACTAAACTAAAATATATGGCTACTTCAAACCTTATAAAACTTAGAAATTCTATCTAAAATTTTATAATTTTCTTATTATGCATTAACAACCTTTTAAAAATAGATTACATCTATAACTAAAAAGATTTAATATATTTTTATAGTATGGAAGTAATCAAAAATTCCTTTTTTGTCGATTAATGTAGCAAGCCCAAATCTAATACATATACTATATTAATCAATTTATTTGAGGTAAAAAAAATGAGTATCTTTATTTTAGTTATTTCACTTATATTAGATTCTTTTGTTACAAGTATAGCTTATGGCTCTGATAATATTAAGATACCAAATTCCTCTATTATTTTAATTAATTTCATTTCAGCTTTAATGCTTACTTTAGCAATTTTATTTGGTATATCTTTAATGAATTTTATTCCAGAAGGACTTCCAAATAAAATAAGCTTTGTAATATTTTTTTCACTTGGTTTATATAAACTTTTTGAAGTATTAATAAAGAAATATTTTAAAAAGTTTTCGCTTCATAAGAAACCTTTAACTTTTAAAGCTTTTGATATGAACTTTGCTTTAAATGTTTATATAGACGAAAAATCTGCTGACTTTGATAAATCAAAGGCTATATCATTAAAAGAAAGTGTTTACTTATCTTTAGCATTATCACTAGATAGTTTAGCAGTTGGAATTGGTATTAGCTTTATGCAAATAAATTATGTACTTCTTATAGTACTTTGTTTTATTTTAGGAGTACTTTCATTTAAATTTGGAATATTATTAGGGAAAAAATTAGTTAGTAAAAGAGAAATTAATCTTTCATGGCTTTCAGGCCTTATTTTGCTTTTAATCTCTTTTACTAAACTATAAAAGAGCTAGAAAACTATTCTAGCTCTTTCTTATACTACTAATTCCTCTATTTGTATTATGAATTTACCACAATTTTTACATATTATTATGCTTACTATATAGCTATCATCTACTTCACCTAAAAGTTCTAATTTATGATATGTTTTACCTTCATAATCTTTATCTATATTTGCTATAACGTATTTTTTATTTTTAGTATATATATAGAAAAATCCTTCTACATATTCACTTACATTTCTTTTCTCTTTAAAGTTACTATCACAACTATCACAAGATGAGCTATAGTAAGCTTTATCGAACTCTAAATTTCCTTCATTTAAAAGTCTTAAAACTTCATCTAAACCAAAACCTTCAACTGGGGATTCTTCATCATTTATTAATTCTAATAAATTTTCTTCGTTTAAAATATATTCTTTTTCTTCAAAATTAAATTTGTACTCCATTTTACTCCTCTTTTCATTTTTTAACTAGATTATATCATAATTAAGCTCTCTATTTTTCAAACTATTTGAATAAATATTGAAAATATCATAATATATTTCATTTTTTAGCTTTTTATCTTCTTTAATTATTCTTTGCATAGATATTTTAGCTAATTTTTCAACTTCTAATTTTTCTAATTCTACTTTATTATAACTACTCAATTTATTTATAGTTTTGCTTAAGTCTCTAAATGTAGAAAATCCTAGTACATTTATTATGTTGTTTAATTTTTTTTCTTTTCTAAACTTTTTAAGATATTCATTATAAAGTATCCCTTTTGATTTTCCAAGACTTAAATTACCATTGTATGATAAAGTTTCTCCTAATACGTTAAATAATCCTCTTCCATATCTATTTAATAATATTCCACCTAGTATAGACGCCATTGATAAATTTTCTCTATCTCTTGAAGAAATATTACAATCTAATAAATTATCTATTGATTCTCCAAATCTTCTTAAGCCTTCAATAGCTATTCTTTCATTTTCTTTATCTATATTTTCATTTAAGTAACCTTCAATTAAATTACTTAGTCCATTTAAACTAGAGTTTTTAACTAATTCTATATTTATCTTGTTTGTATAATATGGATCTACTATAGCCATATTAGGCTCTACTTCTATAGTATAAAAATTTATTTCATCTAAATTTATTACTGCGTATTTACTTGTTTCACTACCTGACCCAGATATAGTAGGAATCGTAACTAATGGGACATTTCCTCTATTTTTTATACTTTTATTTTTTAAAAGAATACTAATTCCTTTTCCAATATCTATTGTTGTACCTCCACCTACTGCTACAACATAATCACATTTTTCCTTTCTTCCTATCTCAGCTCCTTCTTCTATATCTTTTATATTTGCCATAATCTCTGATTTTATATAAACAGAGTATTTTATATCATTTTTTTTGAAAAATTCTAATAAATCTTTATAACCTTGACTATTTTTTGATGATTTTTTCCCAGATACAATTAAAGGCTTTTCTCCAAGCTTTAACATTTCTGTTCCGTACTTTTCTAAAATTCCTCTGCCATATACAATATTAGTATTTGTTTTTAAATTTAATTTCATCCTTTTTCCCCTTTCAACTATTGATGCCTACATAAAGATTACTTATTCTATATTATTT
>NZ_LTAY01000024.1 GCF_002050515.1 Clostridium thermobutyricum DSM 4928 | reverse complement strand
TCTGTACATTCTCCCATGAAGTTAGCTCTTAATCCTTCAATTACTCTTTCATCTACACCTTGTGCTACACCGATTTTGTGTTCATCAGCCCAAGCCATTTCTCCTGATTGTTCATTGAATTTTTCTGATCCTACACCACATACTGGACATTTTTCTGGTGCAGTTTCTCCTTCATGAACATATCCACATACTGTACAAATAAATTTTTTCATTTTAATTTCCTCCTCTTATTTAACACACTTTTATTTTTCTCTATCTAGCTAAAACTTTTAAAAACTTCCCAATTTTAAACTCTTAAAAGCTTTAGATTTTATTTCTTTTTTTATGTACCTCCTTGGTACATTTTTATTATATAATAATAATTATCCATTGTAAACCCTTTTTATAAAAAAATTTTTATTTTTTATCTAAATCATAAATAAAGCAGCTTTTCATATTTTCTTTTATATATGATGACATTGTAGTTACTATAAATTGTACATTAGGAAAAAACTCATTTAATAATGGAAGTATTATTTTTTGAAGTTCTGGATGTATATGCTTTTCTATTTCATCAATCAATACAATTCCCTCAACATCATATTTATTAGTTCTTGATTTTTCCATACTTATCATAAGCTCAATAAATATTTTTAATATTGCAGAATGTCCATCAGATAATTCATATAAATTATAAGCTTCTCTATTTTTCTCCTTTATTTTATATTCACTATCTATATCATCAAAATAAAATTTCACATCTTTTTTCATAAGTATATGCTTTATCAATCTTTCAAACATATTAAGCCATCTATCTATTATTATTTCTTCTTCCTCATCTTCTATAGCTATAGCCTCATCTTTTCTATCTTTTAATTGATATAAAAATTCTATAAACCTATCAACTTTATTTTTATCTTCAGATTTACTTTTTATAATGTCTATATTTCTTCTTGACTTATAATACTCAAAAATAAATTCACCCATATCAAACTTTTTTTGAAGCTCATCATCATTATATATTTTTATATCAATCCCGTTACAAAATTTTATCTTTTTTAAATTATAAAAATTAATGCGATTTTTTAATTTATTTATTTCACCTTTTGATACCTCAGTGAGTATTTCTTCATTTCTTAAAAAATTTAAATTTTTATTGCATTCATTTATATCTTTATTTAAGTTAACTACATTTCGATACTCTTTTAAATTTAAAGAATTTAAATAAATATATATAGAATTTAGTAATTCAGTTTTTCCACTTCCATTTTTACCTGTAATAATAATATGTTTAGTACTATTCTTATGTATATCGATTTCAGTGTTCTTTAAAATTTTGTGATCAGTAATTTTTATGTTTCCAATAAAAGCTTTTTTCATATCATTAATTTAGTAGTTTTATTTCTACTATTCCCCCTCTTTTTATAATTTAATTATAGCATCTAATTTCTAATATATAACAATTTATTTGTTAAAATAGAAAATTTTTATATATTTTAACTATATCCTTTCAATAAAAAAAATGCTTAGAATAATAATCCTAAGCATTTGTTTTTATTATTATAATGGTTGCCGTCATTATAACAATAACTTTGAGTACAAACTCGAATCAGTTGCCGTATAATCACAATTATACACTTATCCTCTAAAGTCTTTACTTTTACAATAGATAATATTCATTATATCTTATTTTCCCCATATATATTTATTAAGATTTTCTTAAGATTTATCTTTATATAAGTAATTTCATATTAATATATATTTTTTTAATATTTTACCTATTATATTTATAGTTGTTTATTAAAATTACATTATATTAAATATAATTGGAATTTTAATTTTATAATAAAAAAGCTATATAAATTAATAATTGATATAGCTTTAATTAATTTTAAAATAAATTATTTAACATATTATATAATAAAAAAAGATCGAGATTTTCTCGATCTTTTTTAAAAGTAGATTATTCTACTACTTCAATTTTCATTAAGTTAGTTGCTCCAACTTTATCAACTGGTACTCCAGCAGCAACAACTACTGTATCACCTTTAGCAGCAAATCCTTTTTCTTCAGCTATAACAACTGATTTTTCCATCATTGCATCTGTTGATTCAAATTTATCAGCAACAACTGGGAATACTCCCCATGAGAATACTAATTGTTTAGCAACAACTGGATCTGCAGTTATAGCTAATATTGGACATTCTGGTCTGCATTGAGATAATCTCTTAGCAGTAGCTCCACTCTTAGTTGAAGTTACGATTGCAGCAGCTTGTAATTCATTAGCAGCATTGCAAGCAGCTCTGCTGATAACACCAGCTATTGCAGGTATATGTTTTTTAGCTTTTGATACAGCTACTTCATAATCTAATTGTTTTTCAGCTTCTGTAGCAATTCTTGCCATAGTTGAAACTGCTTCTACTGGATATGATCCATTAGCACTTTCTCCTGATAACATGATTGCATCAGTTCCATCTAATATAGCATTAGCTACGTCTGAAACTTCTGCTCTTGTTGGTCTTGGGTTTCTGATCATTGAATCTAACATTTGTGTAGCTGTAATAACTGGGATTCCAGCTTGATTACATTTTTCAATTATCATTTTTTGTACTCCAGGTACATTTTCTATTGGAATTTCAACACCAAGGTCTCCTCTAGCTACCATTATAGCGTCTGAAACAGCGATTATTGAATCTATGTTATCAACACCTTCTTGGTTTTCTATTTTAGGACAGATTAAAATGTCTTTTCCACCATTTTCATCTAAAACTTTTCTTATTGCTAAAACGTCATCAGCTTTTCTTACGAATGAAGCAGCAATCATGTTTACTTTCATTTCACATCCAAATTTTAAATCAGCTTCATCTTTTGGAGTTAATGCTGGTAATTTTATTGAAACACCAGGAACGTTAACCCCTTTGTGAGTTCCTACTAATCCAGTATTCATAACTTCACAAACAATTTTATTTCCTTCTACTGATTTAACTTTTAATCCAACTAAACCATCATCTATTAAGATTGTGTTTCCTGGAACTACATCATTAGCTAATCCATCATAAGTTACTGAACATTTAGTAGTATCTCCTACAACATCTTCTTTAACATATATAGTGAATTCTGAACCTTTTTGTAATTCTACTTTGCTTGGTTCAAATTCTCCAGTTCTTATTTCTGGACCTTTAGTGTCAAGAACGATAGCTATTTCTTTTCCTAATTTAGCAGCTAATCTTCTTACGCTTTCCATTCTTCCTCTGTGCTCTTCATGATCACCGTGAGAGAAGTTGTGTCTTGAAGCATTCATTCCTGCTTCAATAACTTTAGTTAAAATTTCATCACTTTCACTTGCTGGACCTATTGTACAGATCATTTTAGTTTTTCTCATTACAAATAACACTCCCTACTTCATTATTGTAGCTAAACCTAAAATTTATATATTTAAATCTATTTAATTAATGATTACTTTGATAATATTTTTGCTACTTCGTATAAATCTTCGTCAAACTTGCTTTCCATAGCTAACGCTTCATCTATATCAAAGTCTACAATTTTATTATCAACGGAACCAATAACTCTTGATGTTTTTCCTTCTAGTAATACTTCAACAGCTTTAGCTCCCATTTTTGATGCTAAAATTCTGTCAAAAGCACTTGGGCTTCCACCTCTTTGGATGTGACCTAACACTGTAGCTCTAGTTTCGATTCCTGTAACGTCCTCTACTTCTTTAGCTAATTCAAATGCTCCACCAACACCCTCTGCTAGAAGAATTAAATTGTGCATTTTTCCTTTAAGTTTTCCTTCTAAAATAGTTTTGCATAATTCATCTTTATCAAAACCTTTTTCTGGTGTAATAATTGCTTCTGCTCCACCTGCTAAACCAGCATATAAAGCTATATCTCCACAGTTTCTTCCCATAACCTCTACGATAGAAACTCTTTCGTGTGAAGTTGATGTGTCTCTTATTTTATTTATTGCATCTAAAACTGTGTTTAAAGTTGTGTCAAACCCTATAGTGTAGTCAGTGTAAGCTAAGTCATTGTCGATAGTTCCTGGTAAACCAACAGTTTTAACCCCAAGCTTTGATAAAAGCTTAGCTCCTGTAAATGAACCATCTCCTCCGATTACTACTAAAGCATCTACTCCATATGCTTTTAATATTTTAACAGCTTTTTTTCTAACTTCTTCTTGTTTGAATTCTGGACATCTAGCTGTTCTAAGGATTGTTCCTCCTCTTTGAATTATATCTGAAACAGAAGTTCTATTCATAGGGAATAATTCACCATTGATTAATCCACTATATCCTCTGTGAACACCCATAACTTCGATTCCTGCATTTAAAGCAGTTCTTACTACCGCTCTTATAGCAGCGTTCATTCCTGGTGCGTCTCCACCACTAGTTAAAATAGCTATCTTTTTCATCTTTACTCCTCCTTAAATCACCACAGGGTCTCATTTTGACCCGCTGGTAACAAAACTTCCCACGTTTATATGACCGATTATAATTGTACATAAAATATAGACTTTTATCAATGTATTGTCTACACTTTTTGATATTTATCTTCAAACGTATATAAGATATACTATATAAACAATTAATTACAAAACTATTATACCCTATTAAACATATATTTATATAACTATTTAATTTTTTTAAGGAATTAATTTTTGTAAAAATTTTCACTTGAGTTTTTGTTAAACAAAAGACTTTATATTGTAAAATTATCATTATTAATACGTGTATATTAACAATTCTTCAATTTGCACTTAATATCTTTTTTATATTTTTTATTTATATCTTCTATTTAATTATCTCTTGTTTTACAACAAATTTCAAGAATATATTTATTAATTTTATTTATTTTTAGGCTATTTTAATAATTTATCAAATTTTTTAATTTATTTAATAAAAAAGAGACTTAGATATATTCTAAGCCTCTATTTTTTATTCTAATCTTCTACAACTTTTACATTTTCATCTTTATATCTTCTTTTTAATTCAATTACTATATCAGTATTTAAATTCATCCAACTTTCTCTTGGAGCTCTATATGATTTTCTTTCTTCTGCATCTACAATATATACTGGTGTATCTCCCTTATAATGTGAATCTATTCCTTTTAACTCAAAGTTTATTTTTCTAACTATATCTCTATTATCAGCTTTTATATAAATCTTATTGCTATTTACTTGTTCTAAAGGATCTACTTTTTCACAAATAAGCTTTGGAGGTTCATCTTCTTTTAAGCTTACCCTTCCTCTTATTGTTACTAATCCATCTAATTGTATAGACTCTCTAACTCTATCTAAAGTTTTAGGAAATACTATAACCTCAATTTCACCAGTTAAATCTTCTAATGTTAAAAACGCCATTAAAGTATTATTTCTAGTGACTTTTTGATTAACTTCAGTTAAAATTCCACCAAGAATTACAGTTTGATTATCTTTAACCTTAATATTATTAAGCATTTCATCATCTGCAATACCTTTTTCAGCTTCCTCTTGAAGAATTTTATGTGAATTATAAATGCTTTGTATATCTATTGATGTTTGAAGTTTTATACTTTTTTCATATTCATCTAGTGGATGACCTGACAAATAAAGTCCTGTCATTTCTTTTTCCATACTTAATAAATTCTTTTTATTGAATTCATTTATATTTGGATAATCAACTTGTGGTAAATTTTCTTCTTCATCTAATCCACCAAATAAACTTATTTGCCCATCTATATTTCTTTTCTTTTCACTTGAAATTCCATCCATTAATTTTTCAAATACTCCAAGCATTTTTGATCTATATACCTTAAAATCATCCATAGCTCCAGACTTTATTAAACTTTCCACAGCTCTTTTGTTTATAGTACCTAAATCTATTTTATTTATAAAATCTATTAATGAAGTAAATTGTCCTTTGCTTTCTCTACTTTTAACTAT
Source organism: Clostridium thermobutyricum DSM 4928 (assembly GCF_002050515.1). Classification (GTDB taxonomy): domain Bacteria; phylum Bacillota; class Clostridia; order Clostridiales; family Clostridiaceae; genus Clostridium; species Clostridium thermobutyricum. The sequence continues at coordinate 47,420 of NZ_LTAY01000024.1, read as the reverse complement.
TCCTTCACATACATTTACTCCAACGTTTCTTACTGCTGCAAGTCCAAATATTATTTTATCTCCATCAACAGTAAATCTTGTATGACTTAAATTAACATTAGGTCTAATTACTTGTATACCTTGATTTTCTGCAAATTTAATATAATGAGCAACTTTTTCACTTGTTCCCATTACAGAATTAAGCATGGCAGCTATCATCTCAACAGGATAATATTTCATCAAGAAAGCTGTTTGATATCCTATTATTGCATATGCAGCAGCATGACTTTTATTAAATGCATATGATGCAAAGTCCATCATCATATCATAAATTTTATTTGCAGCTTCCTCAGAAACTCCATTTCTTAGGCATCCTGGAACTTCTATATTTCCATGATCATCTACTATTCCATAGATAAAATTCTTTCTTTCTTCTTCCATGACCTTATGTTTTTTCTTAGACATAGCTCTTCTTACAAGGTCACTTCTTCCCATTGAATAACCAGCAAGTTTTCTAACAATTTCCATAACTTGTTCTTGATAAACCATTACTCCATAAGTAACATTAAGTATATCTTCAAGTTCAGGAGTTATATATTGAACTTTTTCTGGATTTCTTTTTCTTTCTATATAATTGGGAATTTCAGCCATTGGACCTGGTCTATATAGTGATATTCCTGCTATAATATCTTCTAAACAATCTGGTTTAAGTTCTTTCATGAAAGATACCATTCCTGGAGATTCTAACTGGAATACTCCTGCAGTTTTTCCCTCTCCAATCATTTTATATACTTCTTTATCATTTGTATCAATTTTATCTAAATCTATTTTTATTCCTCGATTGTATTCAATCATTTTAATAGCATCACTCATTACTGTAAGAGTTCTTAAACCAAGGAAGTCCATTTTTAAAAGTCCAAGCTCTTCTAATGTGTTCATTCCAAATTGAGTTACTATCATTTCATCATTTTTTTGAAGTGGAACATACTCAACTAAAGGTTTTGATGCAATAACAACTCCTGCTGCATGCGTAGAAGAATGCCTTGGCAATCCTTCTAAATCTTTACTTACATCAATTAAGTTTTTTACTCTCTCTTCAGAATCATAAGCTGCTTTAAGCTCTGGATTAAGATCTAACGCTTTTTCAATTGTTATTCCAAGCATTGTTGGTATCATTTTTGCAATTCTATCTACTTCTGAATAAGCATAATTCATTGCTCTTCCTACATCTCTTATACAAGCTCTAGCAGCCATTGTTCCAAATGTAATTATCTGAGATACATTTCTTTCCCCATACTTATCAACTACATAATCTATTACTTCTTGTCTTCTTTCGTAACAAAAATCTGAATCTATATCTGGCATACTAACACGCTCAGGATTTAAAAATCTCTCAAATAATAGACTATATTTTAATGGATCTATTTTTGTTATATCTAATGTGTATGCTACTATTGAACCTGCTGCTGAACCTCTTCCTGGACCAGTTGGAATACCATTGTCCACAGAATATTTTATAAAATCTCCAACAATCAAAAAGTAATCAACATATCCCATTTGATTTATTACGCCTAATTCATAATTTAATCTATCAACTATAGTTTTTATTTCTTCATTAACTTCTGATTCTTTTATTATTTCTTCATAATTATATTCTTTATCTCTAAACTCATTTAAAATATCATATTTTCTAATTAATCCTTTGAAACAAGAATCTCTTAAGAATATAAATGGATCAGTTCCTTCAGGTAAAGGAAATTTAGGCAATTTAGAAACATGGAATTGATAGTCATAATTACATTCTTCTGCTATTTTAACTGTATTTACTAAAGCTTCTGGTATATAGTCAAACATATCCCACATCTCTTCAGGTGATTTTAAATAAAATTGATCTGATGGATATCTTCTTCTATTTTGATCATCTACTGTTTTCCCCGTTTGAATACACATTAAAATATCATGTGATTTTGAATCTTCTCTATTTATGTAATGAACATCATTAGTTGCAACTAATGGAATTCCTGTTTCTTTTGATATTTTTATATTAAGTTCATTTACTTTTTGTTGCTCTTCCATATTATGATTTTGAAGTTCTAAATAAAATCCTTCTTTAAAAATCTCTTTATATTCTAGAGCTATTCTTTTAGCCTCTTCATAATTTTCTTGAAGAAGATTTCTTTGAACCTCTCCTCCAAGACAAGCACTTAAAGCAATTAATCCTTCACTATGTGCTCTTAAATAATCATGGTCAACTCTAGGTTTATAATAAAAACCTTCTATTGACGCATCCGAAGCTATTTTCATTAGATTTTCATATCCCTTTTCATTTTTTACTAAAAGGACTAAGTGATTTGTTTTATTGTCTTTATCAGTATGTTTAATATTCATTGACTTACTTGCAACATATATTTCACATCCTAATATAGGTTTTATTCCAGCTTCTTTACAAGCTTTATAAAAATCTACACATCCATACATAACTCCGTGATCTGTTATAGCCATTTTATCCATTCCAAGCTCTTTAGCTCTTTCTACAAGCTTCTTAATTTTTCCAGAACCATCTAAAAGGCTATATTCAGTATGAAGATGTAAATGACAAAAATCTTTTTTCATTAAATCACATCCTTTATATATATTTAAAGCTAAGGTAGATACTAATATGTACCTGACCTAATCTCTTCTGCAATTTTTTCAATTTTTCTTAATCTATGATTAACTCCTGATTTTCCAATTGGTGGATCAAGCATTTCTCCAAGTTCTTTTAAAGATTCTTCTGGATATTGAAGTCTAAGTTCAGCAATCTCTTGAAGATTTTTTGGAAGTCTTTGAAGTCCAACACTAGACTTTATAAGTTCAATACTTTCGACCTGTCTTACTGCTGCATTAACAGTTTTTGAAAGGTTAGCAGTTTCACAGTTAACAAGTCTGTTAACATTATTTCTCATTTCTTTTTTTATTCTTATATTTTCAAGTTCTAAAAGACAAGTATGAGCTCCTAAAATATTTAATAGATCGACTATTTGCTCTCCTTCTTTTATATAAATTATATGACTATTTTTTCTTTGAATTACTTTAGAATTAAGACCAAAGCTATTTATAAGCTTGCAAAGCTCATTTGCGTATTCTTCACTATGAGTTACAAATTCTAAATGATAAGTTTTTTCTGGATTACTTATACTTCCTCCACCTAAGAAAGCACCTCTTATATATGCCCTTTTAGTTTCATCAGACTCAATCATTTCCTTTTCAATACTATAGTCTAAATTCATTATTCCATCTACTTCTTTAAAAATACCAGTAGTACTCAATAATTCACGTACACCCATGCTTTCATCTATAACGACCATATAGATATTATTCTTTTTTAAAGAATTACTTTTTTTAACCATTAATTTAGAGTGTATATTAAAGTGTTCTTTAAGTAATAAAAATATAAGTTTTGCACTAGCTGGATTTTCAGTAGTTATTCTAAAAGATAATCCAAGTCCGCTAAATGCTATTGTTCCGCTTACTTTCATTATAGCTGATAATTCTGCTAATGCTTCTTCTTTACTTATATCACTATATCTGCAAATCTCTCCTTTTACTTTTGATGAAAATGACATCTTATATTGCTCTCCTTTTATGTTTAACTTAAATATTTTTCTTTTATAACAATATTTAATTATATCATAAATTTATTCATTCACTATATAAAATTAAGGAGAGAAATTTATCCTTTTCTCCCCTTAATTTAACACTTTTATACAATTATAATTTATCTTTATCAAACATTGCTCTAAGATTTTTCTTTTCTGTCTTATCTCTTTCTTTAATTCTTTGAGAAAGATACATATATTCAATAATTTTTTTTCTATCAAATAGTAATTTCTTTTCCATTATAGTTTCAACTAAAACTTGTGCTAAATAGTCTGAATCATGTTTAATAGTACCATTTTTAGTTCTTATTAAATTCTTCTCAACTAAATCTATCCCCATATCTTCAAGATTTTTATAATCAATATTAACATAATCAGAACCTTTTGCTTTATATTTTTCTCTCATTTCAGTACTTATAGCACCTGTATTTGCTATAACACAATTTACAATATCTCGCCCACAATATTTTCTAAGAATTTTCACATGATCAGATACATTAAATCCATCAGTTTCTCCTGGCTGTGTCATAACATTTGAAATATATATTTTTAATGCACTACTTTTCTTTATAGATTCTGTTATTCCTTTTACAAGGAGATTAGGAAGTACACTTGTATAAAGACTTCCTGGTCCCATAACAATTGCATCTGCTTCTGCTATAGCTTTTAATGCACCTTCTAAAGGTTTTGCATTAGATGGATTTATTGTTAGTTTCTTAATTCTAGATTTTTGTTTTTGGGCCTCTTCTGGTATATTAGATTCGCCTACTACCTTATTTCCATTTTCTAAATAAGCAATAAGCTGCATATCATCTAAAGTAACAGGAATAACTTTTCCTGTTACAGCAAGAACAGAACTCATTTTTCTTACAGCATCTTCAAAATTTTCAGATACTCCATCCATTGCTGCTAAAAATAAATTTCCAAAACTTTGTCCTTTAAGTCTTCCTTCAGTAAATCTATATTGAAGTAAATCTTCCATTAAAGGCTCTGTATCTGCTAATGCTAAAATACAGTTTCTTATATCACCAGGAGGAAGCATTCCAAGATCTTCTCTTAAATCTCCTGAACCTCCACCATCATCTCCTACAGTAACTATAGCAGTTATATTAGAAGTATAGTATTTAAGTCCTCTAAGCATTGTAGAAAGACCTGTTCCTCCACCTATAACAACAATTTTAGAACCTTTTACAAGAAGTCTTTTTTCAGTTATAAGAGTTTCTATCTTTTTACTGTCAAGAGACATTTTTATATATCCTTTATTCATAAGAGCTATTGTTGATTTTATAGCCTCACTTCCAGCAATATAAATAACAAATACTCCAGTTATATTAAGACATATATAGAATAATTTATAGTAAAAATCATAAACCCTGTGAGTAACAAGTTCTGTAAATCCAAATGCAATTAGCAGAACACCAAATAATCCAAAGAAAACCCAACGTTTAACTTTAATACCTGGCTTGAGCCAATCGGATAGCCTCATAGCTTTTTAGCTCCTCTATGAACATCTTCTGAAACATCTCTATGTTCAATTCCAGCTTTATAACCATCAGCTTCAAGAATTTCATAAATTTTATTTGCTATGGCAACAGATCTATGTCTTCCTCCTGTACAACCAATTGAAATAATAAGCTGTCTCTTTCCTTCCTTAGTATACTTAGGAATAAGGAATTTAAGCATTTCCTCTAATCTTTCTATAAATCCAATAGTCTCTTCTTGTTTCATAACATAATCTCTAACAGGAGCTTCATTTCCTGAAAAAGCTTTTAATTCTGGTATATAAAAAGGATTTGGAATAAATCTAACATCAAATACTAAATCTGAATCTACTGGTATTCCATATTTAAACCCAAAACTTAATACAGTTATCGAAAGCTCTTTATCAGGTTCTGCATTTGACCCAAATAATTCATTTATCTTTTCTCTTAAATCTCCAATTTTATATTTTGAAGTATCTATTATTTGATCAGATCTATCTTTAACTTCTCTTAATTTGTGTCTTTCTTCAGTTATACCAGTAAGAACTCTCGCTTTTGGTGAAAGAGGATGGCTTCTTCTAGCCTCTTTAAATCTTTTTACAAGAACTTCATCTGAGGCTTCTAAGAAAAGAATTTCATATTCTATTTCATTATTTTTTAAATATCTTAAACTTTCAAATAGATCATCAAAGAAAACTCCACCTCTTATATCTGTAACTATAGCTACCTTTTCAAGACTGCTTCTACATGCCTCCGCAAACTTTGGTATAAGTTGTGGTGGTAAATTATCTACGCAAAAATATCCTAAATCTTCCAAACTTCTAGTTGCTTCTGTTTTTCCAGCCCCTGAAAGTCCAGTTACTATTACAAATCTCATCTAGTTTCCTCCTACTTAACATTGGTATATGACTATTATATCATAATATATTTATATTGTTATTTTTCTATAACCATTTCTTGAATTAAGAATTTTTAACATACACTTTACTTTTCTATAATAATCTAATTTTAAGTTATATATTTTTCAAAAAATTTAAATAAAAAAATAAGTAGATAATAATTCTACTTATTTTCATATTATAGTTAGTTTATATTTTATTTATTTCTCTTAATCCTTCTTCTAAATTATACATAAATTCTTTATTATTTTCTTCTTTGCTTATACTTATCCTTAAATGCCCTTTCATTCCTAATAAAAATCCTGGTCTTATTATGAATCCTTTTCTTAATAAATACTCATATATTTTTTTATCATCACATTTTATATCTACCATTATAAAATTAGCTTGTGATTCTATATACTCTAATCCTAGCTTTTTAAACTCTCTTGAAAAATATTCCTTTTGTTCTCTATTGTTTTTTATTACATATTCTAAATGATCATTATCTTTAATCGCTTCTAATGCTGCTTTTTGTGCAAAAAGATTTGAATCAAAAGGATTTATTACTCTATTTAAATATGAAACTATTTCTTTGCTTGCTATTCCATAACCAAATCTTAAAGAAGCTAGTCCATATGCTTTAGAAAATGTTCTAAGTATAATAATATTTTCATGTTTCTTTAAAAGTTCTAATGAATCTGGTAGCTCTATTTCTTTATCTACAAATTCAATATAAGCTTCATCCATTACGATAATTACATTCTTAGGTATTTTATTTATAATTTCATCAAACTCTTTTTTTGTGAATATAGTTCCTGTTGGATTATTAGGATTGCAAAGCCATATTATTTTAGTTTTATCATTTATTTTATTTATCATTTCTTCTAAATCTAATTTATTTTCTTTTAATGGAACTTCTATTGGTATTCCTCCCATTAATAGTGTATTACTTTTATACCTTGGAAATGTTATATTAGCCATTATACTCTCATCTGATTTATTTAAAAAAGTAGCACAGATATCTTTAATAAGTGAATCAGATCCAGCTCCGCAAAAAATCATATCTGACTCAATATTAAATTTCTTACTTAATTCATTCTTAAATTCATAAGATGATGAATCAGGATAAAGACATACCTCATTAATTGTATTCTTTAATACTTCTTTTACCTTTTCTGAACATCCATAAGGATTTTCATTTGATGCCATCTTAATAACTCTTTCTATACCTAATTCTCTTTTAACCTCATCTATAGGTTTTCCTGCTATATATTCTTCTAAATTTAAAACTTCATTTCTAATAATTTTTTTCATAATACCGCCCCCTCAACAATTATACTTATTATAACATTAATGTATTTTTTTTCAATAAAGTTATAAAAAAAGAAGACTTTATATAAAAGTCTTCTTTTTAAATCCTATTTATCTTTACCTATTATTCTAACTTCTGGATGTAATTCAACTCCAAATTGCTTCTTAACTTCAGATTGAACATGATGAATTAAATCTAATATATCTTTTGCAGTTGCACCACCTTTATTTATAACAAAACCAGAGTGCTTGCTTGAAACAGCTGCTCCACCTAATTCAAATCCTTTTAGTCCTGCATCTTGAATTAACTTTCCTGCAAAATACCCTTCTGGTCTTTTAAAAGTACTACCTGCTGAAGGATATTCAAGAGGTTGTTTTGATTCTCTCTTATAAGTTAAATCATCTATTCTATCCTTTATTTTTTGGAATTCACCTTTTTCAAGTTTAAAAACTGCACTTAAAACTATCTCATTATTTTCCATAACTTTTGAAGTTCTATATCCAAGTTCTAATTCTTCTTTACTATATACTTTTATATTTCCATCTTTATCAATAACTTTAGCACTTTCTATCACATGAGCAACTTCACCTAAATAAGCACCTGCATTCATGAATACAGCTCCTCCTACTGATCCTGGAATTCCACATGCAAATTCAAATCCTGTCAATGAATTTTCTAAAGCTAATTTACTTACATCTTTTAATAAAACACCACATTCAGCCTCTATTTTTTCGCCATCTACTTTTAACTGCTTAAGCTCTGTAAGCTTAATTACAACACCATCCATTCCACCATCTTTAACTAAAAGATTAGAACCATTTCCTATAACATAATATGGAATATTGTTGTCCTTACATATCTTTAAAGCTTTTATAACTTGATCTACATTTCTAGGTACTAAAAGTACATCTACTGGTCCTCCAACTTTAAAGTATATATGTTCACTCATTAATGCATTATATTCTATTTGATCTTCTAAAAATACTTCTTTGAATAATTTATTATATTCATTCATTACTAAACTCCTCATTACTGTTATAATTTTATAGTATATTCTAAATTGGAAATTAAAACAAGTGCATTAAAATTACAAATTGTTTAACTCTTTTTATTATTCTTTTTTGTTGAAGTAGTTAATTATACTTTCTGCCGCTTTTCTATTAATTCCTGGTGTTTCTAATAGTTCATCTATTGTTGCTTTTTTAATATTATCTACACTTCCAAATTTCAATAAAAGTTCTTTTCTTCTCTTATTCCCTATATTAGGAATATCATCTAATATTGAATGAAGAGTTCTCTTATCCCTTAAAGATCTATGATATGTTATAGCAAATCTATGTACTTCGTCTCCAATTCTTCTAAGCATCTGCATTAATTCAGAATTACTTCTTATTATAAATTCTTCATTATTATAAATTATACCTCTGGTATTATGCTTATCATCTTTAACTAATCCACAAACCTCTATATTTATTTGAAGATCTCTCAATACCTCTAAAGCGATATTAATCTGACCTTTTCCTCCATCCATTATTATTAGATCTGGAAAGTTAGAAAATTTTCCTTTGGAAAATTGTAAATTCCTACTTTGTATTTCTTGTATTTCTTTTAATCCATGCTCAAATCTTCTAGTTAAGATTTCTCTCATACTATCATAATCATTAGCACCTTTTACTGTTTTTATTCTAAATCGTCTATAGTCACTGTTTTTTGCTTTTCCATCTTCGAATACTATCATACTTCCTACAGAATCTACTCCTTGTATATTAGATATGTCATAAGCTTCAATTCTGTGAGGAAATATATCTAATCCTAATATTTCTGATAATTCATTTAATGAATTTTTATTAGTTGCTTTTTCTTGTAATATTTTATCTTTAAACTTTTCTAAAGTTATTTTTGCATTTTCCTTAACCATATCTAACATACTTTTCTTTTCACCTTTTTGAGGAATTTTTAAAGAAACTTTGCTTCCTCTTTTTATAGTTAAGAATTCTTCTAAAATTTCTTCATCTTCAATATTAGGAATATATATATTTCTTGAAACTTTTGCTGTTCCACTGTAAAAATTAACTATAAACTGTGATAATACTTTTTCATCACTCTCATCAAACGTATTTTCAATTATAAAATGCTCTCTTCCTGTTATTTTTCCATCTCTTAGGAAAAAAACTTGTACACAGCTATCATTATTATCTCTATATATATTTATAAAATCTTCATCACCTTCAGTTACTTTAAACATTTTTTGTTTTTGAACTAAAGTCTGAATAGATATAATTTTATCTCTATAAACTGCAGCTTTCTCAAATTCAAAATTCAAACTTGCTTCTTCCATTTTAGCTTTTAAATCTGCTAATATTGCTTTATCTTTTCCATTTAATATATCAACTATCGAATCAATTATTTTCATATAGTCTTCTTTTGATATATGTCCTCCACAAGGAGCCATGCATTTTTTAATATGATAATTTAAGCAAGGTCTTGTAGGCTCCCCACCAACAACTATATTTTTCTTACAAGTTCTCACAGGAAAGATCTTTCTAATTAAATTTATTGTTTCATAAACTGCACTTCCATCAGTGTAAGGACCAAAATATTTATTTCCATCTTTAGAAAAATTACGTGTCACAAAAACTCTTGGAAAATCTTCATTCATGGTTATTTTTATAAAAGGATAGAATTTATCGTCCTTTAAAAGGATATTATATCTAGGGCTATATTTTTTTATTAAATTACACTCTAAAATTAAGGCTTCCATTTCTGAATCTGTAACTATATATTCGAATTCCCAAATATTCTTTACCATTGCTCGAACTTTTTCAGAATGATTCTTTGAATTTTGAAAATATTGTCTTACTCTATTTTTAAGAATTTTCGCTTTTCCAACATATATTACTTCACCAAGTTTATTTTTCATTAAATAAACCCCTGGTTTATCAGGTAACATTTTTAAGTGATATTCAAAATCAAAAATTTTTACCTCCTCCTTTTTTAATAATTATCTTATACAGTTAATTACAAATTAATTAAAGCACAATTTAATTCTATTGAAAATACTTTTATTTGTTTTTTAATCGTCTTTTTTGTCAAATTATATCTTATATTATAAAATTGTACTCAAAAATTTAGAGGCAAGCCAATTCACTTACCTCTAAAAATTATTTATTGTGGTGGTTTATTATTAAAGAAAGCATGAAGCATAGCTCCTGCAACATCTGAAGCTGCTCCTGCTCCATAACCTGCATCTTCTACACAAACAGCAAACGCTATTTTAGGATCATTTGCTGGTGCAAATCCTTCAAGCCATGAGTCTGGTGCTTTTCCATCATGAGTTGCTGTACCTGTTTTAGCTGCAACATCATATCCTTTAAAGAATGACCAATATCCTCCTGCCATATTATTTTCTACTAAACTTGTCATATAGCTTTTTATTGTTGCTGCATCACTTTGTGACATAACTCTTCTATATTCTTGGTTACTAAATGATTGTACTGTTTGCCCTTGTTGGTTAATAATCTTATTAACTAACTTAGGTTCCATCATTACACCATTATTTGCAACAGTTCCTGCTACAAGAGCCATTTGCATTGGTGATGCAAGAACTCCTGCTTGACCTATACCTGATTGAGCTATTAATCCAATTTGCCAACTATCATATTTAGGGAATTGGCTTGGTGTCATAGCAAATCCAATTGCAGGTATTTGTTCATTAAATCCAAACATTTCAGCTGTCTGTCTTAACTTAGGATTTTGAAGTTGCATTGCAAGAGTACCAAAAACAACATTACTTGAAAGTACAAACGCTCTTCTTAAATCTATATTTCCATCTACTTCATAATCATTATTGTGTAATACTTGCCCATCAGGGAATTTAATTTCTCCTGTATCATGGAATATTTCTGATCCTACTCCTGGAATATTATTTAAAGCACTTGTTGTTGTAACAATCTTAAATGTAGATCCAGGTGGGAATAATCCATTGATAGCTCTATTAACTAGAGGACTACCTGGGTCAGGTAAATTTTTATTTTCTTGTTCTATCTTATTAGCTCTTGCCATTTCTGTCGCTAAGTCATTTGGATTAAATGTTGGCATTGAAACCATTGCTAAAACTTGCCCTGTTTTTGGATCAATTGCAACTGCTCCTCCCTTATGGTTTCCAAAAGCTTTTACTACAGCTTCTTGAACTTTAGTATCAAGTGTAGTAACTACGCTATTACCAACCTGATTACTCTTATTATTTCTTTGGAAGAACATATCTTTTAAATTTTGCCAACTAAAATTATCCATTAAAGTCTTTAAGTCTGTTCTAGTACTATTATAAGTTGATAATTGTTTATCAAAAGTTGCTTCTAATCCAGTAACACCAAATCTTTCACTCATATATCCTATTGGATGTGCAAAAATACCTCCATATGGATATTCTACTTTTTGAGAAAGTGGCCCCGTTCTAACACTCTTTGTTAAAGGATTCATATTTCTATCATAAATAGTTCCTCTTAATACTGAATTTCTTTGTGCCCATACAATTCTATTTCCTTGCTTATGAGCAATATTATAAGCTTTGAAAACTTGAAAGTAAGCAATATATGAAATTAAAGCTATAAATAAAAATAGAAATACTATCATAACTTTTGTTACATTCTTTTTTAAATCATTCATATTAGCTCTCTCCTGAAACTTTTTGAAGTATTCCTAATGCAAACATAGTCGTTATCATCGATGTTCCACCATAACTAACAAGAGGTAACGCAATTCCTGTTAAAGGTATAATTGCAAATATCCCTCCAATTATTACTAGTACTTGACATGCTAACATTGCACTAAATCCAACTACTGTAAGTTGTAAAAATTCATCATCAGTAACAAATGCAGCTCTTATTGCCCTATAAAATAAAAGAAAGTAGATTATTATCATTCCAATTCCTAGAACAATACCTAACTCTTCACAAATTACTGCAAATAAAAAGTCTGTTGTATTAACTGGTACAAAACCTGGATATCCTTGACCTAATCCTAATCCTAATGCTCCTCCAGTAGCTATTGCATAGAAGCCTTGTACTAGCTGATATCCTTTATCACTAGCATATTTCCAAGGATTAAGCCATATCTCAACTCTTAGAGTAACATGTGGAATTATCTTATATGCCACAAAAGACCCAATAGCTGCAAGTCCTAAACAAATTGCTATGTACTTCTTCTTTGCTGTTGCTATAAATAACATAGTTACTGATATACCAAAGAAAATAAGTGCTGAACCTAAGTCATTTTGTAACACCATACAAGCCATAGAATACATAACTACTAATCCAGGTTTAAATATTTGTCTTATATTTTCTTTTGCATTTTTATTTTTAAATCCTCTAAGTGCAGCTGCAAGATATAAAACTAATGCGATTTTACCAAATTCAGATGGCTGAAAACTAAATCCTCCTATGAATACCCAGTTTTTAGCTCCCATTACATCTCTACCAAAAATAAGGGCCATAGGCATAAATATTATAACACCTATCAAATAAAGATTCTGATATTTAGTAAAATTTCTAAAATCCGGTAAGAACTTAATTATTATTAAGAATATAACTAAACCAACTATGAACCATCCAAGTTGCCTTTCGCCCGTTTCTGGACGCAATCTATATAACATTGCAATTCCAATTACAGCTTCTACACTTGCAAATAAAAATATAAATTTATCTCCATTCTTACTTGTTTTCCTAGTAATAAAATAAGCAACTCCAATTACAACACATAAAATTAAACCAACATAAAGAGGCTTTGTATTTATAGGTGTTTTTAAAATTGCTAGATTTGTAAAAAGACCCATACACAGGATAAATATAAGAATTAGAATTCCTAATCCTGTTCTATTTTTTTTCATTTTTTCACCTCAATCACATTAAGCTAACACTTTAAATACTGCTGTTCCAACTCTTATTTCATCTCTAGTGAAAAGCTTAACTCTACCTTTAATTTTTTCTCCATTTAGATAAGTACCATTAGTGCTTCCTAAATCTTCTAGTATTAAAACATTATTTTTAACTACAATTCTTGCGTGTTTTGTTGATGCATAATTATCACTTAATACTATAGTACAATCACTCGATCTTCCTATTGTAGTTATAACCTTAACGGGTACAATTGTTCCAACTTTAAGATTTACATTCTTGCCTGCTTTTACAACTTCAATTCCATGATGTTTTTTGTTAGCAGTTGATTTTCTTTTTTCACCACTTTTAACATCTTTAGCCATTATCTTTAATGCAGATATAATTATGATGAATAATATTAAAATAAAGAAAATTCCAAAAACGCCTCCTATAAATCTTTCAAAACTCATATTTTCACCTCATATTACTTTATCTTTTAGATTATACACTAAAATTAACTTTAATTCATACATTTATCTTACATTTAATTTTATATTAATGTAACCAAGCAATTATGTTAAAATTTTGTTAATATTAACATTTGCTTGGTTTATTACCTATTTTAAGATTTTACTTAAATATTTGCCTGTATATGAATGTTCTTCTTTTAATATTCCTTCTAAAGGTCCAGAATAAACAATATTTCCACCTTTATCTCCACCTTCTGGTCCTAAATCTGTAATATAATCAGCACATTTAATCATATCTAAATTATGTTCAATTACTACTACTGTATTCCCGCCATCTACAAGTCTTTGTAATATTGAAATTAATCTATTTACATCATCTATATGAAGTCCAGTTGTAGGTTCATCAAGAATATAGAATGTTTTTCCTGTACTTCTTTTTGAAAGTTCATATGCAAGCTTTATTCTTTGAGCTTCTCCCCCTGATAATTGTGTTGAAGGTTGCCCAAGTCTTATATATCCAAGTCCTACATCATATAAAGTTTGTAATTTATTTTTTATTCTAGGTATACTATCAAAAAATTCTAAAGCATCTTCTACTGTCATATTTAATACATCATCAATAGTTTTTCCTTTGTATTTAACTTCTAATGTTTCCCTATTATATCTCTTTCCTTTACAAACTTCACATGGTACATATACATCAGATAAAAATTGCATTTCTATTTTTATAATTCCATCTCCTGTACAAGCTTCACATCTACCACCTTTGACATTAAAACTAAATCTTCCAGGTTTATATCCTCTCATTTTAGCTTCTGGTGTTTGTGAGAAAAGTTCTCTTATTATATCAAAAGTTCCTGTATAAGTTGCAGGATTTGAACGTGGAGTTCTTCCTATTGGACTTTGATCAATAGCTATTATCTTATCTATATTTTCTGCGCCTTTAATTTCTTTATGCATTCCAACTGGATTTTTGCTTTTATTTATAATTTTATTTAATCCTTTATAAAGTATTTCATTAACAAGAGTACTTTTTCCTGAACCTGAAACTCCTGTTACCATAGTTAATGCACCTAAATTAAAATCAACTGAAACATTTTTTAAGTTATTCTCACTTGCTTTTATAACAGATATTTTATTTCCATTTCCCTTTCTTCTTTCTTTAGGAACTTCAACTTTTTTCTTTCCAGTTAAATATTGAGAAGTTATTGAATTCTCATCTTGTAATATTTCTTCAAGAGTACCTGCTGCCACTATTTTTCCACCATGTTCTCCAGCACCTGGTCCAATATCAACTATAAAATCAGCTTCTCTCATTGTATCTTCATCATGTTCAACTACTATAACAGTATTTCCAACATCTCTAAGATTTTTTAATGTTTGTATAAGTCTATCATTATCTCTTTGATGAAGTCCTATACTAGGCTCATCAAGTATATATAAAACTCCCATTAGAGCTGAACCAATTTGAGTTGCAAGTCTTATTCTTTGAGATTCTCCTCCTGATAATGTTCCTGAACTTCTAGATAAATTTAAATAATCAAGTCCAACATTAATAAGAAATTCTAATCTACTTCTTATCTCTTTAACTATCTGATCACTTATTATAGCTTCTTTTTCAGATAATTCTATACTATTTATAAAATCTAATTCTTCTTTTATTGACATTTCAGTAAATTGGAATATGTTCTTACCTCCAACAGTAACTGCAAGTGCCTCTTTTTTAAGTCTTGCACCTTTACACTTTGGACAGTAATCATCACTCATATACTGTTCTATTTCGCCTTTAATAATATCAGAATTAGTTTCCATATATCTTCTTTGAAGAGAATTTATTTCTCCTTCCCAATCCACATTATAAGTTGCTTTTATTCCATCTTTAACATAATCTACTTTTACTCTTTCTCCATCTGTTCCATAAAGAATTATATCTAATATCTTTCTATCTAAATCTTTAATTGGAGTTTTTAAATCAAATTTATATTTCTTACTTAAAGAAGTTAGTATGGCAAAAGTCCATGAATCTTCTTTTGTTCTTCCTTCTCCCCAAGGAGCTATTGCACCTTCCATTATACTAAGACTTCTATCTGGAATAACTAAATCTTCATCAATTTCAATTAATGTTCCTAATCCATCACAACGGTCACATTTACCAAAAGGAGAGTTAAAAGAAAACATTCTAGGAGCAAGTTCTTCTATACTAATTCCACAATCAGGGCATGAAAATTTTTCACTATAAAGTCTATCTTCTCCACCAACTATATTTATAATTACAAGTCCATCTCCAAGTTTTAAAGCAGTTTCTACAGAATCTGAAAGTCTACCTTCTATTCCTTCTTTTATAACAAGTCTATCTACTACTGCTTCTATATTATGTTTTTTATTTTTATCTAATTTTATCTCATCTTCGCCAAGTTCATATATTTCACCATCAATTCTTACTCTGACAAAACCATTTTTCTTAATATTATCTAATATTTTTTCATGAACTCCTTTTCGCCCTCTTACTATAGGAGAAAGTACTTGTATCTTTGTTCTTTCTTCTAATTCCATAACTTGATCTATTATTTGATCTATAGATTGCTGGCTTATTACTTTTCCACATTTAGGACAATGTGGAATTCCTATTCTAGCATAAAGTAATCTTAGATAATCATATATTTCTGTTATAGTTCCAACAGTAGAACGTGGATTTTTACTTGTTGTTTTTTGATCTATTGAAATTGCTGGGGAAAGTCCTTCTATATATTCAACATCTGGTTTATTCATTTGACCTAAAAACTGCCTTGCATATGCAGAAAGAGATTCTACATATCTTCTTTGTCCTTCTGCATAAAGAGTATCAAATGCTAATGATGATTTACCGGACCCTGAAAGACCAGTAAATACTATCAATTTATCTCTAGGTATTTCTAAGTTAACATTTTTTAAATTATGTACTTTAGCACCTTTTATAATAATTTTATCCTTCATATCTTTTTCCTCTCTTTCTATCTATATCTATTTTAATCTTTTCCTATAAAATTAATACAGCCAAAGCTATCATTTTAATTAATTCCTTATCTGCTAATTATATCATACTTAATTAACTAAAAATGAATATTATCGAAAATATGTTCCCGTATTTTTTAATCAAAATTATATAAATAATATCGTTATTTTATTTTTCAGTTTTTAGCTTTTTGTATGAAATATTAAATAAAAAAGCCTAAAAAGAAAAAATCTTTTTAGGCTTTTTTATCTATATTTATTTAGATTCTCTTATTATTATCTTAGCAACCTCTTCTGCAACTTCTCCTGTTAATCTAACACATTGCTTTTTATGTACATCTGATCCCATAACTAGTCCTTTTGTTAATACTCTACAGCATGTACTTTTATTCATTTCTCTAAATTTATCATGTAACTCTTTTGATATTTGCATAGTTTTATCTACTTCAGTTCCATTTGGTTTGTTTCTACCAAACATCATACCTAATGCCATAATACCTCCAGATAATGCTCCACATGTACAACCTGATCTTCCCATTCCTACTGGAAATCCTGATGCCATTTTTACAATATCATCACTTATTTCTGGTGCAAAAGCATCTTTAATAACTTTTATTATAGCTTCTGAACAGAAAAACTCACCTCTTTGATAATATCCTTCAGCTTTTTCTCTTAATTCTTGAATATTTATTTCTTCCATAACTCTCCTCCTAAGTATAATACTATTTTAGATTATAGCACTTTATATTTAAATAGTTAATGATTTTTGTTATGGAATTAAATCACATTATATCTCTTTTAAACATAAATAATTTATTTACTCAAATATTAATAAAAAAAGAATTTCATTTCTGAAATCCTTTTTTCTCTAACTCTTATTAATTATCTAAAGTTGCATCCATTCCTGATAAAAAGCTTAAATCTAATTCTTTACCTCTTGCTTTATTTATAACATAACATAGCTTGTCTATTATAACTAAAATAATAGCAAATAAAACAAATCCTATAACTACAAATTTCATTGATGAAATAAATTGAGATAAATCCATTTTATCTATATTGAAAAATGAATATGGAAAATATCCTGTTATTTTTCCCATTACAATAGCAAAAATCATATAGCAAATTGGCCATATTTCCCATTTAATAATATCCTTAAACTTATACGTTCCTTTTGGATAAAAGAATAACCAATCTAAGAAGAAAACTACTGGAGTAAATCCATGTAATATGCATGTCTCAAATTTATCCCATCCAACTTGATGCCATTGAGCATTTAAAATTAGCCAGAAAACTGCTCCAGCAACCCATACATATAAGTTTAATGCTCCTCTTACACCTCTTTTATTAAAAAATTTAATTTTATTATCTAAGAATGTATCATTTATAAACCAAATTAAAACAAAAATATTACTCCATTGAGTAAAATAATCAAAGTAACCTAGAACTCGTCCTATTGAATTTGATATATCTGGTTTTACCCAAACTTGCATTATAAAAGATATTGTTAATCCTAATATTATGATTGCAATAGCTAAAGTTCTCCAAATTTTCTTTATTTTTCCCATTAAATCACCTATCTATAAATATTTTATGTCTCTAAATTATAATAAAAATATTTTGATATTCAAAGTATTTTTTTTTAATATCTAGTTAACAAATATAAAATTTAAAACTATTCCTATTTAAATACTTCATCATTATAAGTAAATTTTTATTTCTTAATATAAAAAGCAATGCTTTTTAGCATTGCTTTTTAATTCTAATATTTAGTTTGATTTTAATTTTTCAATCATATCTCTTAATTCAGCAGCTCTCTCGAATTGAAGATTTTTAGCTGCAACCATCATTTCATCTGTATACTCTTTAATTAATTTTTCTTTTTCTTTTTTAGTTAATTTCTTTTCTTTAACTTCTGCCTCATATTTAGCCTCATCTTCTGAAACTTTTGTGGCTTCTATAACATCACGTACGTCTTTTATAATTGTTTTTGGAATTATTCCATGTTCTTCATTATAAACCATTTGTATACTTCTTCTTCTATTAGTTTCTTTTATAGCTCTATCCATTGAGCCTGTAATATTATCAGCATACATTATAACTTTACTTTCTGCATTCCTTGCAGCTCTTCCAATAGTTTGAACCATTGAAGTTTCTGATCTTAAAAATCCTTCTTTATCTGCATCAAGTATTGCAACTAAAGCTACCTCTGGTATATCTAATCCTTCTCTTAAAAGGTTAATTCCTACTAATACATCAAATTCTCCAAGTCTTAAATCTCTTATTATCTTCATTCTTTCTATTGTATCTATATCAGAATGCATATATGTTGTTTTAACCCCAAGCTCTGTTAAATATTTAGTTAAATCTTCAGCCATTTTCTTTGTTAATGTTGTAATAAGAGTTCTAAATCCTCTCTTTGTAGTTTGTAGTATTTCACTATAAAGATCATCTATTTGTCCAGTTACTGGTCTTATTTCTATTGGTGGATCTAAAAGTCCTGTTGGTCTAATTATTTGTTCTGCAACTACTTTTTCATGTTCTTCTTCATATTTTCCTGGAGTAGCACTTACAAATACAACTTGATTTATTTTACTTTCAAATTCTTCAAACTTAAGTGGTCTATTATCATATGCACAAGGTAATCTAAATCCATATTCTACTAGAGAATCTTTTCTTGATCTATCACCTGCATACATAGCTCTAACTTGTGGAAGTGTAACGTGACTTTCATCTATAAACATTAAAAAATCTTCTGGAAAATAATCTATAAGAGTTTTAGGCGGAGAACCTGCTTCTCTTCCATCAAGTATCCTAGAATAATTTTCTATTCCACTACAATATCCCATTTCTCTAATCATTTCTATATCATAATTAGTTCTTTGTCTTAATCTTTGAGCTTCTAATAATTTATCTTGTGAATTAAGTTCTATTAATCTTTTTTCTAATTCATCTTCTATTTTTCCAATAGATCTTTCAATAACTTCTTGTGACGCAGCAAAGTGAGAAGCTGGCATTATATGAGCATGCTCTCTTTCTCCAATTATAGTTCCTGTTAAAACATCAAACTCTCTTATTCTATCAATCTCATCTCCAAAAAATTCAACTCTTATCCCTTTATTTGATTGAGATGCAGGAATTATATCAAGAGAATCTCCTCTAACCCTAAAAGTTCCTCTTGAAAAATCTATGTCATTTCTTTCATATTGAATTTCTATAAGCTTTCTTATTACTTCATCTCTATCCTTTTCCATTCCTTTTCTAAGGCTTATTGTAAGCTTTTTATATTCATCCGGATTTCCTAATCCATAAATACAAGATACAGAAGCAACTATTATAACATCTCTTCTCTCAAATAGTGCAGATGTAGCTGAATGTCTAAGTTTATCTATTTCATCATTTATTGATGCATCTTTTTCTATAAATGTATCAGTTTGAGGAACATATGCTTCTGGTTGATAATAATCGTAATATGAAACAAAATATTCAACTATACTATTTGGAAAAAATTCTTTAAACTCAGCACAAAGTTGAGCTGCTAAAGTTTTATTATGGGCAAGTACAAGTGTTGGTTTTCCAACTCGCTCTATTATATTTGCCATAGTAAAAGTTTTTCCTGATCCAGTTACCCCAAGTAAAGTTTGATATTTATTACCTTTATTTAAGGAATCAACTAACGTATCTATTGCTTTTGGTTGATCTCCCATTGGTTTAAATTTTGATTCTATCTTAAAAGTATCCATTCCTTTTCACCTCTCTTTATAAGTTATCCATTTTTAATCTTTTTATTTTCATCCAATTTTCTAATTTGATCTTGTTTTTCTTTTAAAACATGTCCAAAATTATTTTTATTTAATATTGAAACTGGTACAACAAGTATTCCTAAACCTTTATTTAGATCTTTATCAATTTTTAATTTTAATTCTTTATCTTTTTTTATGATAGTAATCTCTACATCTCTTTGAATACAATCCCTCATTATATATATTTCATTTTCAGACATAACTATTTTATCATTTATTTTTTTTATTATATCTCCAGCTCTAATTCCAGCTTTATATGATAGGGAATTAGGAATAACTTCTATTACACATATTCTCCCTGGCAAACTATAAAATATTGGTTTTCTTTTATTTTCTCTATATCTTTGAACTTTTATCTGTATTTCATGTAAGATAGGAAGTAAAATTAATACTAATATTTTAAAAATTAGTCCTAAATTGGCTATTTGACCTAATATTGTAATAATTATTCCATAAATAATAATTATTATTCCAGCTTCTAGCCTTTTTTCTCTTCTATTCTTCGTAAAAGTTAACCCTGAGTAATTGAAAACTCCATAAAAAGTCATCATTAAAATAGCACTACTGCTTAATAATGATATAGTATATGGAGATCTTAAAATTGGCCACCAACTCGGAGTATTTATATATTTCTGTGAAATTGAACAAAATGTATTTTGCTTAACAAATACTAATATACTTATAGGCAAAAACCAATATCTATTTAATAAATATCCGCCCCATATAACTCCTTGTTTTTTTGAAAATACTGGAATAGAACCTTTACTACCATCTATTATAACTAACAATCCTTCTATAATATGTAAAATACCTACAAATGTAACTAACATGATAATATCAATATTTAAATTATTAGTTGTCTTTCCTCTCATTATTACATATTTATATAATAAACTTATAAATCCTAAAATAGATGCTCCATAAGAATAACATGCGAATCTCGGTTTTATGACCATTAATATTATAGATATTATGAATAATGTTGCTATCCCTGAATTTTCTCTAAATATTATTCCAAGAAAGTTACATACAAATCCTAATATTATTCCCGCTATTATTCCTAGTGCAAATTGGGAAAGAGTTAATTCAAGAGGAGAATTTATACTCTCCCCTAATATCATTTTCTGCATTTTTGCTACTCTTAAGTTTTTCCAATAAAATATTATACCAATAATTACGAGTATTCCAAAAAAAAATGGATCTATAATAATTCCTGATAAAGCCTTTAAAGTATAAATTTCTAAATCCAAAATCTACCTCCTAAAAGTTTATTTAGTTTTATCTTCAATAACTTCTATGGCTTTTTTTAGTTGAATATCTGTATTTCTATCATAAGGTTTTTCTAAAACTTCTTTAGGAATTTCTACTACTATATCTGGTTTTATACCTTTTTTATGAATATTTTCCCCATTAGGAGTATAATATTTTGATATTGTAACTTTTAAGGCACTTCCATCACTAAATTCAATTGGTGCTTGAACTATTCCTTTTCCGAAACTATTTTCTCCTACAATAGTTGCAACTTTATAATCTCTTAAAGCTCCAGTTACAACTTCTGATGCACTAGCACTTCCACCATCAATTAATGTTACTAATGGCATTCCTTCAGCAACTCCGCCTTTTGATTCCTTAACTTCTTTCTTATCATATTTATTTATAGTATAGGTTATAGTTTCTCCCTTTTTTATAAATTGTGATGCTACACCTATTGCTTCATGAAGATATCCCCCTGGGTTTCCTCTTAAATCTAGAATAAGTCCTTTCATTCCTTTTTCTTTAAGAGAATTTATCCCTTTTTTCAATTTGTCTGTAACACCTTCATTAAATCCTGTTATTTGAATATATCCTATATTATTTGAAAGCATCTCTACTATAACGTCTTCTGTCTTTATTTCATCTCTTATTACTTTAACATTTTTCTTTTCTTTTGAATCTTTTGATTCAATAACAAGATTTACAGCTTCACCTTTCTTTCCTTTTATCAATTTGCTTGCTTTTTCTATATCACCTTTAATCTCTTGTCCGTCTATTTCTACTATTATATCTTCTGGCTTTATCCCAGCCTTTTTGGCAGGAGAATTTTCCATAGGTTTTACTACTTCTACTTTATTATCTTTAATTCCTATATGAACTCCAATCCCAACATATTCTCCTGAATTATGCTCATTATAACTTTCATATTCTTCTTTAGTCATATAGATTGTATACGGATCTTTTAAGGAATTTGCCATTCCTTTTATTGCTCCTTCTAAAAGCACTTTATCTTCAACTTCGCCATCATAATTTGAAATTATCGCATTTCTCACATCAAATAATTCTTTATATTTAGCTGTATCGCTAGCTTCTTGAATAGCATTTTTCACTTTTGAATTTATATTAGTAAGTATTAATCCTTTTGTTGATGCAATATTACCTGCATAAAAAGATCCAGTTGCTATAACAACTCCAGCAACAGCTATGATTACTTTATTTAGCCCCTCTTTTCTCATACTCTTTCCTCACATATCTTTATTTTACATAAAAATTTAAAATAAAACTCAGTGGATAAATTATCCACTGAGTTTATTATACATTATAGTATATTCAATTTCATTCTTTTTATACAACTAAGAATTTTCTTAATGAGAAGTAACTTGCTCCTCCACCTATAACAGCACCTGCTATAGCAAATTGCCATAATAATGATGTGTATATATATGAAGTTCCTACTATATCTACAAATAACATTTTAGTTGTTATCCAGCTAAAGAAGCCTTGATATGCAAATCCTACAAGAATACTAGCTAATATAGCTCCTACAAGCCCTATTATCATTCCTTCTATAATAAATGGCCATCTTATAAACCAGTCTGTTGCTCCAACAAACTTCATTATTCCTACTTCTCTACGCCTTGAATAAACAGTAAGTTTTGTTGTATTCATAATTAAGAATATTGCAACTCCTATTAATATTAGGAATAGAATAACCCCTATAATTCTAACTGCATTTACAATTCTAGTTATTGTATTAATTAAATCTTGTTGATTTCCTATACTATCAACACCAGGCATATTTTTAATAGCATTCGCTACTGTTTGCGCATCTTCTGGTTTATTTAATTTAACAACATAGGATGCTGGGAATGGATTGTTTTGTAAACTATATCCTTCAAGTAATCCTTTATTATTTTCTGAACCTTTTTGGAAGTTTATGAATGCTTGATCTTTTGATTCGTAAGTAACATCCTTAACTTCTGGCATATCCTTTAATTTTATTTCAATTTCTCTTTGATCTACTAACTTAATATCATTTTGTAAAAATACTTTTAATTCAACCTTAGATTGAACTCCATTTAACGCTAAACCTACGTTCTTACTCACTAGTACGAATATACCAAGAACAAAGAACGTAATAAGCACAGTTATTACTGAAGCTAAACATATTGTTTTGTTTCTTTTTAAACTTTTTAAAGCATCAACTATAAAATGCTTTATCGTATTAATCTTCATCAGTATATCTACCCCTTTCCTCATCTCTTACAATTTCACCTTTATCAATAGCTATAACTCTCTTTTTCATATCATTAACTATTTCTTGAGCATGAGTAGCCATTAATATTGTAGTTCCTGCTGAATTAATGTCTTCTAAAAGCTCCATTATTTCACTAGCAGTTTGAGGGTCAAGGTTTCCTGTAGGCTCATCACAAATTAAAACTGAAGGATTATTAACAATTGCTCGTGCTAAAGAAACTCTCTGTTGCTCTCCTCCAGACAATTCATTTGGAAACATTTTATATTTGTGAGATAATCCAACAAGTGATAATACCATTGGAACTCTTCTTCTAATTTCTTTTGGTGAAGCTTCTACAACTTTCATTGCGAAAGCAACATTTTCATATACATTTAAAGTTGGTATAAGTCTAAAGTCTTGGAAAACCATCCCTATTTTTCTTCTGTAATAAGGTGTCTTCCCTCTTGATATTTCTGATAGGTCTTGACCTGCAACCGTTATTGTACCATTTGTAGGATCAACTTCTTTTAGTATCATTTTTATAAAAGTTGATTTCCCAGCACCAGATGGACCAACTAAGAAAACAAATTCACCTGAATCTATTGTTATGTTTACATCTGAAAGCGCTTTTACATTATTATCATAAATCTTTGATACACTTTTAAATTCAATCATTATTTTACACTCCTTATAGAATTGGACATATTTACATGCCCTTGTCCATTATAAATTTTATTATATCACATAGAATATTCATTTTTATATAAAAATTTATTAAGTTTTTCTTTTTTGTCTATTTTTCGTTATTAATTTTCATTTATTTTAAATCCTTCACCAAAAACCTCGTGCGCTTCCCCAACAGTAATAAATGCATCTTTATCAACTTCTCTTATATGATTCTTAAGCTTTATGAATTCATTCCTTCCAAGAACAGTGTAAATTACAAACTTTTCTTTTTTAGTATATCCACCAAAACCTTTTATGCAAGTACATCCTCTTCCAAGTTCCTGCATAATAAACCTACTTATTTTCTCACTGTGTTCACTAATTATTATAATTTGTTTAGCAACATTAAATCCTTCTATCATCTTATCAATAAGAATTCCAAGAAGAATTACACTAAGCATAGCATAAAATCCTAAAGTTAATCCAAAAACTAAAGCTGCCGCAAATGTTATTAAAAAATCTACTATTAAAACAGATTTTCCAATATCAATATGCATATATTTATTCATAAGCTTTGCTATAATATCAGTTCCTCCTGTAGATGAATTTGAATTAAATACAATTGCCATACCTATTGCAGATATTATTGTACCAAATATAGTTGCTATTACTAAATCTTGAGTTAATGCGAAAGGATTAAAAAATTTTTCTATAATCCACATAAAAACTGATAATAAAAGACTTGCATATATAGTTCTTCCTCCAAAATTTCCTCCAATAAACATAAATGCAACTGCAAATAAAATAACATTTAAAACTAAAGTCAAAGCTCCGATTCCGATTGCTGGTATAAATTTATTTATCACTATTGCTAATCCTGTTATTCCACCAGCAGCTAAATCATTTGGTGCAAAGAAATATTCAACTGATATTGCTACTAATACTATTCCGATTGTTATCATTACATAATCTTTTACTACTGCTTTTTTCATACACTTACTCCTTTACATTATAGCTATCACTCAATTTTCTCAAATCCTTTTCCTAATACATCATGAGCATCATTTACTATAACAAAAGCTTCTGGTTCATTTTCTTTTAAAAATTTTCTTACTTTCATTAATTGAGCTCTTTCAAGTACACAATATATAATATTCTTATTTTCTCCAGTATAACCACCCTCACCTGTGAAAATAGTACAACCTCTATCTATATCATTTATTATATATTCTTTTATATATTTTGTTTTATTTGTGAAAATTATTACTTGATGACATGTATAATATCCAGAAATAACTTTATCTATAACTATTCCTGTTAAAATAACACAAATTGCAGCATATATAGCTTTTTCTATTCCAAATGTGATTCCACTAAATATAACAACAATTATGTCAACTATTTGCATTCCTCTTCCCATTTCTATATGGAAAAATTTATTGAGTATTTTAGCTATTATGTCCGTACCACCAGTTGATGCATCTTGAGTAAATACTATTCCAAGT
This sequence comes from Clostridium thermobutyricum DSM 4928, assembly GCF_002050515.1. Taxonomy (GTDB): domain Bacteria; phylum Bacillota; class Clostridia; order Clostridiales; family Clostridiaceae; genus Clostridium; species Clostridium thermobutyricum. The sequence goes on along the minus strand of NZ_LTAY01000024.1, from coordinate 21,331 downwards.
CCAGTTCCTAAAAATAAACTTCCTGCAATTGTAGAAAGCATTAAATCATTTGTTACTGCCATTGGAGTAAAAAATTCTTCTATTGCCCAATTTATAAAAGATATTCCCATGGCTGCATATATTGTTTTACCACCAAAATCTCTTCCTATAAAAATAAATGTAATAATAAATAAGAATATATTTAATACTCCCATTACTAAACCTACATTTAATCCTTTAATATACTCACATATAACTACTGAAATTCCTGTTACTCCTCCAGCAGTTATATTATTTGGTATAAAAAAGAACTGAATTGCTATAACTACAAACAACATTCCTATAGTTATCATTAAATATTCTTTAAATTTTTCTTTCATTTTCTCTAATATCCCCTTTAAATATGTACTATTATAAAAAAATAACAGTATAGATCTCTCTATACTGTTATATCACAAATTTATTTCCAATTGTATTATTTTTTACAATTTAGAGCTTTTTTAGATATTTCTATAATATCTTTACTAGTTAATCCATATTTTTCTAAAAGTTGATTTGGTTTTCCGCTTTCTCCAAATGTATCTTTAACTCCAACTTTTAATACTGGTACAGGATAATTTTCAGTAACAACTTCTGCTACAGCAGATCCTAATCCACCAATTATATTATGTTCTTCTGCAGTAACTATAGCCCCAGTTTCTTTTGCAGCTTTTATTATTAATTCTGAATCAATTGGTTTAATAGTATGAATATTTATAACTCTTGCATTGATTCCTTCTTCTTTTAAAACTTCACTAGCTTCTAAAGCAGCATCTACCATAATTCCTGTAGCTATAATAGTTAAGTCATCACCTTCTTTTAAAGTAACTCCTTTTCCTATTTCAAATTTATATTCTGGTCTATCATTTATTACATTAACAGCAGCTCTTCCAAGTCTTACATAGCAAGGTCCATTCATTTCAGAAATTGCTTTTATAGCAGCCTCAGTCTCAACTGCATCTGATGGGTTAATAACTGTCATATTAGGAATACTTCTCATTAATGAAATATCTTCAATTGCTTGATGAGAAGCTCCATCTTCACCAACAGTTAATCCAGCATGAGTTGCGCATATTTTTACATTTAATCTTGGATAGCATATTGAATTTCTTATTTGCTCAAAAGCTCTTCCTGCAGCAAACATAGCAAAAGTACTTACAAATGGGATTTTTCCACATGTTGAAAGACCAGCTGCAACTGCCATCATATTTCCTTCTGCAATCCCCATATTGAAGAATCTTTCTGGTGCTACACTTTTAAAATCTGCTGTTTTAGTTGATTTTGAAAGGTCCGCATCTAAAACTATAACATCTTTATTAGTATTTGCTAAATCTTTTAAAGCTTTTCCATAAGCTTCTCTAGTTGCTATTTTACTCATTATTTTAATCCTCCAATTTCTGCTATTGCTTGTTCACATTGTTCTTTGTTAGGTGCTGCTCCATGCCATCCAGCTTGGTTTTCCATAAATGAAACCCCTTTTCCTTTTACTGTTTTACATATAATAGCTGTTGGTTGACCTTTACAAGCTTTTGCTTTTTCTATTGCTTCTAGAATTTCATCATAATTATGTCCGTCTATAACTAATACATTCCATCCGAAAGCTTCAAATTTTTTATCTATTGGAGAAGGATTCATAACATCTTCTATGTTTCCATCTATTTGTAATCCATTAAAATCTATAAATATAGTTAAATTATCTAATTTGTATTGAGCTCCAGCCATAGCTGCTTCCCATACTTGACCTTCTTCTAATTCTCCATCACCAAGTAATGCATAAACTCTATTTTCTTGACCATTTATTTTAGCTCCTAAAGCCATTCCAACTGCTGTTGATACGCCTTGCCCTAATGAACCTGTTGACATATCAACTCCAGGTACATCATTCATATTTGGATGTCCTTGTAAGTTTGAATTAATTTTTCTTAAAGTCATTAATTCTGCTGGATCAAAGAATCCTCTTCTAGCTAATGCACTATATAAAACTGGTGCTGCATGCCCTTTTGAAAGTACAAATCTATCTCTATTTTCCATTTTAGGATTTTTAGGATCAATATTCATTTCATTGAAATATAATACTGTTACTATATCAGCTGCTGATAATGATCCTCCTGGATGACCTGATGCTGATTCTGTAAGCATTTCAACAATATCTTTTCTAATAATTTTAGCTGTTTCCATAAGCTCTTGTTTATTTTGTTTCATTCTTTAATGTCCTCCTAGCTTTAATTTAACTTTTTATAGATTATTTTTTCTTTTCTATAAGTTATTTTAACATATATTACGCTCTTTGTATATACTATTAAACCTACTTTATATCATTTATATATCACATTTCATTCTTTAGTATACTCTATTATTAATAGCATATGTTTTAAAGTCTATTTAATCTAATTGTTTACATAATATATATTATATTTAATATATTTATTATGTTTAAATTCAAATTAAAATATTTAATAAGTAATATAATATATATTACTTTTTCGCAAGATTTGAATTTTTCTTCATGTAAACATTTAAAAATTTATTAATTATAAAATAAAAACTACCTTAATATTTAAATTAAAGTAGTTTTCAAATTGATAAAATCTATTCATTTATAACTTACAATAATGATTATAAATAATTCATATTCTCTATTATTAAATTCCCTTTAGTTAAAACTTTATCTATTATTATCTACATATATATTAATTCTTTAAATAATAATATATTCTAAAAAATCACCTCGTTAAGCAAATTTCAAATCTTATTTGCTTTTATGCTTAACGAAGTGAACTTCATAAAAATTATCTTTTTCATAATTTAAGCAATATAGCTTGTACGTCTTATATTAAACTTAAACTTATTAACAAAGATTTATTTACCTTTTTCATATCTGCATCAGTCATATGTCCAATTTTTTCTTTTAATCTTTTTTTATCTAAAGTCCTAACTTGTTCTAAAAGAACAACAGAGTCTCTATTTAACCCATATTCTTCAGATGAAATTTCTACATGAGTAGGTAACTTAGCTTTATTAATTTGTGAAGTTATAGCTGCAACAATAACTGTTGGACTATATCTATTTCCTATATCATTTTGTATTATTATAACGGGTCTAATTCCACCTTGCTCCGAGCCAATAACCGGACTTAAATCGGCATAGAATATATCCCCTCTTTTTACAACCATAGTCGCCATTTAATTTATCACTCTCCGCAAAGCCAGTTTTCATAATCATTAACTTCTTTTAATTCATCATCAGTCATCATTGCCATTTCTAAATTTAGAAATGCCATTTCTTGATACCCTTCTTTCATTTCTATTTCAGTCTCTTTAGTAAAAGGGCTATCAATATATAATATTAAATCATTCTCACTATGTTTACTTTTTTTTCTTTTAAAACATTTTTTATTCAACTGTTTTGAGCAAAACATCTTTTCCCCCCCTATATATAAGAGCCTTTATATAAGAAGTATATCTATAATTCTGTTATTTTGTCAAAAACTTATTAATAATTTAATATCTTATAAGTAATGTCTTGTTGAGACAATACTTTCATTTATTTTGTATACTCTTGGAACTCTTTTACCAATCATACATAAAATTTCATAGCTTATAGTATCTATTTCTTTTGCTATATCATCTGCATTATATTTACAATTTTCAGTTTCTCCAAGTAATATAACTTCATCCCCAACTTTAACTGAATCTAATTCACTTACATTTATCATACACTGATCCATACAAATTCTTCCTACTACCGGAACTAATTTATTATTTATTATAACCTTAACTTTTCCTGATAAAAGTCTTGTATAACCATCTGCGTAACCAATTGGTAATGTAGCTATTTTTTCAATACCTTTTGTTACATATTTTCTACCATAACTTATGTATGTTCCTTCTTTTACTTCTTTTAGATGAATAACATGACTTTTTAATGTTAATGCTGGCTTAATTTTTATTTTTTCTTTATTTACTTCATTTGAAGGATAATATCCATATAATATAATCCCTGGTCTTATTGCATCATAATAATATTCTTCCAAATCTATTATTGTTGCACTATTAGCAACATGCTTGATTCCTACGTTTATATCTCTTTTTTCTAATTGATCTACAGTCCATTTATACTTTTCAAATTGTTCTCTTGTATAATTTTTATCAGCTTCATCTGCAGTTGAAAAATGAGTAAACATACCTGTTATTTCTATACCATCTAATTTACTTATTTCTTCTATTGCATTTATACTTTCTTCATTAGGAATAAAACCTATTCTTCCCATACCAGTATCTAAAGATATGTGAATTTTAGCTTTTTTTCCTAATCTTAAAGCTGCTTTTGACAATTCTTTTGCATAGTTTAAATCAAATACTGTTTGTTCAATATCGTAGTTTATTATATCATCAGCAAAGCTTATTGGAGTATATCCTAAAATTAATATAGGTACATTAATTCCTGCTTCCCTTAATTCGATAGCTTCTGTTATTACTGCTACTGCTAATCTATCTGCTCCGTTTTTCAATAATACTGGAACTACATCTAAAGCTCCATGACCATAAGCATCGGCTTTTACAACTGCAATTATTTCTTTATCTTTTGCAACTCTTTTTATTTCTTTTATATTATTTTCAATTGCTTTTAAATCTACTTCCGCCCAAACTGGTCTTATATTTTTCATCTTATACACCTCTTGCTACTAACATTTATCTTTTTTATTAAACTCTCTGTATTCTATTTTAACTCTTTCTTTTCCGTTTACATCAAAAATTTTTATCAACATAGGTACTTTTTCTTTTTTATTTACATAAAAAACTGCCTTATCTAAGTGCTGATTATTAGAAATAATATCAATACTAACTTTTATATATTCCAAATCTCCCCATTCTAATGATTCATTTTCTATTTTAGTAACTGGATTATTAAGAAGATTATTAATTATTGCTAATACATAGAAGCTATCAGTATCTTTTTCTAAATTATATTCTTTTCCATCTTTATATTTCATTATAATAGAATCTTTCTTATAGGTTTTAACTAATCTATCACCAAATTCCATAACAGGATCATGATTTTTTGAATAATGAAGTTTAGCTTTTTCAACATATGATCCTCTAGTATTCGTTATTGTGAACTCTACTATACTTTCATACTGCTCCATATTTTTTATTGAATCTATAATCTGTTCATTAGTTGGTGAAACTTCATTCCTAAAAAATACTATTAATCCTAGTATAAATATTGGCAATATAATTATACTTCCTATTTTTAGTTTCTTTTTTAGATTTTTGTTATCATTTTTCTTAAATTTTTCTAGTAAACTCATTTGTCCCCCATTAATTAATGCTTCTTTATAGTAATATTAATCAAATGAGGAATTTATTCTAATTTTCACATAATAAATCTTCTATTATTTTAGGTAAAACATTTATTATGTCTCTTGCACTTACAGAATACATTTTTTTACCTATAAAATCACTAGAATAACCATGTATATATGCTCCTAATAACGCAGAGTCAATTAAACTTAATCCTTGTCCAATTAAAGAAGCTATAATTCCTGTTAAACAATCTCCCATACCACCTGATGCCATTTTGCTACTTCCAGTTTTATTTATATATACATACTCTCCATCTGTAATTATTGTATTATACCCTTTCAATAACAATATTACATTATTTTCTTTTGCAAATTTCCTACTTATCTCTATCTTGTTATCTTCTATTGATTTTATATCTTTTCCTATTAGTCGACTCATTTCTCCTAGATGAGGAGTAAGAATAGATCTATTTTTTATATAATTTAAAAGATCTTTATTCTCACTTAAAATATTTAATCCATCTGCATCAATTACAAGTGGACATTTCGTTTCTTTTATGCTTTTATATAACACCTCTTTTGCTTCATTGCTTCTTCCTAAACCTGGACCACAAGCAATAACATCAAATTTGTCTAAACCACTAATTTCATATGTACTTTCATACTCTTTAACCATAGCTTCTATTACCCTACATTTAAGTATTGAAGCTATATCTTTATTTGTAATTAGTGTTACTAAGCCACTCCCAGTTCTTATAGCTGCTTCAGAAGCTATATAAACTGCTCCAACAAAGTCTTTACTACATCCAATTATCCCCACCTTTCCAAAGTCACCTTTGTGGCCTAATTTATCTCTTTTTTTGATTTTATCTATATAAGCTTCTCTAGGAAGTATATATACTTTTTCTGAATTTTTTTCTTTTAATTCTTTTGGAATATCAATATTTATTACATTAATTTCGCCTACGTTAATAACACCCTCATTATGTATAAAGCCTCTTTTTAAACATTCAATAGTAAAAGTTTTATAAGCTTTTACACAAGTCCCCAATGCTTTTCCTGTATCAGAATCCATTCCAGATGGAATATCTATTGAAAATACTTTTTCACTTTTATTAATTATACTTATTACTTTTTTATATATTCCATCTATATTTCTATTTAAACCTATTCCAAAAAGAGCATCTATTATTAATGTGTCTTTGTCTATTAACCTATTTAAATTTAACAGATCTTCTTCTGATTTTAAATGACAAATGTCAACTTTCATATTAATTAGTATATCTAAATTTATTTTAAATTCACTAGAACATTTATCTAAATTTCCTACAATAAAAATATGTACTTTTTTATTAGATAATATTAATTTACGTGATATTACTAATCCATCTCCACCATTATTTCCAACACCAGCTATTATAACAAATTTTTCACCTTCATTTTTAATATAATTTGCTATTCTTTCTCCTGCATTCTCCATTAATACTATTGATGGAATTTTAAAGCTTTCAATTGCCTCTTTTTCCATTTTTTTACAGGAACTTTTTCTAAAAATCTCCATAAAAATTACCTCTCTATGACTGCAAATGCTATTGCTGATGTTTTATTATGTGAAATAGTGACATGAACTACTGCATTTTCTAAATTGAATTTTTTTAATATATTCTCGCTTAAATTTACAATTGGCTTTCCATTGTCATCTCTTAATATTTCTATTTCTAATAAACTAAATCCTTTAACACCAGTTCCTAAAGCTTTACTTATAGCTTCTTTACTAGCAAAATTTCCAGCTATAGTTTCAGCTTTCATATTCTTTAATTTAAAATATTCTATTTCTCTTTCTGTAAATAATTTAGCTAAGAAGTTTTTTGTCCTAAATACTGCTTTTGATATTCTATCTATTTCAATTATATCATTTCCTATTCCATAAATCATATAATCAACTCCTTCTCAAAACTATTATAACCTAAGTTAAGCTAAATTTATAATCATATCCTTACTTCAGCAAAATCATGCACACATTCATCAATAAATTCACCAGCTATATCTATTAAATGTAATGGTGAAACTTGATTATCATAAAGCATAACTAAAAGTGCTCTTACCTTGTCCTCATCTGGTGAAATTAACTCTACTGAATCTTTAAATGAATCAATCTCTTCTGTTCCTTTAAAATCAATTCTTTCAATTTCAATTCCATAAACTACTCTTTTATTTACAACATTTTCAATCAATTTATAAAAATATTTTCTCTCAATTCCATTAGTTACTCTTACAAATACAAAATTCTCTTTTATCATACTATATTCCCCCTCAATAATCCTTTAATTGAAATATACCATATTTCTAATAGATTTTATGTCAAACGGTGATAGCTAAAAAAATTTTTTTTCCTTTAATTCTTTTAAACTTATATATTTTTTTCTATCTTTCACCATATTATTATTCTTTTATTTTCCACTTTCAGTATTAGTTTGTCGAAAAATAATTTTTTATATAAAATGCTTATTTTTCTTTTGAATAATGTTATAATATTTTTATATAACGTAAGGAGGTTGCAACATGTCTATATTAGTATGTGGAGGAGCCGGCTATATTGGAAGTCATATGGTAGCCGAACTTCTTGAAAATGGAAAAGATGTAGTTATTTTAGATAATTTAGAAAAAGGTCATAAAGATGCTATTTTAGGAGGAAAGCTTTATATAGGTGATTTAAGAGATAGAAAAATATTAGATAAAGTTTTTTCTGAAAATAACATTGAAGCTGTAATTGATTTTGCTGCTTATTCTTTAGTTGGTGAAAGTATGACTGAACCACTTAAATATTTTAATAATAATGTATATGGGACAATAAATCTTTTAGAAGCAATGAAAGATCATAATGTTAAATACATTGTATTCTCATCTACCGCTGCAACTTATGGTGAACCAGAAATTGTTCCTATAACAGAAGATTTAAAAACACTTCCAACAAATGCTTATGGAGAATCAAAACTTTTAGTTGAGAAAATATTAAAATGGTGTGATACAGCTTATGGAATAAAATATACTACTTTAAGATATTTTAATGCTGCTGGAGCACATATTAATGGTAAAATTGGTGAAGATCACTCACCTGAAACTCACCTTATCCCATTAATTCTTCAAGTTGCACTTGGTAAACGTGAAAAAATAATGATTTTCGGAGATGATTATGATACTAAAGATGGTAGCTGTATAAGAGATTATATACATGTTTCTGATTTAGCATCAGCACACTCATTAGCTTTAGAAAGATTAATGAATGGTGGAGAAAGCAGAATTTATAATTTAGGTAATGGTACTGGTTTCTCAGTTAAAGAAATGATTGAAAAAGCTAGAGTTGTTACAGGCCATCCAATTCCTGCAGAAGTTGCTCCAAGAAGAGCTGGAGATCCTGCCACTTTAATAGCTTCAAGTAAAAAAGCTATGGAAGAATTAAATTGGAAACCAAAATTTAATTCAGTAGATACAATAATAGAAACTGCTTGGAATTGGCATAAAGCACATCCAAACGGATATGAAAAATAAAAATTTAGGAGTAAGCAAAATGCTTACTCCCATTTTTTTTCTTCTTCTAATACTGAATTTAATTCTACTCCAAATATAAAAACCATAGATGTAATATAGAGCCATGTCATTAAAATAAAAACTGTTCCTAAACTCCCATATATTCTTGAATAATTAGAAAAATTATTTACATAATATGAAAATCCAGCTGATGCAATTAACCATCCAAGTGTACTAGTTATAGCTCCTGGTAATACATCTCTAAACCTAACTTTTTTTGCTGGAGCTATTTTATATATAATTGCAAAAACAACTATAAGTATAACAATAATAACAAAATGTCTAAGTACATTCCATAAAAATGCTACAATATGCTCAAATGGTAATGCCTCATTTAAATATCTTCCTATTATTTCTCCGAATACAGACATTAAAAGTGTAGAAATAACTGTTAACGCTAAAGCAATTACTCCTAACATTGCAATTATACATCTTGTTATAAAAGACCTATTTTCTTCTATATCATAAGCTCTATTAACTCCTTTTATAACGCCTCTAAATCCAGTTGAAGCTGTCCAAAGAGTAATTATAATAGATACCCCTAAAATTCCTGTATGTTGAAAATCTACTACTTCAATAATAGTATTTTTAGTTAAATCTACAACATTAAGTGGTAGTACTCTTTGCAACCACATCAAAACTTCTGATGAACTTAAATTACTAAATCCTATTAATGTCATCAAAAAAATAAGGAAAGGGAAAAAAGATAATATTAAATAATATGCTAGTTGTGCTCCTGATGCAAAAATATCATCATTTTTAACTTTTACAATGAGATACACTAAAGTATCAATTATTGATTCTCTTTTTATTTTTCTTCTCATATCTTCACCATTTAATAGTTTTCTTTCATTTTATTACTTCTTTTGAATTATATTATCATATGTACATGCTATAAGTAAAATAACATTTACTTCTTAATTATTGTATAATATGGTAACATATTATTAATAATTATTTTTTTAAAGGAGTTTTTATATGATTTATACACTAGAAAATTCAAATATAAAAATTACAGCAAGTCCTTTTGGTGGAGAACTTCATAACTTAACATCTAAAATTGATGGAACAGAATTTTTATGGAATGGAAATGAAGGGTTTTGGAAATATCATGCCCCTATACTTTTCCCTATAGTAGGTAAAGTTAAACATAATAGATATATAGCTGAAGAAAATACTTATTCATTGCCTCAGCATGGTCTAGCAAGAATTTCTGAATTTAATATGATAAAGAAAACTGATACTTCAATAATTTTCTCTCTTCTATATTCAAATAAAACTTTAGAGGTTTATCCTTATAAATTTGAACTTCAAATAAGATATGATTTAATTGAAAATGGAGTAAAAGTAAGCTATAAAGTAATAAATAAAGATTCAAAAGAAATATTTTTCTCAATAGGTGCACATCCTGCCTTTATGTGTCCTATTATGCCTGAAGAAACAATGAATGATTATTATTTTGAATTTAATAAAAAAGAAACTTCATCCCTTTTAACACTTAATGCCGAAGGATATTTCTCACATGAAAGATTACCTTATTTAAATAATGAAAATATAATAAATTTAAGCAAAGAAGTCTTTAAAAATGATGCATTAGTATTTGATAACTTAAACTCAAACAAAATTTCATTAAAATCAAAAAATCATAATAAAAGTTTAACTATGGACTTCACTGGATTTCCATATATGGGATTATGGTCTAAACCAACTGGTGCTCCATTTGTATGTATTGAACCTTGGTTTGGTCATTCTGATTATGAAGATTTTACTGGAGAATTTAAAGAAAAAGAAGGAATTCAAAGTCTTAATATAGATGAAGAATTTAATTGTTCTTATACTATTACAATAACAATATAAATATATATTTTAACAAAATGGTGCATAGAAAATTTATTAAATTAAATTTTCTATGCACCATTTTGTTAATCTACTTTAATTTTTTATATTTAAATAAATATTATTTTTAATATATCAAATCTTATTCTAAAATTTTAATACCACTCTTTAGGCAATATATTTTTATATTTATAATTGAAATATCTATCATCTATTAAAAGAGCTCTTCCCCTATCTTCTTCTGTTCTTATAACTCTTCCAACAGCTTGCATAACTTTATTAATTCCAGGATAAATATAAGAATAATCAAAACCTTTATCTTCAAAATATTCTTTTATTATTTCTCCTTCAATCGAGATTTTAGGAAAACCAACCCCTACAATTATAGTTCCTATAAGCTTTTCTCCTGGTAAATCTATTCCTTCTGAAAACATACCTCCAAGAACTCCAAGTCCTACAATATTTTTTTCATTTTCAAATATTTCTATAAATCTCTTTTTATCTCTATCGGACATATATTGATCTTGAACCATTAAAGTCATATTATCAATACTTTTTATTTCTTCAAAAGCTATATCTAAATATTCATATGATGGAAAAAATACTAGATAATTTCCCTTTTCCTCTAAAATAAATTTTTTTATTTCATCACAAACCCTACTTAAAGTTCTCTCTCTTGCTTTATATCTTATATCAATTCCTTTTTTTATAACTTGTAAATTATTTTTATCAAATGGACTTTCTAAATTTAATCTATAAGCTTCTCTTTTTCCTACTATTAAGTCCATATAATAACTCATAGGTGTTAATGTTGCAGAAAAAAGCACATTTCCCCCAGTCCCTTTCAATATATTTAATAATTTTTCAGAAGGATTAACACAAAATAATTTAAGAGTTATATCATTTCCAGACTTTTTTACATAAGTTACATAATCATCTCCATATATTTCTCCTATAGATAAAAATTTATTTATATCAAAATATAATTGAAGATATTCCTCTATAAATTCTTCTGCTTTATATTTAGCAAGACTCTCTTCACTTTCACTCATAAATCTTCTTAAATGTCTAAATATTTCTCCTGGAGGTTCTTTTGTGTTGAAATTATCCTTCTCAATCTCATCACATTCTTTTCTTAGCTTTATAAAACAATCATTTATTTTTCCTAGAATTTTATATATATTTATATCTTTTCCCTTTAATTTTTTTCTTAAATTCATTACAGATTCTTTATTAAGTGAAGCAGAATACATAGATCTTCCTCTATCTACCAAATTATGACATTCATCAATCAAAAGTATTTTTCCTTTGTCTTCATCATCCTGAACTCTTTTCAAAGCTACTCTAGGATCAAACATATAGTTATAATCACAAATTATACAATCACACCATCCAATTAAATCTAAAGATAACTCAAATGGACATATCTCTAATTTTTTACTAATTTCTATAATATCATCACTATATATATGATCTCCTTTACCTAAAAATTCTTTTATTGCTTCTTTATTTTTATCATAATATCCTCTAGCATATATACATTCCTCTGGATTACAACTAACTTTATCATTTAAGCAAATCTTTTCTTTAGCCATTATAGATAAACTTCTAAAATATAACCCCTTATCTCTCAACACATTTAATGTATCTTCCGCTACTTTTCCATTAACTCCTCTTGCTGTTAAATAAAATATCTTTTCTCTACCTAATGCTTCAATAGCTTTTATCGCAGGAAATAATGTTGATATAGTTTTTCCTATTCCAGTTGGAGCTTTTATAAAAATAGTTTCTTCTTCTCTTATAGTTCCATAAGCTGATCTTGCTAATTTCAATTGTCCTTTTCTGTAATTTTCAAAGGGAAATTCCATACTTCTTATTGTCAAATCACGCTTTTCTCTATATGTAGTAAGAAGATCAAAATAAATCTTATATTCCTCTAATATACTTAATATATATTTTTCAAGTTCTTCAAAAGTAACCTTTCTCCTAAAAATTTTAGTTTCTTCTACATCTAATTGATAATATGTAAGTTGAATATCCATTTCTTTCAAATTATTATCTAACGCATAAATAAATGCATAAAATTTTAATTGTGCCCAATGCGTCTCATTATCATCTTTTATATCTTCTAAGTTTTTATAAGTAGATTTAATTTCTTCAATAATAACATTATTACCTTCTATTATTATTCCATCAGCTCTTCCATCTACTTTTAAAATAAAGTTTCCTAAATCAAATTCTGATTTTAAATAAACTTCCTTATCGTATTTTTTATAGAAATCCTCATTATTCTTCTGAACTTTTTGATGAGCTCTAGTTCCTTCTAATGCTCTTTTATTAGTTATAGATGTGAATCTATTATCTATACTTCCACTTTTGAGTATAAATTCTACAAGACTTCTCACAGATTCTTTTATAAAAACTTTACTCATCACAAACCTCCATTATTTTAATTATTTATATTATAACCTACTCATAAAAGTTACGTAATCAGTAATTTTAAACTTATTTTGTTCTTAATAACTTATCTTATATGAATTTTTCTCTTATTAACTTCCAAATTAATTTAAATTTTCAAATTATTATATCTATCTAAATAATCCAATATTATAACTTATAAATTTCCTATTTAAATTAAGAAATTAACCCATAAATCTCCTAATTTTATAGTGTTACAGTTAAGAAAATGAAAAAAGAGTAAAATTTAATATTAAATTTTACTCTTCTATATAATTAATATTTTTTATTTATTATGCTGTTCTTTCACTATTTTTTGAACTAATTTTTTTATAACACTCGCTTGAGCTATTAATGATAATACAAACATAAAAGTTTTTATTTTATCCTCTTCATCTGTATTTAATTTAAGTTCTTTTACTAAATTATCCAATTTTTCATCAATATCATTTGAAGAAGCTAAAAAGGAATCTAAACTTTCTTTTTGAGTTTCTGAAAAAACTTTATATGCAGTTTCCCAAGATATTATATCATCCGTTCTGTCGTTTATGTTATTAAAAGCAAGACTAAAAACTTTTTTAATTTCATCTGTAGTTAAAATTGGTCTCATATAACTTAAAAGAACTAATTGAACTAGATGAAGTTTAGTATAGCCTCTTTTTTTTCCGTCTTCTGGTTTAGTTATAACTTCACTCTTTATGTAATTTTGTACTATATTATTTGTATATTTATCTTCAGTAAATTTATCATTTAAGTAATCAATTACTTGAGATAAGAATAAATCATATTTTGGTAACTCATCATAAGCTATCATGCTACTTCTTGACATCTCTTCTGTCAGTTCAGCAATATAATCTGAATTTATTTTCATAGTCACTATATCCACCCTTACTTTCTTTTCCCTATTTATAATATTATTATATAGTTTATATAAACCTTTTACAAGTTAATTTTATCATTATTTTCTAATTTTTATCTTCTCTTATAACTCCATAAAATTACAATTATTATTGTTTTTTATAATTATTTTTTCGACTTTTATATATTTTATCCAATTCGATAAAATATATACATTTATTTATTAAAAAGCTATTTTTAGTATATATATGCTGGTATTTATTATTAATTTTTGAATAAAATTAGTTAATAATTTTTTAATTTGTAAACTATTGACATTAGTATTTTTTGGTAGTATATTATAACTGTAGTATTTATTATTATTTTTTGTAGTTTATTAAATGTTAACATTTATCTGTTGACTTTAAATTACAGTTTTGGTAAGATAACATAGTGAAATGTCGAAACTTGTAGGATAGATACACAATTTAATTTTAGGAGGAACCTTTATGAAATCAACAGGAGTAGTAAGAAGAGTAGATGAATTAGGAAGAATAGTTATTCCAATAGAGTTAAGAAGAACTCTTGACATAGCAGAAAAAGATGCATTAGAAATATATGTAGATGGAGAGCAAATCATATTAAAAAAATATGAACCAGCTTGTATCTTCTGTGGTGATGCTAGAGACGTAGTTAACTACAAAGGTAAAAATATCTGCAAAAACTGTTTTGCTGAACTTAAAAAATAATCTTTTTATAAAAGATAGTTACATATGATTAATTTGGTTGATTAAAGCTGATGCATAAGCATCAGCTTTTTAATTTAAATATTTGTATTATAAAAAAATATTTTTATAAACTTAAAATTCTATATTAATTACAAACCTATATCTTATTGTATTTGCTCATTATAGATATATTTTACAGACAAATAAATATAAATTAAAACTATTCTTTCTCTCTATTTATCTTTTGTGTTATTTATAACATTTCTATTAGTATTATATTTCAGTTGAATATTTATATATTACGCTTTTAGGTTCTTTTCTATCTTTAGCAACCATTTTTATTGCATCTTTTTTTGAAAACCCATCATTTATATATTTTCTTATATGATCTTCTATTGTTAAGTGTTCCCATTCCTCCATTTTTTCTTTTTCAAATTCTTCTTCTGTTTTACCACTAACTACAAGAACAAATTCTCCTCTTGGCTGATTTTCTAAAAAATATTCTTTAACTTCAGATATTCTCCCTCTCTTTATTTCTTCATGAAGCTTAGTTAATTCTCTACATGCAGCCATTTCCCTATTTCCTAAGTTTTCTTGTAAAAATGTTAAGGTACTAATTAATCTATGTGGTGCTTCATAAAATATCAAAGTTTCTTTCATTTCTTTTATTTCTTCTATAAGTTTATTTCTTTCTTTATTTTCTCTTGAAATAAATCCTCTAAAAGCAAAAGCTGAACTATCTAATGCAGAATATATTAAAGCAGTTGCAAAAGCAGTTGCTCCTGGAAGAACTTCAAATTCGATTCCATCTTCAACACACTTTTTTATAATAATGCTTCCAGGATCTGAAATTCCTGGCATTCCAGCATCACTTACTAATGCTATTTTCTCTCCATTTTTTAATCTATTTATTATTTCCTCACTTTTTCCTTGTTCATTGTGCATATGATAGCTAATTAAAGTCTTTTTAATATCAAAATGATTTAATAACTTTAAAGTTTGCCTTGTATCCTCTGCTGCTATCACATCAGCTTCTTTTAGAACTTCTAATGCTCTTAAAGTTATATCTTTAAGATTTCCTATTGGTGTTGGAACTAAATATAATTTTCCATTATTCATTTACATCCCTCCCATAAATTTTATTTATTTCATCTGAAATACTTCCATCTTCATTATATACATATAAGGGTGCATCCCATTTCAAAAATGCCCCTCCATCTCTTTGGCCTTCAACTAATACAATATTAGGAGCTTTTCCTAATTTTGGATGAACCATTTGTATTCTTTTTGGTTCTATTTTATATTTACGCATAAGTGTGATTATATCAGCAAGCCTTTCTGGTCTATGAACCATATATATTCTTCCATTATCCTTTAATAAAATTCTACTAGCTTCTATGACATTCTCTAAATTACACATAATTTCATGCCTTGCAATAGCTAATTTATCAGAAGGATTTACTATTCCTGCATTATTCAACTTATATGGTGGATTTACTGTTATAACATCTGCCTTATCAATATTTTTAAGAGCTTTCAAATTTTTTAAATCCTCACTTATAAATGATATGTTATGAGTTGTATTTAAAGCTGCACTTCTATTAGCCATATCTACAAATTCACCTTGAATTTCTATTCCTAAAATATCCTTTGGTGAATATTTTCCTTCTAATAAAAATGGTATTATTCCCGTACCAGTACATAAATCTATAACTCTATGCTTTTTTTTTACATTTGCAAAATGCGATAAAAGTACTGCATCTACTCCAAACTTAAATCCATCTTTTTTTTGAATAAGCATAAGACCTTTTAATTGTAAATCATCTAAATTTTCATCTTCTCTAACAAGCTTATTATCCACTACTAAACTCCTTATGTTATTTAATATTTTAATTATTCTTTTAATTATACATTAAAGCATTTTACATAACAATACTATAACATATTCAATCTATTTACTATCAATCCTTAATCATCAATGTAATATTTGCACATTTAATTACTACTATAATTCTTTTCTATATTAGTATTATATATAATAAAAAAGGTTTATGTCTTTTATTATAAATTGACATAAACCTTTTTTAATCATATTACTTTTTATAGTTATTGTAAATTATAATATTCTTCTAGCAGCATAGAATGACCATAGTGGCATAACACTTACATTTGAACCTGTTCTAGGCGCATTTATAAAATTGTTATTTCCAACATAAATTCCAACATGTCCTGCACTTGTAAATACCAAATCTCCTGGTTGTAATTGTGATCTTGAAACTGGAGTACCTACATTAATTTGATCATAAGTAGTTCTTCCAATCCATCTTCCAGTTACTTTTTTATAAACATAACTTGTAAATCCTGAACAATCAAATGAATTTGGTCCAGTAGCACCCCATACATAAGGCTTTCCTAAGTGTTTATATGCTTCATTTAAAACAGCCTGTGCTGTAGCTTTGTTCGCTGATGGAGGAGCTACATTATTACTACTTCCACTACTATTGCTTGTACTATTTCCGTTACTTCCTCTATTAGCTTCTTGTTCTGCTCTAGCTTGTGCTTCTTGTTCTGCTCTAGCTTGCGCTTCTTTTTGACTAATTAATCTTTTTCCATTAGCTATAGCATCTTGTATTTCTTGCTTAACTATAGGACTTTTAATCTGACTATTATTTAAATCTGTTATTTGAGATATAGCACTCTTTAAATCACTTATTGAACTTGAATTGTTATTTAATACAGAAAGTTGTCCTGAAACAATTTCTTTCTCATATCTTGATAAGTATTTTTTATCAAACTCTTTTTGCGCTTCATTAGCTTGCTGTCCAATAACTTCCTGTTCTGATTTTAAATTTTGAAGATTTTCAAGTTCTTTTTCATTTTTTGTTTTTAAATCTTCAACTTTTTTTGTTTTTTCCTGTAATGATTTTACTTGATTATCTAAATTTTCTTTATCATTTTTTAATGTCTCTACTATATTTTTATCAGTTGTTATTATTCTTGTTGCAACTTCAATTCTATTTATTAAATCACCAAAGTTATTCGCACCAAATATAAGATTTACATAACTAAATTCTCCACCTGATTTATACATATCACTTAATCTATTACCAAGAACTTCTTCTTGCTTAGATATTTTCTCTTTAGCTTGTTCAATTTCTTGTTGAGTATTTTCCATTTGCTTTTGTAAATCTGATATTTCTTGTTTATTATTTTGAACATTAACAACTAATGGTTCTATTTGTGAATTATATGAATTAATCTTTTCTGTTATCTTAGCTATATTTGCTTGCATTTCTGCATATTGATCTTGAGCAGCTTGTACTTCTTTATTAACTGGCTCAGCATTAGCTGTTATTGTCGGTAGTACTACATTTAATGTCAATGCCGCCGCAACTATCGCAGCTATTATTTTTCTTTTCATGAGTCAAACGGTTCCTAAGAACCTCCCCCCCTTTCAAATTGTGTGTTTTCCCCTAACACATATTTTATTATATCATTTAAGAAAATTATGAACAATATTATTTCTGACAATTATCTTACATTTTATAAATTTCAAGTGTTTTTTTATTAAATTTAGTAATTTTTTATTAATTTTATAAAATTTATTGATAATGTTTTCATTAAGAGTAATACTAATTTTTCTAATTAATATCACAAATTATTTTTTACAATTTCCTAACCAATATGAACATATAATTTTATTGGCCATATATATATAATATCACAAAAATTTCATTTTTGTAACCTTTTTTAAAAATTTATTAATACGATTGACTTTTATATAATTTTCACATATACTATATAAGGTAGTCAACGGGGTGTGGCGCAGATGGTAGCGCGCATGGTTTGGGACCATGAGGTCGCAGGTTCGAGACCTGTCACCCCGACCATTTAAGAACTTATCAAAAGATAAGTTCTTTTTTTAATTTTATTTCTAAATAAATATATAAGTAGTATAAGTATATATTTTTAATAATATATACTTGTAAAATATATATTAGTTCATATGTAAGTTTATAAACTCCTCATAGAAATTCTTTATTATTCTTTATGAGTTATATTCTCTTTAAACTCATCTTCTGATTTAATTATGGCTTCTATATCTTTATCTCCTTTACCTGCTGCTTTACATAAGGCTATTATAACTATTAATATTATTATATAAAATAAGAGAAATACTATCATTATTTACTCATTCCTTCCACTTTATAATATCTCGCTTAAATATTTTCTAATTAAAAGTATTTCCATTTTAATTAATAATAATCATATTCTATAGTATAATAATATATAAGTTTATTTAAGGGGGGATAAATATGATACTTAATAATATAAAAGCTGCAATATTTGATTTGGATGGAACTTTAATTGATTCATTAGGAATCTGGCATAAAATTGATATAGAATATCTTAAATCTAAAAATTTATCTGTTCCAGAAGATTTACATAAAGATATAGGCCACTTAAGTTTCTATCAAACAGCAGAATACTTTAAAAAAAGGTTTAATATACAAGACTCAGTAGAGACTATTATGAACACATGGAATGACATGGCATTTAAGTTTTATTCAACCTCTACACCTTTAAAAAATGGAGCTAAGGAATTCTTAGAGTATTTAAAATATAAAGGAATAAAAATAGGTTTAGCTACTAGTAATTCAAATCTTTTATTAGAAGCAGCTCTTAAACAAAATGAAATTTATAATTTATTTGATTCTATAACAACTACTTCTGAAGTAGATAATGGTAAAGATAAACCTGATGTCTATTTACTTTCTGCTAAAAAATTAAATGTTTCACCAACAAATTGTATTGTATTTGAGGACTTATTAATTGCTATCAAAAGCGCCAAGAGTATAGGAATGAAAACAATAGCTATTGAAGATATAGAGTCTATAGATGATAGAAATGAGCTTATCAACATTTCTGATAAATATATATTAGATTATATCGAATTATTAAAGGAATTGTCTATAAACACTTAATATAATACAACGGCTAATCGAGTGATTTTTTCTAAGTTATTATAAAACCTATCATTATATATTAAATATTTAATATATATCAATTAAACAACATATAAATTCATATATATAATAAAAGTGTGAACTAATAGTCTTATCTACTATCAGTTCACACTTAAAAATAAGAAAATACTAGTTTCTAACAACTCCGTATTTAGCTTCTAATTCTTTAATTGTATCCATGTATTTCTTTTCTTGTTGTTGTTGCATAAGTTGCTGAGTGACTACTTCTTTAACCTCTGATAATTCTTTTATTTTAGCATCATGTTTAGCTTCAACTTTTATTAAGTGATATCCAAATTGTGTTTGAACAGGAGCAGTTATTTCATTTAATTCAGCTTCAAAAGCAGCTTTCTCAAATTCTGGAACCATCATACCCTTTCCAAATTCACCTAAATTTCCACCTTGCTCTTTTGATGGACAACTTGAGTATTTTAGAGCAGCATCTTCAAAAGTTATTTCTCCTGAAGTTATTTCTTCTTTTATTTTTTTAGCTAACTCTTCACTATCAACTAATATATGTTTAGCAGAAACTTTAGCTTGTTCTGCAAATCTTTCCTTATTAGCATTGTAAAATTCTTCTATTTCTTTATCAGTAATTGATATTTCTGACAAAACTTTATTCATTGTAGCTTGAGTTAAAATTTCTTTTTCTAAACGAGCTACTGTTTTCTTATACTCTTCAGTTTCATTAATTTTTAGATCTTCACCTAATTTATTGAATAATTCAAAATGAATCATTTGCTCTAATAATTGTTTTCTTCCTGCTTCACTTTCTACCATTGATTTTCTTTCTGCAGGATATTTTGAAATTATATCATTTAATTCTTGTTCAGTAATTTCATATGAACCAACTTTTGCTAATACTTTATTTTCCATTTTAAATTCTCCTTTATCTTTATCTTGCTTATATATTTATTATTGTATCAATATAACTATAAAATGACAATTATATTTAAGATTTTATATATATTATCCACATATTTTTATAGTTTTGAAACATTTATCCACAAATTCTATACTTTTTTATAAAAAAAAAGATGCTCCCACTGAACATCTTCTCTCAATTTGGTGGAGGTAAGGAGATTCGAACTCCTGACCCCCTGCGTGCAAGGCAGGTGCTCTCCCAGCTGAGCTATACCCCCAAAATTGTATGGTGGCTCGAGCTGGAATCGAACCAGCGACACGAGGATTTTCAGTCCTCTGCTCTACCGACTGAGCTATCGAGCCATACAATGTACCTAGCAACTTCCTACTCTCCCACACAGTCTCCCATGCAGTACCATCGGCGTTATAGAGCTTAACTTTCCTGTTCGGAATGGGAAGGAGTGTTTCCTCTATGCCATCATCACTAGATATTCAGAAATTTATTGTTCTCTGAAAATTGCACATCAAATTCTGTTGATATTTTTATTGGTCAAGCCCTCGATCTATTAGTATTAGTCAGCTGAACATGTTACCATGCTTACACCCCTAACCTATCAACCTTGTGTTCTTCAAGGGATCTTACTAGCTTACGCTATGGGAAATCTAATCTT
>NZ_LTAY01000023.1 GCF_002050515.1 Clostridium thermobutyricum DSM 4928 | reverse complement strand
TTATTAAATTAAAAAATTAATGTATATAGAGATATAAATAAGTAATGTTAATAAATTTAAAAATAAGATTTATTTTTAAATATTGGTATTAAATTCATGTTAAAATTTAACTTGGATTTTTAAATTTGGGGGAGTACAAATGAAAAATAAAAAGGTTATAGGAATAATTATAGCAATAGTTTTTGTGATAATTATAATAATTTGTAGTTCGATTATTTATAACAAAAAACAGAAAAACAATATAACTAACCAAGGCACTAAATTAGAGATTAAGAAGAACGAAGAAAAAGTTAATCCAACATCTAATATTCAAAAGCCAAAGATGTTAACCGAAAAAGAACTAGCTGAAAAGGAAAAAGAAGCTGCTGAAGAATGGAAATTAAAGAAAAATAGTGATAAAAAATATGTTACATTAGAAGAAGCTCAGGATTATATAGCTGAAAAGAGTACGGAGCTTTTAATAAAAGAATTTCCTAATGAAAAAAGTAATGAATATGAATTAAGTAATAAGATAAGATCAATTTTAAAGACAACAATTACAGCAAAAGTAATGAAAGATAAATTTGATTTAAATGGACCTAAGTATGATTTACATCAATTTGATGTTGAAATAAGACCTAATGATGATTTAAAATTTGCACTTAATATTAATACAGATAAGATTATAGATAATAGCAATAAATTTATATGTATTACTAGAACTTTTAGTGCGGAATAAAGTAAAAAATAAAAATTTTATCTTTGCTTTTATTCTATAAAAAGAATAGATAATAATTGATAGATTACTAAGAGTAAATTAATAAAAATATTTATATATTGATATATAAGAGTAAAACTAATGAAGAAAACATTTTTTATTATTGGGATATTAATTTAAATTACGAATAAAAAAGCCTCTAAATAATGATTAGAGGCCGAAAATTAAATTTAGCTATGAGTAGTAATCAAATTTTTTTGATTATTATTATAAGTTACCAATAAATAAATGTCTATTATTTGAAAGACTATAATAACTGAGTAAAGTATTGCATTAGAAAAGAAAGAAATTGGCTTTGTTGTACTTGGCATATTTAAAAATGTAAAATATAAAAGTGCTATAGTATTAAGTCCAAACCAAAAAAAATTTATAAAGGCAAGTATCTTATAAGAAATATAAATTCTTTTTCTGAAAAATACAATTCCTATGTATAAGTAAATCGAATATAATAAAATAGTTATAAATAAGCTAAAGAATAAATTAATCAAGCTTCCAGTAGTATTTGAATTGGAAAATGTTTGGAGTGGTGGTCCCCAATTAGGATCAAATATTGAGTAGATCGAACCTAAAATTGATAAAAAAGGAAATACACATAACCAAAAAATTTTAGACTTTTTTATAAAAATATTCATAAAAAAAACTCCTTTGTATAATTTTTCTAATAAAGTAATTTTACAGGATGAAAATGAACTTAAAATTAAAATTAAAACAAAAAATAGAAAACAAGGAAATACTCTCAGCTTTTGCTTTGTGTGATTTAAATAAAGGAGCAAAGTGTGTAAAATGGAAGAATGAAAATAAAAAATATATCGTGAAGATTTACTTAACAAAATATGGTATTATATATAAATAATATTATTATGTGAATTAAATAGTACTTAATTAAGGGTCAAATTAAAAGGTGATAGGGGGATTTACTTTTTTAATTTTAAGGTCAAAAAATTGGAATATTATATTTTGCATCAGGATATGGAGAAGCTTAATATAAATGAAAGACTCTAAATAGAAATAATATATAAATCTATTTAGAGTCTTTTTTATTTATATTATTGTAATTACTTTATTTTCTTTAAGAGATTTTTTAACATCTATTACTCTTTGATTAGAAGAGCCTCTATATTTTAAGCTTATATTTCTATTAGCTATTTGAAATTTTCCATCTATTAAAACATCAACTTGATTTAATAATTCTAACTTTTTAGGATCACTTATAATTTGTTCGTATGTATATCCAGACCATAACCATATAGGTTTAGCTGTTTCTTTTTTTATTCTTTTTAATAAGTTCAATAAAGTATTATCTTTTGTTTGTTGCATTGGCTCTCCGCCAAGTATATTAACACCTTTAATTTGTGGATTTAAAGTATATTTTATAAACTCATCTTCAGTTTCTTTATTAAATTCATTACCATAATTAAAATTTTGTTGCTTATCATTAAAGCATCCATCACATTTATGAGTGCAACCACTTACAAATAAAGTTGTTCTAACACCAGGGCCATTTGTAACATCAAACTTTCTTATTTGTGCATAATTCATAAATTTTCACCCCTTGTATTTTTCTAAAAATTCATTTAATTATTTAACTTTTGTTGATATGTAAAGAGTGTTTGAAATACTCAAACACTCAAAATGTTTATTAAAGATGTAAAACTCTTTCTCCGATTTCTTGAGTTCTACCTTTATTCCAGAAATTAGTTCCAATATAACCACAAGTTCTTCTCATAACTTGCATTTCATCTTGGTCACTATTTCCACAAGAAGGGCAATGCCAAGTTAAATCCTCTTTATTTAATTGGATTTCACCTGTAAATCCACATTTGTAACATACATCTGGTTTTGTATTTATTTCAGCATATTGAATATTGTGATAAATAAAGTTTATTACATCTTCAATAGCTTCAACGTTTTTGCTCATATCTGGAACTTCTATATATGAAATACATCCACCAAGAGATATATTATGGAATTGTGATTCAAATTTTAATTTAGAGAATGCATCAATTTCCTCACATACATGAACATGATATGAATTTGTATAATATAATCTATCAGTTACATTTTCTATTTTTCCAAATCTAGCAGTATCAATTTTACAGAATCTATATATTAAACTTTCAGCTGGAGTTCCATATAAACTGAATCCTAATCCAGTTTCATTTTTCCACTCATTACATTTGTTATTCATGTGATTCATTACTTCTAAAGCAAATTTTTCTCCTTCTGGAGTTGTGTGGCTAACTCCAAGCATTGCATAAGTTAATTCACATAATCCAACATATCCTAATGAAAGTGTAGAATATCCATTTTTAAGTAATTTATCTATTTTTTCACCTTTTTTAAGTCTAGCTATTGCTCCATATTGCCAGTGAATAGGACTAGAATCAGAAGTTATTCCAAGTAACATTTTATGTCTAGTAAGTAATGCTTCTTTACATAATTCTAATCTTTCATTAAATATTTTCCAGAATAAATCCATATTACCTTTAGCTAATATTCCTATTTGAGGAAGGTTAAGACTTATAACACCTTGGTTAAATCTTCCATACCATTTATAATTTCCATTTTCATCTTTATAAGGAGATAAGTGTGAACGACAACCCATTGGAGGGAATGCATTTCCTTCATAATTTTGTCTCATAATTTTAGCTGATTGGTAATCAGGAACTAATCTTTTAACTGTACATTTAGCTGCAAGTTTAGTTATATAATCATATTTTCCACCTTCAAGGCAGTTATGTTCATCTAATAAGTATACTAATTTAGGGAATGCTTCACCAATTTCTTGTCCTTTATAGTTTTTCATTCCTTCTAATCTTTGTCTAATCATTTCTTCACAAATTAAAGCCATTTCTTCTTCATAAGGATGACCAACTTCTATTTCTAAATAAATTGTAGAGAATGGTGCTTGACCGTTAGTAGTTTGTAAAGTTGATAATTGATATCTTATAGTTTGTATACCATCTTTAAGTTCTTTCATTTTAGCATCTAAAGCTAATTTCTTAGCTAATTCTTCATCATGTAAAAGTTCTAAATAATGATTATATGCTTTATTTTCAGTTACTTTAAGATATTTAGCTAAATGTTTTATAGTAATACTTTGTCCCCCGTATTGGTTAGAAGAAACTTGAGCAATAATTTGAGTTGCTACAGTACATGCAGTACTAAATGATTTAGGCTCTTCTACTAATTTTTCATTAATGACAGTAGAGTTAGAAAACATATCTTCTAAGTTAACTAAACAGCAGTTAAACATTGGTGATAAACTATAATCCATATCATGCCAATGAATAGCTCCTTCATCATGTGCTTGAACTATGTAAGCTGGAATTAATTTTCTTCTAGAAATATCTTTAGATACTTCACCAGCAATTAAATCTCTTTGTGTTGCAGCTACTACTGGGTTTTTATTAGAATTTTCATTCATTACATCTTCATTTTTTCTACTTAATAAATTTAAGATACTTTCATCTGTAGTATTAGTATTTCTTTTAAATTCTTGTACAGCTCTATAACCTTCATAAGCTCTAGCGGTTTCTATTTGACCGTAATGAACTAATCTATCATATACATATCTTTCGATTTTATAAATTGTAGCAATATCATTTTGCTCAATAAAGTATTTTTCAGCATCATCAGCTATTAATTTAGCTATGTCTGGTAAGTAAATTCCACTACCATTTTTCATTGCTTTTGTTATAGCTTCATTTATTTTATCTTTGTTAAATTCTACGTTACTTCCATCTCTTTTTATTACGTCCACTTAAAACCACTCCTAAAATTATCTTTAACAAAATGTAAGTCTTTTCACTACAGTTTGTTTATTATGTCCTGAAAGACACAGAATATTGTACTACTAAATTTATTTTCATACAACATATTGAATTTTGATATTTTAAAGGAATTATAGGCTTATTCTTTAAACAACTTAATTTTTCGACATAAATTCTTAATTTTTTAAAATAATATGCTTCTTGAAATTTTTAAAAATTATTTTTCATATTAAGTTATAAAGATAATCTTTTAGTTTTTTATAAGTTAAATTGTTTTATAAATATAAAAATTGAAAACAATTTATTATTATATTATTTGATAAATTAAAAAAATATTTGATATATATTAAAAAATAATATTTTTTTTAAATCTATTATATATAAATTTAATAAATATTAAGGTATATAATAATAAAAATAAAAATTTAACTAAAAATTAAGTTTATATTGAAATAGATTAGTGTAAAATATAATAAAAAATAGGAGGTTTTTTTATGTATAATGATGAAATAGACTTTAAAATTTATGGCGATGATATGCAGTTTGTAGAAATAGAACTTGATAGAGGGGAATCTGTAATTGCTGAGGCCGGAGCCATGATGATGATGGATCAAAATATTCAAATGGAAACTATATTTGGTGATGGAAGCAAAAAATCTGGTGGACTTTTTGGTATGCTTGGTGGAGCTGCTAAAAGAGCTATAAGTGGAGAAGGTCTTTTTATGACTTCATTTACTAATGGTGGACCTCTTAGAGAGAAAGTTGCTTTTGCATCTCCATACCCAGGAAAAATTATTCCTGTAGATTTAAGAGCATATGGTGGAAAAATTATTTGCCAAAAAGATGCGTTTTTATGTGCAGCTAGAGGTGTAAGTGTAGGAATTGATTTTAAAAGAAAGCTTGGAGCTGGATTTTTTGGAGGAGAAGGATTTATTCTTCAAAAATTAGAAGGTGATGGTATGGCTTTTATACATGCTTGTGGAACTATAGTTAAGAAAAGCTTATTTCCAGGACAAGTTTTAAAGATTGATACTGGATGTTTAGTTGCTATGACTAAGGACATAAATTATGATATACAATATGTTGGTGGAATAAAGAATAGTTTATTTGGTGGAGAAGGAATTTTCTTTGTTACAGTAACAGGACCTGGAGATGTTTGGGTACAAAGCTTACCTTTTAGTAGACTTGCTTCTAAAGTCTTTGCAGCAGCTCCTCAAGGTGGAGGAAAAGATGTTGGAGAAGGAAGTGTATTAGGTGGGCTTGGAAATTTATTTCAAGACAATAGATTTTAATAAAAACTACTTATTATATATTATAAATATGGAAGCCTTCTTTAGAGGGCTTCTATTTATTTAGAAGTATTGGAAAATATTAAATTAAATTTTAAGAATAAAAAACCCTTCTTAGAGACAAAATAAAATCGTAATTTAATTAAAGGAGGGGATTTAAATGGAAAAGAATCCTTCAATAAAATGTTCAGTTCAACAATGCAAGCACCACGCTAATGCAGAAAACTATTGTACATTAAATGCAATAGAAGTTGGAACTCATGAATCAGATCCAAAAATGACTGAATGTACAGATTGTTTATCATTTGTAGTAAAATAATCTAACATAATAAAAAGGAATTAGAGAAATCTAATTCCTTTTATTTATTATTAGATTTAATATAATAAATTTTTATACTTTACTTTTTATAAGTTAGTAAACAAAAAGTGCGTACTTGTAGATAGCTTATTAGATAATTATAATAATTAATATAATTAAGAAGAAAACTTTTAATTTAAAAAATATATATTGAAAATATTAATTTAAACAAAGGAGAAAATAAGATGAAAAAGATTTTAGTAGTTGTAACAAATGTATCTAAATATGATAATTATCCAAGACCAACAGGATTATGGTTAGGAGAAGCTGTTCATTTCGTAAATGAAATAGAGAAAGCGGGATATGATATTGATTATGTAAGCCCTAAAGGAGGATATACTCCAATCGATCCTCATAGTTTAGAAAATGACTTTATGACTGAAGTTGATTGGAAATACTATACAGATAAAAACTTTATGAATAAATTAGGAAATACACTATCAGTTGATGAAATAAAAGTAGAAGATTATTCAGCAATATATTATACAGGTGGACATGGTGTTGTTTGGGATTTTCCAAATGATGAAAAGTTAGCTAAGATAGCTATAGATATTTATAATAATAATGGTATAGTAGCATCAGTTTGTCATGGAGCTACTGGACTATTAAATATAAAAAATGAAGATGGAAGTTATTTAATAGCTAATAAAAAAGTAACTGGATTTTCAAATAGCGAAGAGATAGCAGTTCAATTAGATAAACTTGTTCCTTTTTTAACAGAAGATGAGCTTGTTAAAAGAGGTGCAAAATATGAAAGAGCTGAAGATTGGGCTCCATTTGCTATTACAGATGAACGTTTAGTTACAGGACAAAATCCTGCTTCTGGTGCTGATGTAGCTAAGCAAGTATTAGAATTATTAAAATAATTAGTAGATAAATTAAATATTAAAAAGGACAGAATAAATTATATTTTAATCTGTCCTTTTTTATTATATTTTTTATAGTTGAAGGTTTATTAAAAACTTATAAATTGTTGAAAATTTAAATAAATTATATTGAAAATAGATAAAATTTTAATAAAAATAGAGAAAATGAATGAAATATTTACATAATTATGGGGGCATTAATGAATTAATAGTTAAAAATATCTATACCTATAAAAAACTAGTGAAAAAACAGATTTTAACTAAACAATAAATCAGATGAGAGTATAATTTTATAAAAAAAATATATATTTTGGGGTTAGATAATATATAATTATGTATCTATAATTAGCATATGAAGATTTTCGAGGAATCTTCAGATAAAAAATTATATATGAGTGGGAAGGATGTCGTTACTATGGAGAAGAGTAAAAAACTTAGTCTAGTACAATTAATTGGTATTACTATGGCTTTCTTTGGTACTGTAAGAAGTGTTCCTACACTAGCAGCAACTGGTTGGACACAAATTTCTTACCTTATCGCAGCAGTAGTATTATTCGCTATTCCAATAGCATTAATTGCAGCTGAACTTGCAACTGCATATCCTAAGGAAGGAGGTCCTCAAGTTTGGGTTAAAGAAGCATTCGGAGAAAGATTTGGATTCGTAACATCATGGCTTTTATGGGTTCAAATGTTTTTCGGAATGGTTATGATAGCTTCAACAGTTGGAGTTATGATTGGATACGGAGTTGGTAGTCCAAAACTTGCTCAAAGCAACATATTCATATTTATATGTATAATAGTTGGATACTGGTTAGTAACTTTACTTAACATGAAATTTGATATGGTTAAAGTAGTTGGTAACTGGGGAGCAATCATTGGAGTTTATATTCCATTTGCTTTATTAATAATCTTAGGATTAATTTACTTAGCTAAATTTGGAATAAACCCTCATGGATACTTAGCTGGTGGATTCTCAGCTAGTAAGGTAGTACCTAATTTCCATAATAGTGGAACATTAACTTTATTCTCAGCTATTGTATTTATATTTGCTGGTATTGAAATTTCTTCAGTTCACGCAAATAATATTGATAATCCAAAGAAAAATTATCCAGTAGCTGTAATATTCACATTAATAGTTATCATAATTTTAAACTTAATCACTGGTTTAACTATGGCAAATGCTGTTCCAAATGGAACTATGGAGTTCTCTAATATTCTACAACCATTCTCAATATACTTTAAAGCATTAGGAATTCCAATGATATTCACAAATATCATAGGATGGATGATTGCTATTGGTATATTAGCACAATTATCTGCTTGGGTTCTTGGACCATCAAAAGCAATGATTAAAGTTGCAGAAGAAGGATTATTACCAAAAGTATTCCAAAAAAGAACTAAAAAAGGTATACCAGTAACTTTCGTTTTAATTCAAGCTATTGTTATTTCTTTACTAGGTTTTATTTATGTAATAGTACCAAACGTAAACACTGCATTCGTAATGATTACAATTACTACTACAATAATTTACTGTTTAG
The DNA here is from genome assembly GCF_002050515.1 of Clostridium thermobutyricum DSM 4928. Taxonomy (GTDB): domain Bacteria; phylum Bacillota; class Clostridia; order Clostridiales; family Clostridiaceae; genus Clostridium; species Clostridium thermobutyricum. The sequence goes on along the minus strand of NZ_LTAY01000023.1, from coordinate 52,675 downwards.
CATACATCTTAATGATATTTGCAATTATCAAATTAAGATATTCTAAACCAGACTTAGAAAGACCATTTAAATTAGGTGGAAAAGGAACAATGTGGTTTGTAGCAATTCTTGCATTAATTGGTGTTTTCTTAACAATAATAGCAAGTTTAATACCACTAAAAGGAATAAATCCATTAGGATATATTTCATTCCAAGTAATAGCTTCAGCAGCTATGTTCATAATTCCATTAATAATTTATGCTTGCAAAAAACCAAGCTGGAAGAAGGACGCTTAATTATTAATAGACGAATCTTGATATATAAAATAAATTTTTAGCCCAAAATGAAATTTATTTAATATATTTAAACGACAGACTTACTCAATAAATAAAAATTTTCACTAATAAGAAGAACTCTTTAAAATTTTTTAAAGGGTTCTTTTTATAGATTTAAACAATTTAGTAAAGAAGAGTTGTCATTATATATGATTTTACAAAAAAGATTTTATAAAGAAATTGTTTAAAAAATTTTTTATACTGTTTTACTGATTTATAAAAATATAATAAAATACGTTAAAGTTTGAGGTGTTAAAAATGGAATTTAAAAAAATAAATAATACATGGATTTTAAGAATAGATAAAGGTGAAAAAATAATAGATTCTATCAAAAAGTTTTCTAAAATAAATAAAATTAAGCTTGCATCTATTTCTGCGATAGGAGCAGCAACAAATATAAGAATAGGATATTTTAATTTAGAAACAAAAGTTTATAATGAAACTGTATTTAATAAAAAATATGAAATAACTAGTTTAATTGGAAACTTAACAACTAAAGATAACGATCCATACCTTCATATGCATATAAATTTTAGTGGTGAGGACTGTATAACTTATGGAGGACATTTTGTTGAAGGAACAGTAACAGCAGTATGTGAAATTATTTTGACAGAAATAGAAGGTGAAGTAACTAGATACTTTAATGAGGATTCAGGGTTGAATGTAATGAGTTTAAAATAATGAGTTTAAACTTATTATAAAATTTACAATATTTTTAAAAAAAGAAAAAATGATATAGTAAGGATAATTATAGAATATATAATAAAAATAAACTAAAAGCTTTGAGAGTAATAATAGAACTTTCAAAGCTTTTAGTTTATATATAATTTTAATAAATAATCAAAAATTAATTTAAATAGCAAACATATTTTAAAATTTTAAATTGTAAAATTAATAAATTTAAATAATAACTAAGTTTTGTAGTAATATATTTGGTTTATAAAATAGTATTTTAAATATTTATAATATTATTAAAAAATAAAAATCATAAAATTAATAGTGTTTTTATAATGATTAAATAAAAATTGACTATTTAAATAAAAAAGTATATATTAAATAATGCGTGAAAATATTTACATAAGATGAAGGGGGATTAAAGTGATTAAGCATAAAATAATTATTGGATTTTTAGCAACTTCATTAGCTATTTCTGGATCAGGTATAGCTATAATAAATGCTTCAAAATTAAATAGTGAAAATCAACTTGCTATCACAAATCAAAATGTATCAAACTATGTTGATAAAGTAAACAGCACTATAAGACTAAATGAAAACATAATAAATAATATTAAAAATGAAAATGATAAATTAACTAAAAAAAATAATGTTCTTGAAAAATCAAATTCAGAAAATATAGATAAATTAAAAAGTGAAGAATCTAAAAATGAAATTTTAGAGAAAAAGCTTATATTACTACAAAAAGAAAATGGACAACTACAAAATAAAAATAAGGAATTAGTTAATGAAAATAATAAATTAACAAATGAAAAAAATTTGCTAACTAATGAATTAGTAAAATTAAATCAAAAGATTAAAAATTTATTAGATGCATTATCTATAGTTAAAGGAAATTCCGATTATAAAGATATGAGTTCTAAACAGCAATCACAAATAATAGCAACCTTATTACATTATTGGGGATATAGTATAAAGACATCTAAAAAAATTGCAAAGATATTACAAAATCCTACTAAACCTTGGTACTGGTATGTAAAGGAAAATAAAAGTGATATAAACAAGAAAAACGAAAATCAAAGTAATAGTAAAAATTTAGAAAATACTATTACAACTTAAAATTTAATAGTAAGATTAAATATATAAACAAAGGAGAAAGATAAGATGATAAGAGCAAAAGCAATTGCACTGAGTGCAGCTACCATATTAGCAGTGGGGGGAATATCAATAGCGCTGTTATATGCAAATAAATATAATGGAGATCAGGCTTTGAAAAAAGCTCAGTCTGATGTACAAGTTTATGAAGTTAATTCTGTAAATGCTATGAAAAGTGCAGAGAATACAATAACTACATTAAAAGGAAATATAAACACTTTAAATGAGAAAATTTCTTCCTTAAAAAATCAAATAGATACTATTAATAAATCAAAAATAACTTTACAAAATCAAATAAATAAGCAAAATAGTGAAATAAAAGAAGATCAAAATACAATTGAAAATTTAACTAATCAATTAAAAAATGAAAAAGGAGCGTATGCAACACAAGCTTCAGAAATAGAATCATTAAATAAACAAATATCAGATTTAAATAATAAAATAAAAAACTTACAATCAAGTAATTCAGATTTACAAAATAAATTAAATACTGCAAATGCAACAATAGCTAAATTAGAAAAAGAGTTAACAGATGATCAAAAAGAATTAGAAACTGATACAAATAATCTAGAAAAAGCCCAAAATGATTTGGCGAAAGCAAATAAATCATTAAATGATAAAAATACACAACTAGATAATTATAAAAAAGCTTATGAAACAGAATACAATCAAGTAAAAATAGCTAATGAGCAAATTGCTAAAGCTAATAGCGATGTAAAAAAATATACTACAAGTATAGATAATACAATAAATGCTGGAAATAAAGAATTAAATCAATTTAATAAATTTTTAAATAACAATAAATCAACTAGTAATAGTTCAACTACTAATAATAGTACAACTAAATAAATCAATTAAAATAAAAAAGTTCTAACTATTATATTTAGAACTTTTTTTTTATTTTAAATTTAATTAGATTAATAGTATCATCTAATTTAAATTAAGAATATATTTTAAAAGAATAATTATTTAGAAAATATAGGAAATAAGTAACATTTTAGTTAAAAATTTATATAATATAATATAATATAAGTTAATTAATCTAATGTTTTGTTAGATTAATTAATAAAAATTATGTATAGAGGTGTTTTTATGTATTATTCAGAAGATGATAAATGTATGAGCAGAAGAAATCGCTGCAAAGAATATAGATGGGAAAACGAAAGAAATTACTGGGAAGATGATGAATGGGAAGACAATGAAAATTGGTTTGATAGAAAAGATAAATGTAGAGATAGAAAAAATCACTGCAAAGAAGATAAATGGGAAAACAACGGAAATTGTTGGGAAGACAAAGAAGATTGTTTTGACAGAGAAGATGAATGCAGAGATAGAAGACATCATTGTAAAGAAGATAAATGGCAAAACAGAAGACATTGCTGCAAAGAAGATAGATGTAGAAAACATTGTCGCATTTATGTATGTAAATGTAGATGTAAATGTAGAAGATGGTGCTAGTAGATAGAGAGTATACCAGTAAATATAGAAATTTTAATTTTGATATAGCACTTGATATAAATTAGCAATAGAAAAATATATAATATAGGATAAAAACTATAATATTTTAAATATTCAACTAACCATATTTTTTAATATGGTTAGTTTTTTAATTTTAGCATTTAAAAAATTATTTATAGAGAAAAAATATTGGAACAAGTTGATAGTAAATGAAGTTTAAAAATATAAAGAAGAAGAAATTTTAGTTATTATAAAAATTATAAATTAAAAATATAGTAATTTTATTATATAAATATCTAAAATTTAATATAATAGGTTTATTTTTGGGAATAGTTTGATATAATATAAATAAGAAAAGCTTAGTGCTGGTAACACTAAGCTTAGTCTCAGAACATTTATTTTTGTTTTAGGGCTACTGAATTAAATTAATCGAAAATTAATTTGAAGAAAAAGTGCTATTCTTTGTCGGATGGGGCACTTTTTTCTTTGCTTTTAATTTCAATATCAAGACCAACAAATTTAATTGTAATCTTTAAATAATGAATAAAAAGATTATTATTTAAAATTAATCTAACAATATAGATTGTGACAAAACTTAATATAAGTAAAAATAATAAATCTTGCATATCCAATACCACCTCCTTGCTATGATGATATATCATCAATAGTCCAAGGAGATTAAAATGTCCAAAACCTCCGTAGCCATCCACTACTATTTGAAATATATAGAAATTATACCATAATAATGAAAATAATTAAATGGAAATATAAAATAAAATTTATGAAAATTACATATAGATTTATAAACTTATGTAGATAAATATGTGAGCTTAATTAGATAAAATAAATATAGAAATAATTAGTTTTTATATTTATTTTGACAGTATAAACAGAAAAGTAATATTTATAGAATATAAGAAATACCACTATTTTAAATAGTGGTATTTTTTTATAAATAACTTTTAAAACCAATAATACTTGAAAGTATTAAAGATATTATAGAAAAAAGTAATCCTACTGATAAAAATGATATAAGTAAGCAATTAAAAGTAATTACATATATTAAAATGCTATAAAAGTTTATTTTAAGTAAAACGAGTACTATGCTAATAAATAAACTTAATAAAAATAGAAATCCTATACCATCTAATGAATTATTAATATCAGCTTTGCTAAGTGACATATGGTTACTAATTGAAAAAGATATAATTATAAAAATCCAAAATTTAAATGATGATAAATTTTCTATAGAAAATAAAAATTTAATTATTGTAAAGAATTCATGTCCTAATTCCTTAAAAAATCCAATAAAGTTTAAATTGCTTATAGAACCTGAAATTTCTTTTATAGCTATATTATTTGTTATATTGAAATATGTATTTGGTAATAACAGCCTTAAAATTACTATTATAATAAGAGTGCCTATAAGTATTGGAGCCACTCCTATAAAGAAATTACCTATTCTTTGATATATATTTTTAGGATTGAATGTATGTTTTACATGTCCTAATTCTCCGCCAATATTTAATTTTAAAGAAAACCATTTAACCTCCACTACTCTATGTAAAAATATTTTACACATTATATAATGGCTAAATTCATGTACTGTAGTTCCAATAATTCCAGTAAGAATTATTCCATATCTTCCAAAAGTTCTGTATATTAAATTATTACTTTTTCTTTCTATTTGCCCTATTATAAGCCCAAAAACTATTAAAATTAAAGTTATTCCTATAGTAAATACTATACTTAGCTTGAGTATTTCAATAATCATATTAAATTCCTTTCACTTTTATGTATTATTAATTTCTATAATTATAACTCATAAAAGAATACTTTCAAGTAATAATACTTTTATTTAACTAAAATGAAAAATTCACTTGATTTAATATAAATAACTATATTTTTTTCAATTAAGAGTCTATTAAGTTTATATAATATAGAATTTAAATATTAATTTTTTTATATTTATAAATTTAGTAACAAATATCTACAATTTGTATATTATGTATTATAAAGAAATATAGGAGTTGATTTTATGTCAAGATGCGAAAAAGAAAGACAATTTCATGTTCATGAATTCTTAGGAAGCACAAGACTAGCTGAAAGAGGTTCAGATGATGTTCATAATCATAGATTTGCTGGAGTTACTGGAGAAGCTATAAGAAAAGGAAATAGTCATGTTCATAAAATAAAAACTAAAACAGACTTCTTTGATCATTATCATATTATAGATGTTTGTACTGGACCTGCAATTCCTGTAGGAGAAGGTAGGCATATACACTTTGTTTATGCTGTTACAAGAATGGCAGATGGACATAGACATGAATTTATAGTTGCAACTTTAATAAATTCACCAATATTTGAAGAAGAAAGATGTTAATATAAAAGAGTAGTATTTAATACTGCTCTTTTAAAATTTATTATTATTGATAAATAAATTTAAATTGTTTTAAATTAGATAGTAGGGTATACATAAATTAAATAATAATTTGATATAAAGATTTAAGTGTAGGGGTTAATAAAAATGGATTTTAATGATTTAGCTAGACAGTGGGACAATGCACGGAGAATAGAAAGAGCAAAAATAAATTATAATGAAATAAGAAAGAATTTAGGATAGGTTAAGATAAGAAAATCAGCTAAAGATGATATAAAAGCTATTTTAGATATTTATAATTATGCTATATTAAAAACAACAGTAAGTTATGATTGTAAACCATGTACTCTTGAAAGGAGAATTAAGTTATATAATGAAAAATATAGTTTTTATAAAAGATGCTAGTTTTTAGAGAATATAGCATCTTTTTATATTAAATTGAAAATAAATAGTAAATAAATATAGAAGTTTTACAATATATATATAATATGATATATACTTTAAACTAATAGATTAATAATTTAATAAAAATAAAGTTATATCTATATTTTAAAATATGATTTGAAGGAGGTAATAAAATGAATGGAAAACCAATAACAGGTCCAATATACAGCATACATGATATAATAATTAGACTTGTTCTTGCTGGAATATTAGCTGGAATTATAGGAATTGAAAGAGAATTAAAATCAAAAGATGCAGGACTTAGAACTCACTTTTTAGTTGGTATTGGTAGTGCATTAATAATGATAGTATCTCAATATGGTTTTACTGATGTTGTTATATATAATAATATAGCAGTTGACCCAAGCAGAATAGCTGCTCAAGTTGTAAGTGGGATAGGATTTTTAGGTGCAGGAACTATAATAATAAATAAAAAAGTGGTTAGAGGATTAACAACTGCAGCTGGGATATGGGTTGCGGCAGCAATTGGTCTTGCATCAGGAGCAGGATTATATTGGATAGCAATTATTACTACTGTTGCAGTATTAGTGGGACTTGAAATATTGCAGAGAGTTTTTAAACTTAATTCTCATAAAGTCATAGAATTAAAAATAATTTTTACTTCTAAGCCTAAAGATGATTTAATAGAGTTATTAGGAAGAAACTCATTACATATATTAAGTTTCAACACAGAAACTGAAAGATTAGAAGAAAGCAAGCGTTATCATATAAACTGTAGGTTTAGATGCAAGAAAAATGTAAATACTTTGAATCTGTTAAATCAAATAAATGAAATTCCAGGTGTTAGTTATGTTAACATAGAAAATGTATAAAATTAGCTATCTTATTTTTAAGATAGCTAATTTTTTTTGTTATTTTAGAAAACATCATTAAAATATATGATTAATAAAAATTTATAAATTGAATATTTATACAAAAAAACTTTTTTATGCAAAAATGGTAAATAAATGTATATAATTTATAAATTTCTAATTCAATAACTTATAAAATTATACATTTTCATAAATTGAAAATTTATGAAAAAATAGTCAAAAAATTAAAAATATAATGTATAGGGTTACATTTAAAAAATAAATAAAAGTATTAATAAAAATTGAAAAATAAATGTATATATTTGAAAATGATAAATAATATACAAAATTTTGAATTAAATAATATATCATTTGTATAAATATTAAATTTGGGAAATATGGTAGATAATTAAAGAAAAATAGAGATATTTAGATTTAAATTATAAAAATTAAGTTTAATTCCAATTAGATAAAATTTATTTGAATTTTCGGAAAATTACTTATGGGAATACAATGTGGGTATGGACAAGCTTTCAGAAAAGCAAGCAATAAAGCTAATGTAAACGATAGATGATTTTTAAGATAAAAGTTGTTTACATGATAATTTAAATTGTTTTACTTTTAAAGCTATTTCATAAAAAAATTTAAAAATGAGGTGATTGTTATGAAAAACTGTTTAAATGTTACATCAGAAATTGGTAGGTTAAAAACGGTTTTACTACATAGACCTGGTGAAGAAATTGAAAATTTAACACCTAGTCTATTAGAAAGATTTCTATTTGATGATATTCCTTACTTAAAACTTGCACAAGAAGAGCATGATGCTTTTGCACAAGTTCTTCGTGATGCTGGAGTAGAAGTACTTTATTTAGTTGATTTAGCAGCTGAAGCTATGGGAACTAGTCAAGAAGTTAAGGATGCTTTTATTGATGAATTTATCAAAGAAGCTAATATTCAAAGTGAATCATTAAAAGAATCACTTAAAGAATATTTTTTATCTTTTAAAGATAATAAGTCCGTAATTTCTAAAATGATGGCAGGAGTAAGAAAAAAAGAAATAAGTCACTATCATAAAGATTCACTTTGTAATCAAGTTCACAATGATTATCCATTTGTTTGTGATCCATTACCAAACTTATATTTTACAAGAGATCCTTTTGCAACTATTGGAAATGGAATAACTTTAAATCATATGAGAACAAACATAAGATCAAGAGAAACTATATTTGCTAAATATATATTTAAATATCATCCTAGATTTAAAGATCAAGAGATACCTTATTGGTTTAATAGAGATGAGGATTTTTGTATTGAAGGTGGAGATGAATTAATTTTATCAAAGGATATAGTTGCTATAGGTATTTCTCAAAGAACTGATGCAATATCAGTAGAAAAAGTAGCTAAAAGACTTTTATTAAGTGGAAAAACAAATTTTAAAACTGTTTTAGCTTTTAAAATACCTGTAAGCAGAGCATTTATGCACTTAGATACAGTATTTACTCAAGTTGATTACAATAAATTTACTGTACATCCTGAAATAGTTGGTCCATTGAATGTTTATGCATTAACTGTTGATGAAAATGATAAAACAAGATTAAAAACCACACAAGAAGTAGATACATTAGAAAATATTTTAAGCAAATATTTAAATAGAAAAATAACATTAATAAGATGTGGAGATGGAGATAAAATTGCTTCTGCAAGAGAGCAATGGAATGATGGTTCTAATACATTAGCAATTGCTCCAGGAGAAGTTATAGTTTACTCAAGAAATTATGTAACAAATGAATTATTAGAAAAGAATGGTATAAAAATTCATGTAATACCATCATCAGAGCTTTCAAGAGGTAGAGGAGGCCCAAGATGTATGAGTATGCCTTTAGTAAGAGAAGATTTAGATTAATAAGGTTTATTAATTATTATATATAAATTACTACAAGTTAAAAATTGAAAATAAAAGAAAATGGAATTTAAATAAAAAAATTTTTATAAACTTAGGAGGAGATTATTATGCCAGTAAATTTAAAAGGAAGAAGTTTCTTAACATTAAAGGATTTTACACCAAATGAAGTTAGATATTTATTAGACTTATCTCATAGCTTAAAAGAAAAAAAATTAGCAGGAATAAAAGGAAATATATTAGAAGGTAAAAATATTTGCTTATTATTTGAAAAAACATCAACTAGAACTAGATGTGCATTTGAATGTGGAGCAGAAGATGAAGGAGCACATGTTACTTTCTTAACTAATTCTCAAATGGGCAAAAAAGAATCAATAGAAGATACTGCAAAAGTATTAGGAAGATTTTATGATGGTATAGAATTTAGAGGATTTGCACAAAAAACAGTTGAAGATTTAGCTAAATATTCAGGAGTTCCTGTATGGAATGGTCTTACTGATGATGATCATCCAACTCAAATTTTAGCTGATTTTATGACAATAGAAGAACATGTTGATAAGCCATTAAATAAAATTAAATTAGTTTTTGTAGGAGACATAAGAAATAATATGAGTTATGCATTAATGTATGGAGCTGCAAAAACAGGTATGCATTTTGTAGGGTTAGGACCAAAAGCATTATTCCCATCACAAGAAAAATTAAATGAAATTAGAGAAATGGCAAAGGAAACAGGAGCAGTTATTGAAATAACTGATAATATAGCTGAAGGTGTAAATGGAGCTGATGTTATTTACACGGATATTTGGGCTTCAATGGGAGAAGAAGATAAGTGGAAAGAAAGAGTTGATTTATTAACTGATTATAAGGTAACTAGAGAAATGTTTAGTAAAACTAATAATCCAGAAACTTTATTTATGCATTGTTTACCATCATTCCATAACTTTGAAACAAAAGTAGCTAAAGAAGCAAAAGAAAATATGGGATTAGATATAAGAGAAGTTGAAGATGAGGTATTTAGAAGCCATAATTCAGTAGTATTTGATGAAGCAGAAAATAGACTTCATTCAATTAAAGCTATAATGGTTGCAACATTAAGATAAATTATATTTTTAAGTTAGAAAGGAGGAATAATTATGAAAATTGTAATAGCACTTGGCGGAAATGCTTTGCAAATGGATAAAAATTCAAAAGACTCAAGGGCACAACTAGAAAGTTGTAGAAAGACAGCAAAAGCAGTTGTTAATTTAATTGAAAAAGGACATCAAATTTCATTAGTACATGGAAATGGACCTCAGGTAGGACAAATAGTATCAAGTATAGAAACTGCTCATAAAACTGATGAAGGGAATGTATTATTCCCATTCGATGTATGTGATGCTTTTTCACAAGGATATATTGGATATCATTTACAAAATGCAATTTTAGAAGAACTTTCTAACCGTAATATAGATAAGAATGTTGAAACTATAATAACTCAAGTAGTTGTTTCTGAAAATGATCCAGCTTTTAATAATCCAACTAAACCTATAGGTTCATTTTATACTAAAGAAGAAGCAGAAATTCTTGAAAAGAAAAATGGATATATTTTAAAAGAAGATTCTGGTAGAGGATATAGAAGAGTAGTTCCATCTCCAAAGCCAATAGATATTGTTGAGAAAAAATCAATTAAAAGAATAGTTGATGCTGGAGACATTGTTATTGCTTGTGGTGGTGGAGGAATCCCTGTAATTAAGAAGGATTCTAAATTTGAAGGAATATCAGCTGTAATAGATAAAGATTTCGCAGCTGAAAAATTAGCAGAAATTCTAGAAGCTGATGTACTTATGATACTTACTGCTGTTAGCAATGTATGTATAAACTATAATAAAGAAAATGAAAAAAAATTAGAAAAAGTCACAGTAGCTGAAATTGATAAATATATTGAAGAAAATCAATTTGCAGAAGGAAGTATGCTACCTAAAATAGAAGCATGTAAAAAGTTTGTTATTTCTAATAAAGAAAGCAAAGCTATAATTGGATTTTTAGATGAAGCAATGGAAGTCCTTAAAGGAGAAAAAGGAACAACAATAATTTATTAATATATATTTTTAAAAGCTATATTTTAAATATGATTTTATAGTAATTTATATTTAAAATATAGCTAAACTTAAATTAAAATTAATTTATTTAAATTGGAGGTGAAGAGGTTGATAGATCTTAAATATAATTGTAATTTAAATATAATTAGTAAAATTTAAATAGATTAAAAAGATTATAAAATATATATAATTTATAAGGTGCAAGAAATAATTTAATAAGTTTGGAGTGAAATTTAATATATTTATAGGTTTTATCAACCAAATATTATGGGAAGCACGAAAACTAAAATGAATGTTTGGCAGTTAACAATGATAACTGCTATAAATATGATTGGTTCAGGTCTTATAATGTTACCAGCGGATCTAGCACAAGTTGGGACAATGTCAATTTTATCATGGATTATAACAACAATAGGAGCAACAGCACTTGCATATGGATTTGCAAGGTGTGGAATGTTTAGTAAAAGAGATGGAGGTATGGGTGGCTATTCAGAATATACATTCGGAAAATCAGGAAATTTTATGGCTAACTATGGATATGCAATAGCCTGTACCATAGCTAATGTTGCAATTGCAGTAACAATAGTTGGATATGCTTTAACTTTTTTAGGAATTAAACTTTCACCAGCAATGAATACTGCATGTGTAATATTAGTTGTTTGGTTAACTACTATTCCTAATTTTTTCAGTGCCAAAATAACAGGAATAATTGGTTCTTTTACAATTTGGGGAATAATAGGTCCAGTAATTATATTTTGTATAATAGGATGGTTTTGGTTTAGTCCATCATTATTTGCAGCTTCTTGGAACCCACATCATTTAGGATTATTTCATGGTATAAGTCAATCAATTTCCATAACATTATGGGCATTTTTAGGCTTAGAATCAGCTTCAGCTAATATGGAAGCTGTTGAAAATCCTCAAAGAGATGTTCCTATAGCATGTTTAGGTGGAACTATTGGAGCTGGAATTATATATATAGTATCTACAAGTATAATACAAGGAATTGTTCCAGGACATTTATTAGCTAATTCTAATGCACCATTTGGATTAGTATTTGCTACAATGTTTACTCCACTTATAGGTAAAATAGTTACAGGAATAATGGTACTAGCATGTTTTGGTTCTTTATTAGCTTGGCAATTTACATTAGGTCAAGTTTTCAAAAGTTCAGCTGGTCAAAATTATTTTCCTAAAATATTTAAAAAAGTATCAAAGAAAGATGTTCCAGTTGTAGGGCTAGTAATATTATGTATTCTTCAAAGTTTATTTGCATTACTTACAATAAGTCCAACATTGAATAAAGAATTTGAAACAATAGTAAACTTATCAATAGTAACGAATATGATACCATATGTATTATCAATGGCAGCAGTGCCAGTAATACAAAAATGTGCAGGAATAAAAGGAAAGAAGGCTTTAATTCCAAGCATAATAACATTTTTAGCTGGAGTATATAGTCTTTATGCAATGTATACCTCAGGGGCACAAGCTATGTTATATGGTGGAGTAGTTGCGTTATTTGGTTGGACATTATATGGAGCTTTAGCAAATCGTTTTGAAAAAGAAAACGATTTATTAAATAAAGATTTTAAATAAAAAATTTATTTAATAAGTGTTTTATTAAATTAGAAAACTTTAAAAGCTTAAATATTATTTATGAAATTAATACAATATTAGAAGATTTATAATAGGGATTATACAATTTATAAACATTTATAAATTTTATAATAAATATTCATAAGGTTTATATAATACAAGTTATATAAATAAAGATATTTCACAAAAGCCATGTAATCTTATTATCTAAAGATTACATGGCTTTTTATCTTTATTTTATCTTTAAACTTTCATTTTTAAATTCAACTATGTCTACAAGAGGAAGATTCCCTAATATAACCTTTGTATTTTCAGGTACATTTTCAAATTTAATAGTGAAAATATCATTTCCTTCATCAATTATAGTTGGATAATTTCCAATTCCGTAGGATTCTTTACATAAAATATATTTTCTTTCATAAGCTTTAAAAAAGCTTTGTCATCTCCTCGAATTGCTTTAAGAATAATAATCTCTTTTTCATCATATGATTTTTTTATACTCCCTAAAATACCTATTAAAGTTCCCATATTTCCTCTCTTTCTAAGTGTACACCTTCATTTTACATCAATTAGACTGAGAATAAATACAAAAAGATTCATATAAATATACATTTTTGGAAAAAATATTAATGAGGTGATTTTTTGAGGATTAAATTAAAAAGAAATACTATTATAGTTATAGTTGTTGTTATTTTTATAGTTCTTACTTCTATGAAATTTAAATATTATTATCCAAATTTTAGTGTTAAGAATAATAGTAATTTTGAAATTTTTAAAATATAAAAATATATTTTAAATTAAATTTATATGAAATTGATTTAAATAAAAACTCTTTAGATGGTTTGAATATGATTTTAATATTATAATATATTTTATGAAAGAACAAAATTTTACAATTAAATTTCTTATATCTATAGGATATTATAATGTTTTAAAAGTTAATTAAGGAGATGGTCAATATGCAAGTGAAAAATAACAATAAAAAAGTTATTTTTGGCTCACGAGAAAATGAAAATCACATTTTTGAATCACTTACCCTTGAAGAATTAAATGGAGTAATAGAATTAAGGAAACATATTAATTTAAAAAAAGGGGAAAAGCTATTTTTAGAAGGTGAAACTATTGAAAGTATTTTTATTGTGAGTAAAGGGGCATTAAAATTAATAAAAAGTACTTCAAATGGAAAAGAACAAATAATTAATATACTTAATTCTGGAGATTTAGCAGGAGAGGTAAATGTGTTCGGAAAAGAGAAAACTAGTAAAGTATCTGCTATAGCAATTAATGAAAGTGAAGTATTTGAGATAAATAAATCTGATTTAGACAAGCTTATTAACAATAATCCATCTATTTTAATTAAATTATTAAATGGACTGAGCAATAAAGTAATTCATTTACAGAACCTAACAGCAAATTTATCTGAAAACAATATAAATTCTAGGATTGCATGTATGCTTCTAGAGTTTTTAGATAAATATAAATCACAAGAAGGTGAAGAAATATCAATAAATCTTCCTATAAATCGTGGAGAAATGGCGAATTATTGTGGAGTTACTAGAGAAACGATTAGTAGAAAATTATCTAGTTATGAAAAAGAGAAGATTATTAAATTAAAAGGAAAAAAATTAATTATTTTAAATAAGGAATCATTAGAAGGCTTTATATTTAAAAATAAATAAATGGAATTATACAATAAAATATTATAGATATAAGAGTTAGAAATTAATTTTGAATCTTAGTAATTGAAAAATACAGTTCCTATCAGATTGTAGAAATGCAATATGATAGGAATTTTATTTATAGGATTGAATTTTGAGACAAATAAAGTAACAATAGGAAAGTTTTTATTATATATAAAATATAAAGGTTAATATTAAAGGGGTTTAAGGAGAGTAAAATATGAAAAGTTTAAAAGGAACAAAAACAGCAGAAAATTTAATGAAAGCATTTGCAGGTGAAAGCCAAGCAAGAACTAGATATACTTATTTTGCTAGTGTAGCTAGAAAAGAAGGATATGTTCAAATGGCAAATATATTTTTAGAAACTTCTGAAAACGAAAAGGAACATGCAAAAAGATTTTATAAATTTTTAAAAGATGATTTAAATGGAGAACAAATTGAAATAACAGCTTCATATCCAATTGAAGTTCCAGAAGATACAAAAACAAACTTATTATTTGCAGCTGCAGGAGAACATGAAGAACAATCAGTTTTATATCCTAAGTTTGCTAAAGAAGCAGAAGAGGAAGGGTTTTTAGCTGTTGCAGCATGTTTTAAAAAAGTAGCAGAAGCAGAAATTAGACATGAGAATAGATTTAATACTTTAGCAAAAAATATTGAAGAAGGAATTGTATTTGAAAGAGAAGATCCAAATACTTTATGGAAATGTGAAAACTGCGGATATATATTTGAAGGAAAAAAAGCTCCTCTTAAATGTCCAGCTTGTTTACATCCACAAGCATACTTCTCTTTATGGAATCAAACATATTAATAAAATAAATTATATATAGGAAATGAAAAAGGACTTTAGCTAAAAGTTAAAGTCCTTTTATATGAATTGTAATAAATTATTTTTGAATAAATGATTAGAATCACATAAAAAATAAAGGAGCGTTGATAATATAATAGCATAAGGAAGAATAAATGTTTAAATTAATCTAATATTAATTCAGAGCGATTTGATAAGAAATAAAAAATAGTTTAAAATGAGGTTAATGAATAACAATTATTCAAAATATAAATTCTTTATCAAATTGTATTTTAAAATCAGACTATTTTGATAAAGATTTATGAATTAAATTTTATAAAATTACTAAATTTAAGATAAGGAGAAATAAATAATGAACGAAGTTTTAGATAGAGTAGAAAATTACACTTGGAATGGATTTAGAGATTTTGTTGTATATAAAAAGGTTTATGAAAGCAAAGACATAATATCATTATATTTAAAGGGGAATGATGATTTAGGTCTTGCAGAAATGAAACCAGGACAATTTATTGGAATAAAAGTAAAAACAGAAGATGATGAGATTAAAAAAGTAGTAAGAATGTATAGTTTATCATCAACACCAAAAGATGATTTTTATAGAGTAACTATAAAGATAGTTGAAGGTGGAAAGTTAACTACATATTTAGATAAAAATTTAAAAGAAGGTGATTTACTAGAAGTAATGATGCCTAAAGGAAATTTTAAATTAGAAAAAGAAAAAATTAATAGACCTATAGTTCTTTTAGGTGGAGGAATTGGAGTTACGCCAGTTTATTCAATGTTAAAAGATATTGATGATAGTAAAGATACATATTTTATATATTCTTTAAGAAATAAAGATTCAGAATGTTTTTTAGAGGATGTAAGATCATATAAAAATTCAAATAATACAAAAGTAAATATTTTCTTTACAAGACCTTTAAATAATGAAAAATTAGGTATAGATTATGATTTTCAAGGAAGAATATCAGAAGAGTGGATTAAAAATAATCTTCCGTTAGATGGTGAATTTTTCTTCTGTGGAAATAAAGGATTTATAGATACAGTAAAAGAAGCTTTAGAAAATTTAAAAGTAGATAAAGATAGAATACATTATGAATTCTTTTAAATAAAATCTATCTTACATAGTAATAATAAAAATGATTATTATACTATTTAAATAATAATTTATAAATTAATTTAATTTTAGAAGATTTAAATAGTTTTATAAATAATAAAGTACATATTTCAAAATAAAAGGAGGAGTTTATTATGAAACAATTTATTGAAATTACAAATATTATAGGAAGACAAGTGTTAGATTCAAGAAGTTTTCCAACAGTAGAAGTTGAAGTTCATTTAAGTGATGGAAGTTTTGGAAGAGCAATTGTGCCATCTGGAGCATCTACAGGTATTTTTGAAGCTCTAGAATTAAGAGATAAGAATGAAAAAGAATACTTAGGAAAAGGTGTTAAAAAAGCTGTAGGTTATGTTAATAATGAAATTGCAAAAGAACTTATAGGAATGAATGTATTAAATCAAGTAGCTATTGATAAAAAGTTAATTGAACTAGATGGAACTAAAAATAAAAGTAAATTTGGAGCTAATGCAATACTTGGAGTTTCTTTAGCAGTAGCTAGAGCAGCAGCAAATGCTGTAGATATGCCATTATATAGATACATAGGTGGTGTAAATTCAAAAGTATTACCAGTTCCAATGATGAATATTTTAAATGGTGGAGAACATGCTGATAACTCAGTAGACTTACAAGAATTCATGATTATGCCTGTAGGACTTGGAAGTTTTTCAGAAGCATTACAAAGCTGTTCTGAAGTATATCACAAATTAAAAGGAATATTAATAGAAAAAGGATATTCAACTGGTGTAGGAGATGAAGGTGGATTTGCTCCAAACTTAAAATCAAATGAAGAAGCAATAGAAGTCATTCTTGAAGCTATAGAAAAAGCTGGTTATAAAGCTGGAGAAGAAATGTTTATAGCCATAGATGCTGCTTCATCTGAATATTTTGAAAATGGTAAATATGTACTAAAACATGAAGGAAAAGAATTAACTCCAGAAGAAATGGTTTCATTCTATGAAGACTGGGTAAATAAATATCCAATAATCTCTATAGAAGATGGTATGGCAGAAGAAGACTGGGAAGGTTGGAAGCTGTTAACTGAAAGATTAGGAGATAAAGTTCAACTTGTAGGAGATGATCTTTTCGTAACTAATACAGAAAGATTAGAAAAAGGAATTAAATTAGGAGTTGCTAACTCTATTCTTATAAAATTAAACCAAATTGGTACTTTAACAGAAACTTTAAATGCAATAGAAATGGCTAATAGAGCAGGATATACAGCTGTTGTTTCTCACAGATCAGGAGAAACAGAAGATACAACTATTGCTGATTTATCAGTAGCTGTTAATGCAGGTCAAATAAAAACAGGAGCTCCTGCAAGAAGTGAAAGAGTTGCTAAATACAATCAATTATTAAGAATTGAAGATGATTTATGTGATTTAGCTGAATATAGAGGAATTAAATCTTTTAATAACATTAAATAATTATTAGGATAAATAATATTATAAGTGGTAAATTAAAGATTTTTATAATAACTAGAATTAGTTAGAGTTTACTGAATTTCTAATCTAACTAAACAATATAAATTAAAGAGGCATCTAGATTAGTAGTTCTAGATGCCTTTTATAATGAAAGATAAGATTATAAAATTATATTGTTAATTAGTTAAAAAATTAACTTTATATTTTATTTAAAATTTAAAAATTTTTATAGAAAATAGTCGCTCAAAGTCTTTAATTTTAAAGATATTATGAAATATAATAAATTAATTTTAGAAGTAATAAATTAGGACTAGCTTTTATATTTTTTTCACTTATAATGTATGAGTAGAATTACAAAATAAATAAAAATATAGAAGATAATTGAATAAAAATTTAACAATAAATATATTTTATTTATTTCATATAAAAATTAAAGAAGGGAGAATATAATTTATGAAAATACCATTTTTAAGTTTAGATTACATAAAGGATATGTGTAGAGCAAGTTTAGCTCCAACAATTATATCAATTATTTTATTGCCTGTTTTATACATATATTTTGGTATTGATAATGTGCTTATTGCGCCTTATATGGCTTTAATGTATATAAGGATGAAAGGATATGTTGATGTAGATAAGAGTCACATAAAGCCTTTCTTTCTACATTTATTTATAGGAATTATAGCATCTATTGCTGGACTTACAGTTTTAAACTCTTTAATTATAAATTTAATAGGAGGAATTGTTTTAACTTATCTTTTAACTGATGAGTATAATCCAAGTAGTTATTTTCCATACTTAATGGCATTTGTATTTTTACAACTGTTTCCAACTACTTTTGATAAAATTCCTTTAAGATTACTTGCAATAACTTTTTCATATTTAGTTTTATATA
This sequence comes from Clostridium thermobutyricum DSM 4928, assembly GCF_002050515.1. Taxonomy (GTDB): domain Bacteria; phylum Bacillota; class Clostridia; order Clostridiales; family Clostridiaceae; genus Clostridium; species Clostridium thermobutyricum. The sequence goes on along the minus strand of NZ_LTAY01000023.1, from coordinate 33,937 downwards.
TAGTGCTTAAAATAACTATGCCAAAGTTTGTTACTTCAAAAATAGTAGTATTAATAAAAGATGGTTTTTTAAATGTATCAGACCAATTTAAAACTTTATCAGAAGGAGAAGAAATAGACTTTAATAAAAGTAAATATGAGTTATTTGAAATATGTAGAGATATGAATAGAGTAATTTATTTAAGTGAGAAATCAAAGTTTTATGCTTTTGTTATACTTTTTCAACATTTGAATAATATTACAAATGATGTTCTTCAAAGGAAATATCTTCTAAATGATAATAAAGAATATTTTAAAAATTTATCTGATTTATTTATAGGTATTAATGAGAATTTTTCAAAAAATGAATATGATGAAATAATATTATCAATAAATAAATTTTTGATTGAAGAAAAATTTTCAGATGAAGATTTAAATAATTATTTTGTATTTCTTCTAGAATACGCTATTGAAATATTCCAATATTTTAAAGATAAAAGTAAAAAATCATTAAAGGAAACTTCTAAAGATTTCTTTATAGATTTTAAGAAAATTAATCATTATAGAGTAAGTTTAAATAGTTTTAAATTGAGATTTGCAATAAGAATGGGAATTTTATTATCTTTATCATTTACATTTATAAGAGCTTTTCATCTTGAAAAGAGCTATTGGATTCCTATGACGATATTTCTTCTTTTAATGCCTTTCTATGAGGAAAGCAAGAAAAAGGCAGCTCAAAGGTTTAAAGGAACTGTAATGGGAATTATATTATGCTCTGTGTTATTCTTTATATTTAAGTCAACAGCATCTCATATAATAATTATAGGGGTAAGTACATTCCTTATGTATTCATATGCAGATTTTACTCTTTTAACAACTTATATAACTTGTTATGCTATTGGTATTTCAACACTTGGAGAAACATCTGGTGATTATAAAGTTATATTTTTAAGACTTTTATATACAACTATATCAATACTTATAGTTTTATTTGCTAACAGATTTATTTTAAGAAATAAAAATTATTATGAGATGGAAAATATGATTTTTAGGCTTATAGATATTAATAGGCAAATGGTAAACGAACTTAAAAATATATTAGATGGAGAATATAATCCTATAAAAGTAAGAGAACTTGTATATTTATCTTATTTAATAAGTGGTAAAATGCAAATTCATAATGACCCAACTTGTAATGAAGAAGAGCTAAGGATATTAAAAGCATTTATATTCAATAATAATAAGCTAACTACTCTTTTAGGACATGAATCAGTTTTATTATCAATAACTAATGAAGAGAAAATAGATAGGAGATTTATTTTAAAAAATATTTCTAAAATAGAAAAGATATTAAATCAAATGGAAGAAGTATTTAAAAGTGGAGCTAAATATAAAGACTACTATTCAGAAGGAAGGCTTGAGACAGTATTATTAAAAAATACATATGTAAATATTCAAATGTCTAATTGTCTTATAAAGTCAGAGGATTCATTAAATGCTTTAAAAAGGTTAAATAAGTCTATAAAGAGAAACTTATAAAGTTGTAGATATTATATAAAAAACTATTTCAATTGGGAAAAATTTCTATTTTGAAATAGTTTTTTTATAGATTAATATAAATTATTATTTTTTTGTACCATATACTATATAAATATGTTCTTCTTCTATTACACTTTTAATATTAAAATGAGAACTTATTAATTCAGCTACTTCAGAAGCTGGTTTAAGACCTAATGAAATTTCATTAGCAGTTCTTTTATGATGGTCGTTTAGATGTTTTCTTCCCATACCGTGACATATTACAAATTGACCATTTTCATTTAATAATGTTGAAATATGTTCAATAAATTTTTGAGGTTCTAAGAAATGTGGAAATGCATTATATACAATTATAAAATCAAATTTTTCATTTTTTAAGTTAAATACATTTTCACATAAAAAAGTTATTTTTGGATCCTTATATTTGCTTTTAGCTTTTTCTATCATTTTTTCTGATAAATCTACAGCTAAAATTGAATGGGGATTATGTTTTAATAAAAACTCTTCTAATACACCAGTACCACAAGCAATATCTAATATTTTTGAATTATCTTTAAGTTCTGCTGTCTTAAAAATTCTTTCCATTTTTTCAGGATCACCTTTTGAGTGATTATCCCAATCTTCTGCTAAATTGTTAAAAAAATCTTTCATTTTATCCATTGTAAATTCCTGCTTTCTTTAAAACTCTAGATAAATAAGGAACTATAATCCATTGTAGTATTATTCCAGGTAAACCAATAACGAAAACTACAAAAAGTAAGTGGCAGAATTTATGAGTAGGTAATCCCATAAATATTACGAATAATATTGCATAAAGGAAGTTTCCTATAATTTCTGCAATAATTAAATTAAGTAATCTATTTACTTTATTTCTAAGTAGTCCAGTTATAAGTCCCATTACTCCCAATTGAAACATCATAGTTACTGCTATTGGTAGTGGAGGCATTCCTGTTAAGAAACTAGAAATTATAGGTGTAATTATACCTAACACTAGACCATATCTCCATCCTAATATAAGTCCAGCAAGTAATACTGTTAAATCCATTGGGGAAAATATAGTACCCACTTCTTTACAAAAACTCATAAAAAAGTATGGTAATACTAAACCTATAGCTAATAGCAATCCAGCACAAGCAAGATTTTTTGCTAAGCTGTTTTGTGTTGTTGAATTATTCATGCGTTTCTCCTATGTACTTTAAATTTTTAAGGATAATTATCTATTATTGAGCTATGTATGTTTTTATTATTATGTAATGTTAAATTTTTAATGATAATTATCTTCAATTAATAGTATATTACTAATAAAATTTGGTTCAATAAAATAAGATCAAAATTAATTGAATCTTTGGACAAAATTCATAGGATATGAACATAATTAATCAAACTAACTAAAACTTAAAAGAATATTTTTATTTGATAAAAGCACAAATTATAAAAATAAATTCATAAAATTAGTGCTTTATTGTATGAATTAAGAATTAGTAAGTAAAGTTAATAAAAAAACTGTAGATAAATTATATAAAAATAAATATATCTACAGTCTATTTTGAGTAAGAAAAAATTTTTTATGAGGTATAATTATTTAATAAATAATAGCATCTATCACGGGTTAATTCCGTTAATTTTGTATAATAAATCATTTTATAATTAGTAGTTGTGCCACTTTCTTGGGCATATTCTTTTGCCTTACTCTTTTTATTATTATTCCAATTTGTTTCGTCATCTTTTAATTTTAGAAAATCTTCATTAGGAAGAATAGTTTCTAATCTTTCATATATATAATTAAGTTGTTGATTCCATAAATCATAAACTTGTAAGCATTCATCATTTAATTGAGTATTATCAGGATTTCCATCATATTCATTATTTATTTCAGCTGTTTTTCTATAAATCAAATTAAAGTTATTATAACACTCACTTTTTAATTTATTAATGTCATCAATATTATTTTTATTAGCATTTACATAAGTGCTATTATAACTTTTCGATAAGTTATCTTCAGTATTAGCTGCCTTATTAGATGTTTCTTTTGTATTAGCTTCTGAAGCACATGAAGTATAAACAATTACAGGTGTGACACATATTAAGGCAATTATTGTAGCAGGAATAAGTAATTTTAATGATTTATTTTTTTTCATTGAATCACATCCTTATAAGATATATGATAGTGCATGATTATGAATAAACTAGGAAATATTTGTTTCTAATAAAATAAAAATATTAATATATAAATAGTAAAATATATTATTTAAGGATATAATAATAAACTTTTAATTAATTATTAAATAAAATAATAATTGAAATTTTTTTAATAAAAAAAGGATGTATTAAAATACATCCCTTTAATTTATTTAATGTAATTATTATATAAGTAATAACATCTTTCTTTAGTTAATTGAGCATCTTTATAATAGTATCTCATAGCTGCTCCACCACTTCCAGCAACATCAGAATATTTACTAGATTCATTTGTTTTATAATTTATCCAATTTACTTCACTGTTATTAAGTGTTTCAAAAGTTGAATGTGGTAAAATAGTTTCTAATTTTTCATACATATAATTTAATTGATTGTTCCATAAATTATAAATGTGGTTTTGTTGTTCAGTTACTTGATAACTATCAGTATTAGGCTCATTATTTATTTGATTAACTTGATTTTCGATACTTGAAAAAGCATTTTCACATTGAGTTTTTAAGCTTGCTAATTCAGCTGAATTATTACAATTAGAAGTACTATTATTACTACTGTTAGGATTACTATTATTATTACTATTATTAGCAGTATTGCTAGTATTAACTGAATTATTACCATTAGTATTAGTACTAGAAGCTTTATTCGCACTTACTGGAGCTGCTTGAACTTTATTTGAAGCATTATTATTAGATATACTAGTATCATTTAATGTTTTAGAATTAGTTTGCTTACTAGTTTCTTCAGTTTTCTTTTGTTCATCTTTTTGGCTATTTTTATTATCATTTGTAGAATCTTTTGATTTACTTATATTATTACTAGCTTGAGTTAAATCAGGCTTTGTTTGAGTTGAAGTTTTATAGTTTGAATTATAATAAACAAACCCTCCAACGCACAATAATAACACTACAATTATTGCAATAATTAATTTAATTATTTTTGCCATTCAATCACTTCCTTCTAGATAATAATAAATGATAATTATTAATAAAGAAGAAACTATTGATTTCAATTAAACTAAAATAGCATTACAAAAAAGAGAAATTTCCCATATTTTATCTATTATCTATTTTTTCAGGATAAAGGTCATGATTAACTAATCTATCAAAAGCAACTTTTTCCCACATAGTACCTTTTTTACCGTAATTACAATATGGGTCTATAGAAATTCCACCTCTTGGAGTAAATTTACCCCAAACTTCTATATATTTAGGATCCATAAGCTTTATTAAGTCTTTCATTATTATGTTCATGCAATCCTCGTGGAAATCTCCATGATTTCTAAAGCTAAATAAGTATAATTTTAATGATTTACTTTCAACCATTTTTATATTTGGAACATATGAAATATGAATAGTTGCAAAGTCAGGTTGTCCAGTTATAGGACAAAGACTTGTAAATTCAGGAAAGTTAAACTTAACAAAATAATCATTGTCAGGATGTTTATTATCAAAAGCTTCTAAAACATCTGGGTCATATGAATATTCATACTTAGTTCCTTTGTTTCCTAATAAAGTTATATCTTTTAATTCTTCTTTACTTCTACCATTTGACATTTTAATATTCCACCTTTTTATTTATTATATCTTCTTTTAAATTCTTCAAAACCATGACTTCTTAACTTGCAAGAAGGACAATCTCCACATCCATCACCTTTAATTCCGTTATAGCAAGTTAAAGTTTCATTTTTTACAAGGTCTAATACACCTAAATCATCTGCCATTTTCCATGTATCTGCTTTATCTATCCACATTAAAGGAGTGATTATATTAAATTCATAATCCATAGAAAGGTTTAATGTTACATTTAGTGATTTTATAAATACATCTCTACAATCAGGATAACCACTAAAATCACTTTGAGAAACACCTGTTATTATGTTTCCAGTTCCTTTTTGTTTTGCTAAAACTGCAACAAAGCTTAAGAATAAAAGATTTCTTCCATCTACAAAACTATTTGGAAGAGAATCCTTTGGTTTATCTTTATCAACTTCTATATCAACTCTAGTAAGAGAGTTTTGAGCTAATTGATTTAATAATCCTAAATCTAAAATATAATGTTCAACAGAATATTTTTTACATATTTCTCTTGCACAATCTAATTCTGCCTTATGCTTTTGACCATAATCAAAAGAAACAGCAATAACTTCTTTAAATCTTTTCTTTGCCCAAAATAAACAAGTAGTACTATCTTGACCACCACTAAATACAACTACAGCTTTATCATTAACCATAAAAATACCTCTTTTCTAATTATTTAATAAAAGTTCTTGTCTTAATAAAATATCTTCTTTAAATCTTCCTTTAAAGCAACTAGTTTTAGTAAGAGAACCAGTCTTTTTTATTCCTCTTGCAGTCATACAAGAATGTTCTCCACTAATAAGGACAGCTACATCAGAGCTTCCAGTTGCCATTTCTATAATTTCAGCAATATCAGTTCCTATTTTTTCTTGAAGTTGAAGCCTTTTTCCTACCATATCAGCTATACGAGCAAGCTTACTAAGTCCAATGACTTTTTCTTTAGGAACATAAGCAATAGTAACTTTCATGTTGTACATAAGAGCTAAATGATGCTCACAAAAACTAAAGATAGGAATATCCCTCATAATAACCATTCCAGAGTTACCTGAAGCTTCATAATCAGCAGAAAAACATTTTCCATACCTTTCTGCAATTTCTTTATTAGTTAAAGTAGTTCCTTCTAAAACTTCTTTAATCATACTTACAGCTCTTTTAGGAGTTTCTTTTAAGCCTTCGCGGTTTGGGTCTTCTCCTATGAGAGTTAATAACTCTTTAATTAACTCTTCAGCTCTTTCTTCCTTTTCTTTTGATGTCCAGATATTCATTTTAAACTCCTTTCATCATAGGGTCCCAAATAACTTTATGCATTTGAATTTGGACTCTAACTTTTACTAATTTTCTTTGTAATAAGAATTCAACAATTTCTTTTGGCTCGATTTTTTCAAAAATAGGACTTACAAAAATTTCAGCTTCTGTTTTGTGTAAGTTTGTATTTTTAATTACTTCTTCCATTTTTTCTAAATCTTCTAAAGAGCCAACAACAAATTTTACACAATCTATATCTCGTAAGATATTAAAATTTTCCATGTCCATAAACTTTTCCATATTACTAGAAGGAGATTTATAATCAACTATAAATGATACAGAAGGAAACTCCTTAATATAATTTTTTAAGTTTATAGAACCATTAGTTTCAACACTTACATTAAATCCTTTAGAAACTAATTCTTTTAAAAGTGGTATAGCATTTTCTTTATTCCATAAAGGCTCACCACCAGTTAAAGTAACATTTTTAATATCTTTATCTAATTTGCTTATAATTTCATTTATGGACATTTCTTTTCCATCAGCTTTATTTAAAGCATAATCAGTATCACAGTAATTACATCTTAAATTACAACCAGCAAGCCTTATAAAGTTAGTTAGATTACCAGCTCTATTAGCTTCGCCATCAATACTTTGAAAAATTTCTACTACATTCATTAATTTATACCTCCATAAGTTGCCGCATTATTTGGAGTTTCATAAACAGTAACATAGTGTACATTAAAATTTTTTGATGGGATTTTTTCAGATAAAACTCTTTCAAGTTCATTAAAGAAAAATTTAGACATATTTTCAGCAGTACTTCTAAAAGGAACATGTACAATTCTAAATTTCATATCTTCACAAGCTTGAATAAAATTCTTTTCTTCTTTTGTAAGAGTTTCTTCTTTATAATCAGTTAGGATTAAAGCATGGTCATAAACTTTAAAATATTCTTTAATTAAAGATTTAATATCTGAAAAGTCAATTATCATACCTTCAGAACTTCCAGATTGGATTAATTCATTTGCTTTTAATCCATATTTGATTCTCCATCTGTGACCATGGAGATTTCTGCATTTTCCTTTATGACCTTTAAGAAAATGACTTGAATCAAAACTTTCTTCACATTCTAATAAATAGCTCATATTTATCTCCTTACATAAAAAATCTGAACTAAATAAGACGCTGCTATACTAAAAAAGCAATAAAAAAAGGACGAATATCGTCCCTATAAACAATTGCATAACAAATATAAGTATAAAATAAAAAAATTTTATACAAATTCCTATAGTTTTGTTTATAGACAGGATAGTTGCGAACTGTCTTATTAAGTTATAAAAATAATATCATATAAAAAAATAAAAATCCAAATAAAATTTTGTTAATTATTTTATATAAAAGGAAAGAGATGAAAATTAGTAAATGATACACAATTGAAAAAATTATAATTAAAATTAAAGAGTGTAGATATTTTTACACTCCTTAAAATTATGATAGAAATTTATAAAACTAAAGTATTATATTTAAAAAGTTAAATGAATATAGTATCATTTAATATATAGTTAAGAAAGGAGCTGAAATTTTATGAGAAAAGAACCTATTGAAGAGAGAAAACTTGCTGATTTAAAGGGGATAAAAAATAAAAATATAATTTCATTAGCTACTTTTGGAAGTTTTAATACCAAGTATTGGCGAAATGGATTTAGTGATATAGATATATTAGTTCTAATTGAACATAGAAATGATGTCATGGAAGAATTTGATATTGAAGATGAAATAACACCTATATTAGAAAAACATTTTGAATATAATAAAATTCACTTAACATTTTTAGAAATGAAAGAATTTGATACAGTGTTTGCAAGACAATACATAGATTCAAAAGATAAATTGATATTAAATGAATTAAAAGAAATGGATTTTAGAATTTATGTAAATAAATATATAAGAAATAATAAACATTTAAGTAGAGGTTTAAAAGGAGAATAGATATGTCACCTTATTATAATTAAAGTTATTTTTACAAATAACTAATGAAAAAATTAAAATGTATTATGAATTGTAATTAAAAAGCTGATTTTTATTTTTAAAATAGAAATCGGCTTTTATTAGTATCTTCTAATAAATATATAGTTTTTTCTATACTTAATATTGAAATTATATATTGAGAATAAGTATATATAAAACTTCAGTTATTATATTATTTTTCAAAAATGAATATGATTTTATTAAATAACTTAAAATGAGAATTTTATCTTTGGAGGGAGAAATATTGAGAATTAGAAGAGCTAAAATAGGAGATTCAAAGAAATTTTTAGATATGTTACTTAAATTAGATAATGAAACAGAATATATGCTTTATGAAGCTGGAGAAAGACCTAGAGATGGGAGTAGAGTAAAAGAAATTATAAGAAATAGTATGGAAGAAGATTTAGTTTTAGTAGTTAAAGATAATAAAGATATAGTTGGTTTTATATCAGCTCAAAGAGGAAGATTAAATAGAATAAGGCATTCAGCTTATATAGTTGTTGGGTTAAGAAAAGCATATAGAGGAAAAGGAATAGGCACAGAGCTATTTAAAAAAGTTGATTTATGGGCAAAAGAAGAAGGGATTACAAGATTAGAATTAACAGTAATGGCTAACAACTATATAGGAAAAAAATTATATAAGAAAATGGGATTTGAAGTAGAAGGCTTAAAGAAGAAATCAATGTGTATAAATGGGGAATATGTTGATGAATATTGTATGGCAAAACTATATTAATAAGAACATCTATATTTTTGATAATTATTTATTATAAATATACAATTGTATATATAAAAAAAGATAGTTTTATAAAGAAAGTATTAATGATTTAAAAAATTAAATATATGTAATAATCATTAAACTGAATATTTATATAAAAAGCTCTCGTTAAATAATAAAAAATAAAAGCATCACTTAAGATGCTTTTTTATTTTAAACATAATATCCATTAACTGGTTTTAATTGATTAAATCCTATAAGGAACATGTCTACTATAACCCAAAAAACTAAAATATCCCTTAAAAAATAAAAAGTAAAAGCAGCTATAATGCCAAGTATCAACATTACAATAGCAGAAATTTTTTGACCTAGATAAAATCTATGAGCACCTAAAATTCCTAGAAATAAAGCAAGTAATATTGCAATAATTTTATTTTTAGGAGTACCTTCTAATTCAGATTTATTATCATTTAACTCTTCAAAATTATTTTTAAAATCTATGGGATTTAAAAAAGTACCACATTTTAAACAATTAGATTCATTAGAAATATTGGATTCTCCACATTCATTACAAAAGTTATGACCATCTCCAACTCTAGTATTACAATTAGTGCAGAATATGGCATTAGCACTTTTTAGTTCATCCCAACAATGTCTACAATACATAACAATTCCCCTTTTCTTATATTTTAATGTAATAAGTATAAATACTTTCTTTAGTTAAAAACATCTGTTTATATAATGATATAAATAATATACTTATTAAATCAAAATATGGTTAATTATATTATTTATAGCAATATTTAGGAAATAATATTTAGAGGAATTTTTTGATTAAAATAACTAATAGAAGAGGTCTGTCTGCTAAATCGGTTTTAAAAATGAAATTAAAATAAGTTATATAATAAAATTTTAAATAATAATTGGATAATAAATTTTAGAAGAAATTGTAAATATATATTTTATATTATATAATAAATATATAAATTTATTATGGGAGTTATTGGTAAATATGAAAATGAAAGATTATTTAGGGTTTTTTACATCTCTTGTTGGAGATGAAATAGATTATATTATTCATTTTAAAGATGAAAAACCGGAGATGAGTAAGTATCCAAATTTACTTAAGTTAGGGAATTGGAATAACTATGGAGATAAGGGATATAGATTAGTTTGTAAAATAGGTAAAGAAGACCTTTTAGAGCTTATATCTATTGAAACAGGAATAGATAAATCTAAAATAGAAATAGTTATTCCAGCGAATAATATTTGGATTAAATAGAATTTATATATACTTCTAAATTTCTATAATTATAAATTTATTTATATTAAAGCAGTGGGATATTTAAGAAATATATTTTACAAGTTTAGATAAATAAAAGCATTAATGTTATACATTAATGCTTTTTTATATTTTAGATTTATAAAGATATTTTTATATTCCAGATTTTATATATAAACTCTTTAAAAATAAAATTTCTGGTTCTATTATTTTATAATTTGAAAGATATAATAAAAGAGAATCTATTACAAATCTTCTTGGTTGCTCTTTTTTCATTTCCTTTTCAAGTTCAGAAGTAGCATCTAATAAGTCATCTTTATTACAAATACTATTACAGTCATTTAATTTATTTTTTATCTTAGAGATATTATTTTTCCATTCAGTCAACAATACATCTTTATTTATACTAGATTTATCTTTAAAAAATTTAAATAAATCTGGTTTAACTAATGGAGTATCTTTATGATGGAAATCTATAATAGAAATTATTGATTTGACTATAAAACTAGCCATTTCATTAAAATTATGAGAAATTGTTTCCTTAATTATAAAAATGTAATTAAACTCTTTTATTATTCCCGTCATAACGAGAACTATATCCCAAAGAATGGGTTCAATTTTTTCACCAAAAGCATCTAATAAAATTGAACTATACCAATTTAAAAGGAATTGTCTATTTTGTAAAATTATATTCTTAAATTTAGGATTTTTCATTAGACTTTGATTTTCATAGATCATTATTGAAAAATTTTTTTTATCATAAAGATGTTCAAAAAATGCATTTAACTTTGCTTTTAAAATATCAATTTTATTATCTTTTGCTTTCAAATCTATATTTTCAACATTAACAATCATTTGTTTATTAACATAATCTATTATATGAATTAAAATTTCTTCTTTAGACTTAAAAAACTTATATATGGTTGCTTTAGATATATTACATTTAGTAGCTATATCTTGTACAGAAGTTGAAGCAAAACCTTTATTAGAAAATAAATAAATAGAAGCATCTATTATATCAATTTTTTTATCACATATTTGTTCCATAAAACTATCCTTCTTAGAGCAATTATTAATAAAACTTAATTAAATTTGAGCTCTTAATTATTTTTTTATTATTATATTATTTGAAAATATTAAAGTCAAACTGTGATAGACTAAAATTTTTATAATAGAATAGATAAAATTAAATTAAAAATGTTAATTTAAAGTTCATTTTAATTACATTGACTTAAATAATCAATTGTAATATAATTTTTCTTACAAAACTTAAGAGTTTTATAAAAAACTAATAAGTTTTCAACATAGCTATTATAGACATTGGTAAATTTTATATGGTAAAAATTTTATTTATAAACATTGAAATTTATAAATAAGGATTAATAAAAAGTATAAGACTATAGATAAGTTTATTGATACACAACAAGATGAGGTGATTTTATGGAAAACGGAAAGAGAGTAGAAAAAAAAGAGTATAATAGCGTACTTATATCAGCAGTAATGCTACTTGGGGCATTCATAGCTTTCTTAAATAGTACTTTTATGAATGTTGCAATACCAGACATAATGAAAGATCTACATATAACAGTATCTACAGCTCAATGGCTAAGTACTGGATACATGCTAGTTCTTGGAATAATGATTCCATTTACAGCATTTTTAATTGATAGGTTTAAAACAAGAACTTTATATTTTGCAGCTATGGGGATTTTTACAATTGGAACAATTATAGGTGCTACAGCAACAGGTTTTGATACACTTATTGCAGCAAGACTTCTTCAGGCAGCAGGAGCAGGACTTTTAATGCCACTTATGCAAACAGTATTCCTTATAATTTTCCCAATTGAAAAAAGAGGATTTGCAATGGGGGTTGTAGGTTTAGTTATTGCATTCGCACCAGCTATAGGACCAACACTTTCAGGATGGATAATAAATAGTCATCCATGGAGAGATTTATTCTATGTAACTTTACCAATTGCTATTTTAGATTTAATATTATCAATATTCTTAATAAAAAATGTTACAGATAATAAAGAAGTAAAATTAGATATATTATCAGTAATAACATGTATATTAGGATTTGGAGGACTATTATTAGGATTTAGTAATGCTGGAAATGATGCATGGACTAATGTTAATGTATATGCACCACTTATAGTAGGGGTTGTTACACTTATAATCTTTACTTGGAGACAGCTTACAATGGAAAAGCCAATGCTTGATTTAAGAGTGTTTAAAAGCAAAGTATTTACTTTTTCAACTATAATAATAATGATTGTATATGCAGGACTTATATCTTCAGAACTTATAATACCAATGTATTTACAAAATGGAAGAGCATATTCTGCTTTTGATGCAGGACTTGCATTAATGCCAGGAGCTATAATAATGGGAATAATGAACCCAATTACAGGTAAATTATTTGATAAGATAGGACCAAGAGCACTTGCATTAATAGGACTTATTTTATTTACTGGAGGAACATTTGCTTTCTCATTCTTAACAGAAACTACTTCAGTTACTTATATAGTAGTAATGTATGCAATTAGATTACTTGGAATGTCAATGTTCTTAATGCCACTTACAACATCAGGATTAAATACATTAGACAGAAGTCTTTATGCACATGGTAATGCTGTTAATAATACTATGAGGCAAGTAGCAGGGGCTGTTGGAACATCAATATTAGTAACAGTAATGTCAAAATCAGCTGAGAATTCTGGAATAGCTAATCCATTAAAAGCAACTATTCATGGAATGAATTCTTCATTCTTCTGGGCTGGAGTTCTTGGAGTAATAGGACTTGTTATTGCAATATTTGTTGTAAAGAAAGAAGATAGAACAAAAACTATAAAAGCATAATAAATTTAAGAGAACAGTTTTAAAACTGTTCTCTTTATTTTGTTTAAATAGTATATTATTGATGGTATACTTTAAATAAAATAATTTTTAAATAGTATATTTTTTTATATACGAAGGAGAAGATAGATGGAAAAATTAAATAAAGCTGATATAGAAAGAATTGAAGAATTACATGATCTTTTTAGAGATAAGCTAATAGACTTAAGAGAGCATTTAACTAGCACTAATGATTCAATACATTCAGATCAATCTAAAGAGATAAAATTAGCTATGAATAGCTATATAAAAGAATGTAAAAGTATATTAATCAAAAATAAAATAAAAAATGAATTTGAATTAAAAGAAGTAAGCAAGAAATTTTTTATTCCAGACTTTTTAAATTTAGTATTTGATATTGATTTATTATATGTGGAAGAAGATGAAATAGATTGCGGATTATAAAAAATAAACCACTACAAATTTATTTGTAGTGGTTTTTATTTTAGTTAGCATCTAGTCCATTAAATAGATTAAATTCCATAACTATAGGTAATTTATCTAAATCAGAAACTAGTTGTCTATTTCTTCTACACTTAAATGTGTGAGAATTCCCATTTTTTAAGACAATTTCTAAATTCATATTTTTAATTGATTTATCTTCATTTATTCTTACTAATTCTATATCAGAAGGCTCATAATAATGAATAAATCCAATTATTGAATTATCTGATATGTATACAAAGGTCATATCTGTCAATATAACAAATAAAGAATAAAGAAATCCTATAGATAAAATAGACATTGTAATAGAAGGAGTAATAATACAAGTAGTTTGTATTATTAAATCTATAAATAAAGCAATACTAATAGTTATTAATTTAAATCCTAAAACAACTTTGCCAGAGCTTTTAATTTTTGCAAATATAACTCTACCTAATATAAGAGCAATTCCAACACATGAAATCAAAAAATTTCCAACATAAAAATAATAATTCTTGTTCATCTTAAAACCATCCTTTGTAATTCAATATAATTAAATGTTAACATAAAAAAGAAAATAATGTTAAAATTTTTTAAATAAAATTAATAAAAAATGTCTTAAAGAAAGATTTTATATGTAGGACATGAGAATACCAAAAGAGATTATATAAATAAGTGCAATTGTATTTATAATTAAAAATTGACTTGAAGTAAACTCTAAGTGTTAAAATATTAAAAAGAGGTGATTGATATGACAATTTCAGAAGTTAGCAAAAAATATGATATTTCAGCAGATACTCTTAGATATTATGAGCGTGTAGGACTTATTCCTAGAGTAAATCGTAATAAAAGTGGTGTTAGAGACTATACAGAAGAGGACTGTGGCTGGGTTGAGTTTATTAAATGTATGAGAGCAGCAGGACTTCCTATTGAGACTTTAATAGAATATGTTACGTTATTTCAACAAGGAGATGATACTCTAGAATTAAGAAAAGAAATATTAATTGAGCAACGTAAACAATTAATTGAAAAGCTAAATGAAATAAAAACTACAATAGAGCGTTTAGATTTTAAAATAGAAAGATATAATAATTTATCAGTTAAACATAAAATTTAAAGAAAAATTCCAAATAAAGTATTAGAAAATAAGGTTAGTTATTAATAATATTTTAAAGTGGTGAAGAAAATATTAATAAAAATAAAAAGCTATAGATGTGATCTATAGCTTTTTGGCTTTTTATGAAACATTTTTAAAATTTTATCTATATAATTAAAAAAATATACAAGAATAATAAATTAATAATAAATATAGATAATAAAAGGGATTAGATAGTTTTTAGTTAAATTTTTTTTAGATTATTAAATTATAAAAAATAATACATTTTTATGAACTGTAAAGTAAAGAAATGAATGGAATATTAGATATATAGGTAACTTAAGGTGGTTATTAAAATTAACAAAATGAAACAGAATTATTAAAAGATTTATATTATGTTGAAATGGCTAAAGAATAGAAGTATCCTTGTAATTGACAAATACAAATTTGTTTAATTGAAAAATTAAAATCAAAAGATTAAGTTTTTAAATCATATTTATAATAATTGTTATTAAAATTTATAATAATTATTATTTATATTAAATAAAAAATTATTAAAGACTTATATGTAAGGGGGGATTTTAATAGATTAAATAATAATAATAATGAATAATCATGAAAATTCATGAACAAAATTTTTAACTTATCATCAATATAAAGGTAAAAAATTATATAACCTAAATTGGTGAAAATTTATTTAAGGATTTAACTTTTCTTAGATTATAAAAGTTAAATGCTTACATAAATACTTTATACATAGAGGGGATAGATTGTATGCATATACCAGATAATTACTTGAGTCCAAGCACTTGTGCTGTAATGGGGGCAACTATGCTTCCAGTATGGAAATATTCAATAACAAAAGTAAAACAAAAAATAAGTAAAAAGAAATTACCAACATTAGGAATTTGTGCAGCTTTTTCTTTTTTAATAATGATGTTTAACATGCCAGTTCCAGGAGGAACTACTGCTCATGCTGTTGGTTCAGTATTAATAGCTTTAATTTTAGGACCGTATTCGGCTACTATTGCAGTAACAATTGCATTATTAATACAAGCTTTATTATTTGGAGACGGTGGTATTTTAGCTTTTGGAGCTAATACATTTAATATGGCTTTTGTAATGCCGTTTGTAGGTTATTATTTATATAAATTTTTGAAAAATAGATTTAAATTTAAAAATGGTGAATATGTAGCAGCTTTTATAGGAGCGTATTTAGGATTAGTAGCGGCAGCATCTTGCGCAGGAATAGAATTAGGAATACAACCATTATTATTTAAAGGACCTTTAGGACACCCATTATATTGTCCATATCCAATAAATATTTCTTTACCTGCAATGGCTTCAGTTCACCTAATTGTAGGATTAGTTGAAGGTATAGTTACAGTTGGAGTATTTGCTTATATAAAGAAAGTAGCACCAGATGCAATTGTAACAGAAGATAATACTGAAAATATTTCTTATGAATATGAAACTAAAAATAAAAAATCTAAATGGTATATTATAGTTCCTTTAATTATCATGATAATTTTAACTCCATTAGGACTTATAGCTTCAGGTTCTGCTTGGGGAGAATGGGATCCTAGTGAATTAAAAGATTTAGTAGGATTTATTCCTAAAGGTATGGCACATGGAATAAATTACTCACCTATAGGAAAAGATTATGGCTTTAGTGGATTAGGTGCAGTTAGTGGATATTTACTTTCTGCTGTAATAGGAGTTTTAATCTTAGTAATAATATTCAGAGTTATATCAAGTTTAAAAAAGGAATAATGTCATGGAAATAAAAGATTGGATGAAAAAAAAGGATACTTATGAACCGGAAAATGACAAGCAAAAATTTATAGATAAAAGCATAATGGACTTTATGAAGATATTATCAAAAATAAAAAGAAATAAAGTCGAAGATGTTGGAATATTAGGTAAGTTAAATCCTTTAATAAAATTAATAGGAACTATATTAATAGTAATATTTCTTTCGCTTTCTAGAGAAAAATTTTATATATCAATAATATTGCTTTTTAGTTTATTGTGTTTGTGTTCATTAAGTGGGGAATTACTAAAAAAGATTTTAGGGGTAAGTATTATAATTCCAATTTTCACTTTTATAGTTTTACTTCCATCTATTATATTTATGGGAAATGTTAATAATTCTTTATACTTAATCTTAAAAGTATTTATTACTATAGTTTTGGTTAACATATTGTCGTATACAACTAAATGGAATGATATAGTAAAAGCTTTAAAAGTGCTTTTTGTACCAGATTTATTTATATTGATTTTTAGTATAACGATAAATTATATTTACATATTAGGTGAAATAGCATTAAATATGTTGTATGCTCTAAAGTTAAGATCTGTAGGTAAAAATAAAGAAAAAGGAAATTCTATTTTAAGAATAATCGGAAATTTATTTTTAAAATCTAAAATTATGGCAGAAGAGATGTATTCTGCTATGGAATGTAGAGGATTTACAGGAGAATATAAATCAACAGCTAAATTTACTATAAAAGGAATTGATATAGTATATATAATAATTTTAATTATTATTTTATTGATGTTTTTTGTAATATAAGATAATAAAAATATAGGAGTAAAGAAGAGATGATAGAGCTTAAAAATGTTTCTTTTAAATATAAAAACACTTTAGCTTTAGATGATATTAGTTTAAATATTAAAGATGGAGAAAGTGTAGCCCTAATTGGGGAAAATGGAAGTGGTAAATCTACTTTATTAAAACTTATAAATGGAATTGTAAGTCCAGTTAGTGGTGAATATATTGTAGATAATGAAGTTATAACAGAAAAAAGATTATCTGATAGTACATTCTCAAAAAAATTTCATAAAAAAATAGGTTTTGTTTTTCAAAACAGTGTAACTCAATTATTTTGTGCTACAGTTTTTGAAGAAATAGCCTTTGGACCTATACAATTAGGAATGAGTGAAGAAGAAGTTGAAGAAAGAGTTAATGATTGTTTAGAAATGCTTAATATAGAGAAGCTTAGAGATAGAGAACCTTACAATCTAAGTGGAGGAGAAAAGAAAAAAGTAGCAATAGCAAGTGTTTTGGCATTAAATCCAGAAGTTATAGCATTTGATGAACCTTTTAATGAAATTGATCCAAAAAGTAAAAGATTCTTGAGAGATTTAATTCTAAAGCTTAATGAAAATGGAAAGACAATAATTTGTGCTACTCATGATTTTGAGTATATAGAAGGAATTTTTAATAGAGCTATAGTATTTTCGAGTGAAAATAAAATAATAAGAGATGGAAATTATGAAGAGGTAATTTCAGACAGAGATTTCTTAAGAGAAAATAATATAATATAATATAATATAATAAATTTGTTTTAATTACTTAAAAAGGAGTATAGTTTTTTATACTCCTTTTTATTTATTTAAAAGATAATTTTATTTATACTTTTTTACAATTGATTTATAGTTATCCTAAATTTTATGAGATAAATTATAATGATAAAAATAATAAAATAAATGATTAATTTTATTATTTTAAATATATAAAGTTTTATAATTTATTAAATAGAAAAATATGATTTTTTTTTTAATGAAAAAAATGGAATACTGTTAAAAGCTTTGCGTATATAAAGCTTATGTGAATTTTAGAATAAATTAACAAATTAAGACGGAAATGTTAAAACAATAACAATGTCTTGAAATGTTAAAAAAAGAGAATTATTCTAAAAACAAGAAACATAAATTTATGTTATTTAAAATTAAAAATTTATAATCTTAAGATTTTATAGAAAAATGTTAATAGTAAGTAGAATTTAAAATTAAATTTAGAAGTTTTCTAAAAGAAAATTTTTATTGGGGGCATAAAATTATGGATAATTTAAACAAAAATAATCATGAACATATAAATGAACATCAGCATGATCATAATCATGAACATCATCATCAGCATGGAGGAGTAAAAGATTATATGACAGCAGTTGCTGAATATAGAAAAACTTTTGCTTCTAAGCAGGATGTAATAGATAAAACTCCTGATCCAGCAGTAAGAGATATGATATTAAGAATGGAGCAAATAGGATGTAGTACAGCATTTGATAGATTTGATACTCAAAAACCACAATGTAGTTTTGGTCTAGCAGGAGTATGTTGCCGTATTTGTAATATGGGACCTTGTAAAATAACTCCTAAAAGTCCTAGAGGAGTATGTGGAGCAGATGCAGATCTTATAGTAGCAAGAAATATGCTAAGAAGTTTAGCAGGTGGAACAGCTGCACATGGAGCTCATGGTAGAGAAGTTATTTTAGCGTTAAGATATGCTGCTGAAGGAAAATTAAATTTACCTATACTAGGAAAAGATATCTTAATAAATAGTGCTAAAAAATTTGGACTAGAAACAGAAGGAAAAACAATAAATCAAATTGCTATAGAACTTTCGGATGTTCTTTTAGATGATATGTCAAGATCACTTCCAGGTGAATATAAAACAATAAAAGCATTTGCTCCAGAAGAGAGACAAAAAGTTTGGAGTGATATGGACATATTACCTATAAGTGCATATCATGAGGTTTTTGAATCTCTACACAGAACAAATGAGGCAACAGATGGTGATTGGAAAAATATAATGAAAGAGTTTGGAAGATGTGGACTTACTTTCTTATATTCAGGAGTTGTTGCACCAGCCATTGCAACAGATAGTTTATTTGGGCCACCAATTAGAAAAACTTCAAAAGTTAATGTTGGGGCATTAGAAGAAGGATATGTAAATATAGCAGTTCACGGACATTTACCAATACTTGTTAGCGAAATTGTAAAACAAGGGCAAAGTGAAGAATTTATTAAATTGGCTAAAGAAAAAGGAGCAAAAGGAATAAAATTCTATGGTATTTGTTGTACAGGGCTATCATCAATGTATAGATACAATGGAGTAATTCCTTTATCAAATTCTGTGGGAGCAGAATTAGTTTTAGGAACTGGAGCATTAGACCTTTGGGTTGCAGATGTTCAAGATGTATTTCCTGGAATAATGGATGTAGCTAGATGTTTTAAAACTACTGTTGTTACAACAAGTGATTCAGCTAGATTACCTGGAGCAGAACATTATGCTTATGATCATCATCACTCAAATATTTCAGAAACAGAAAATTTAGCTAGAAAAATAGTTACTAGAGCAATTGAAAGTTTTACAGAAAGAAGAGATATTCCTGTATTTATTCCCCCATATGAAGTTGATGCAGAAGTTGGTTT
Source organism: Clostridium thermobutyricum DSM 4928 (assembly GCF_002050515.1). Taxonomy (GTDB): domain Bacteria; phylum Bacillota; class Clostridia; order Clostridiales; family Clostridiaceae; genus Clostridium; species Clostridium thermobutyricum. Next base: position 13,734 of record NZ_LTAY01000023.1, on the reverse strand, counting down.
TTCTTACGAATATCTTGAAAAAGAATTTGGTAGTATGAAACCAATTGCAGATGCTATAAAGAGTGGAAAAATATTAGGTATAGTAAACTTAGTAGGATGTTGTAATCCAAGAGTAGTTTATGAAAGAGCAATAGTTGATATTGCAGATAAATTACTTGAAAATAATATACTTATATTAACAAATGGATGTGCATCATTCCCATTATTAAAATTAGGTTTCTGTAATAAAGATGCATTAAGAAAAGCAGGAGACGGATTAAAGAGCTTTTTAGGAGAAAATTTACCTCCAGTTTGGCATGTAGGAGAATGTGTTGATAATACAAGAAGTAGTGAAATATTTGGAGGAGTAGCAGAAGAACTTGGAATACAACTTAAAGATATGCCTTATGGATTAGCTAGTCCAGAATGGGCAAATGAAAAAGGTATAGGAGCTTCATATAGTTTTAGACTTATGGGTATTAATTCTTATCACTGTGTTTATCCACCAGCTCATGGTTCAGAAAATGTTATGAACTTCATATTAGATTCAAGTGAAACTTTAGGATCAAAAATGAATATAGATGTTGATCCTATAAAATTAGCAGATAAAATAATATCAGATTTTAAAGAGAAAAGAGCTGCCCTTGGTTGGGATAAATAATTAAAAATAAAAAAGAACTAGGAATTTATATCCTAGTTCTTTTTTTATTGAGAATTAAACATATTGATTAAATAATTCGTCTTCTCTTATCATTTCATTTTTTTCTCTCATAACTCTTCTATGAGTGATATGGTTTCTAGTATAACCAACTAAGAATCCTACTACTGTTGAAACAACTATAAATAGAATTAATATTATTAGGTTATTATAGAAAGCAGTATAATTTATTCCACTTATGGCCATTCTCATATCATTTACACTATGAGTTAATATCATGAAAGGACTTATAGCTCTAAAGAATGCTGGTAGCATAACAACTGGGTATGATCCTCCACAAGATGTGAATTGTAAAACCATAAGAACAGTAATTGCTCCTTTCATTATTGGAGTTATTATATAATGTAGACCATTCATCAAGCTAAATATCGCTATCATTGATATTAGATTTATCAGATAGAACCATCCAAGTGTTTTGGAATGAATTCCTAATCCAAAATATACAAATGTACTCATTAGTAATGATTGAGCTGAACAAATAAGAGTTCCATATACATACATTTTGATAAATCTTTTCTTAAAGCTTCCTTTGAACTTTCTAGATAATGCACTTATCATATAATATACATACATAGCTCCAACCCATGAACCTATGCACATAAAGTATGGCGCAAATCCTTCTCCATATGAAGAAACTGGATTTATAACTATAGTATTTAGACTTATTGGGTTAGCGATAAATTCACTCATATTCTCTGCTGAGAAAGTAACATTCTTATTAAGATTATCATATCCACTATTAAGTCCAGCACTTAATTTAGAAGCACCAGAACTAGCAGAATTTAATCCATTAGCAAGTTGATTACCTCCAGCACTAGCTGAAACAAGACCATTATTTAGTGAATTCATACCATTAGATACTGTTCCAAGACCATTGTTTAATGCAGCAGCTCCTGTTGATGCTGCACCAAGACCATTATCTATAGCATTTGCTCCATTTTTAACAGAACCAAGACCACTATTTAATGCATTAACTCCATTTCCAACTGAATTTAATCCATTATTTAATTGAGTTGCTCCATTACTAACTGAGTTTAATCCACTATTTAATTGGGATGCCCCATTACTAACTGAATTTAATCCACTATTTAATTGAGTTGCTCCATTTGAGGCATTATTAATACCATTACTTAAAGAAGAAACTCCATTTCCAAGTGAAGATAGGCCATTATTTATTTTATTAGCACCTTCTGAAGCATTATTTATTCCTGCATTTAAAGAATTCATTCCAGCATTAAGTTTAGCGCTTTGTTGAGCAATTTCTGCTGAAAGCTTTTTAGCAGCTTCTATGTCACCTTTAGCCATTAGAACATTAAGATATTTTAACTCTTCAGTTATATCTTCTTGTCCTTTTTCTATTCCATTAGCTCCAGCTTGTAATTTTTGCATTCCGGATACAAGTTTAGAAGAACCATCCTGTAATTGTTGAACTCCATCTTGTAATTTTTGAGATCCACCTTCAAGCTTTTGCATTCCAGATACAAGCTGAGAAGAACCATCTTGTAATCTTTGAACTCCATTTTCAAGTTTAGAAGAGCCATCCTGTAATTGTTGAACTCCTCCTACAAGTTTAGAAGAACCATCTTGAAGTTTGTTAACTCCAGATACAAGCTGAGAAGAACCATCTTGAAGCTTATCAACTCCAGATACAAGCTTAGAAGAACCATCTTGAAGTTTATTAACTCCAGATACAAGCTTAGAGGAACCATCTTGAAGTTTACCAACTCCATTATCAAGTTTTTCAGAACCATTTTGAAGCTTTTGGATTCCATTATTTAAACTTATAGAACCATCTTTTAATTTCTCTAGTCCAGAATTTAATTGATTTGATCCATCAGCAGCTGTTTTAAAACCATCTTTTGTCTTATAGATAGTTTGTACTAAAACACTTGAAACGCTCTTTGATATTGATTGAGCAACATTTTCCTGTATATTTTTTGCTGCTGTACTAGATATCTCAGAGAAAATAAAGTTTTTACCTTGGTTTTGATAAAAATCAATTTGAGGCTTCTTAAATCCATCAGTACTTGCATTAGCAACTTCCTTAGAAAAATCTTTTGGAATTACTATCATTGCATAATACTTTGTACCATAAAGTCCTGCATTACCTTCATTGTAATTAACAAATTTCCAATCAAGCGTATTATTATTCCTTAAATTATCAATTATAGTATTCCCTATATCATATGTTTGACCATCTTTACTGTAAGGTTGGTCAAGATTAACTACTGCTATAGGAACTTTGTTAATTGCAGTGCCATTGTTCCAATAGGATTTTAAATATGTATATCCATAAAAGGAAGGAATAAATATGATACTAAGCAATATTACTAAAAGCCATATCTTTTTACTATCTAGTTTTTTCTTTTGTTTTTCCATTAAACTCCCCTTCTAAAAATTTTGAAATAGTTAGAAAAACATTTTTTAAACTATTAAAAAACAATTTTCTAAACTATATTAATTATAATTGTTATTATGTATAATTTGAAATATATAAATATTATATAGATATATATTTCAATATATATAGGAGGTCATAGGATTGGAATTATTACAATTAAAATATTTTCAAAGTGTTGCTAAATATGAGAATATAACAAAAGCAGCAAAGGAACTTCATATATCACAACCTTCTCTGAGTATAACTATAAAAAGGTTAGAAGATGAACTTAATGTTCCATTATTTAACAGAAAAGGAAAGAAAATTGAACTTAGTGTATTTGGAAAGAATTTTTTAAAGCATGTAGATTCAATAATGAGCCAAATAGAAAATGCAAAGTCAGAAATTTTAGAAATGTATGGGCAAAAAAATACTCACTTATCAATAACAACAAATGCAAGTTTCTTTTTAAGTGGAGTATTAAAAGAATTTTTAATGGTTAATTCAGAGATAACATTGACACAAAGTATAATAAATGAATATGATGACATCAAAGGAAAATTACAAGATAGAAGTATAGATTTTGCTATAACATCTCCAAGTTTAGATGACCCTGATATTGAAACTATAGACTTAATAGAAGAGGAAATTGTAGTTGTTATTCCTAAAACTCACCCGTTAGCACATAAAAAATTTATTTATTTAAGCGAAGTTAAAGATGAAGATTTTATTGAAGTTACAGAAAATAATTCATTTAAAAATATAACAAATAAACTTTTTGAACAAGCGGGATTTAGTCCTAATGTAATATTTGAAGGAGATTCATACATAATATCAGAATTACTAGAAACAAAAAGGGTTGTATCTCTTGCTCCTGTATCAATTTGCTTAAAATCAAAAAGTAATTTTTATTCTATATTAAGACTTAAAGATAAAAATAAAACAAGGAAGATATCTATATCTTATAAAAAAGGAATACATTTATCAGAGTTATCTAAAAAATTTTTAGATCATACAATAGATTATTATAAAAATTCTTGGTATATAGTTAAAAATAGTGATAATGAATATATAAAAGACATATTTAGTGATGTATTAAATAAATAAAAAAAAGTCAGAAAGTTTATTTCTGACTTTTTTTTATTTTTGTTTTTAAAGATTAGAGGTATTTCGTATAGAAGCTTAAATTTATGATTTAAATAAGGATTTATAATTGTATACTTTTTTAGTGATAAAATTGTTTTTATTTTTAATTACAATAATGTTTACATATATGTAAGTTAATATATTTGTGATTAATTTATATAAAATTTCTATTTAATATAGAAATAAAGAATAATTATAGATAATAGAAAATTAATATTATAAAATTAAATTTATCTAATAAAAAGGAGGTGAGAATTGGTGAAGAAGATTTTTTATACAGCGATTTCTTATTTGTTATTAGGACTTGCTTCAGGTGTGTTTTATAGAAAATTTACAGTGTTAAATAATTTTACTGGAAATACTCAATTAAAGGTAGCACATACTCATATTTTAATTTTAGGATTTTTAATATTTTTAATGCTTACTTTATTTGAAAGAGTATTTAATATAAGTAAAAATAAGTGGTTCAATAAATTTTTTGTAGTCTATAATATTGGATTAATATTAACTACAGTTATGTTTTTTGTAATTGGGATAGCTCAAGTTAAAGGAAATAATATAGGGCCAGCTATGAATGGAATTTCTGGTTTAGGACATGTAATAATAACAGTAGGTTTTGTATTTTTGTTTATGGTTTTAAAAGATCAATTATTTTTAGAAGATAAAGAAGTAAGGAATAGTTTATAAATTATATATAAAAATATTATTTTAGAAATTATTTTAATAATGAGTTTTTAATAACAATAGTATATTAAAATTTGGAAAATTATGATAAAATAAATTATACAGAATTTTCAGAAAATTTATGGATAAAGAGTACTTGTATAAAAAATAAATTTTAAATAGGGGGAGATATGAAAAAATTTTTTATCAAGATTATAAATTTTTTATTTATTATGACTGCTATATTAGGAGGTAATAGTATTATTGCATCTGCGACTACTTTAGATAATCAGGAAAAATCAATAACTATATTTAATAAGGATAATAATATATGGAATGCAAATTACTTTAGAATTCCAAGTATGCAAATTTTAAAAGATGGTACTATGCTAGCATTTTCAGATATTCGTTATAATGGGGCTAATGATCATGGATATATTGATATTGGTTGCGCACGAAGTACTGATGGTGGGAAAACATGGGATTATCAAATAGCGATGAAAAATGATCGTATTAATTCAACATATTCTCGTGTAATGGACTCAACAACAGTTGTTACAAATGCAGGGAGAATCATTTTAATTGCTGGATCTTGGAATACAAATGGTAATTGGGCAAGTGGTACAACCTCTTTACGAAAAGATTGGTCTGTTCAGATGGTTTATTCTGATGACAATGGATTAACTTGGTCTAATAAAATAGATTTAACTACAAATACAGCAAGAATAAAAAATCAACCAAGTAATACAATTGGATGGTTAGGTGGAGTTGGTTCTGGTATTATAATGCCTGATGGAACAATAGTAATGCCAATACAAATTGCATTAAGAGAAAATAATACCAATAATTATTATTCATCAATTATATATTCAAAAGATAATGGTGAAACATGGACAATGGGAAATAAAGTACCTAATTCAAGAACTTCTGAAAATATGGTAATAGAGTTAGATGGAGCTTTAATTATGAGCGCTAGATATGATTCAACTGGTTATAGAGCAGCATATATATCTCACGATTTAGGAGCTACATGGAAAATATATGAGCCTTTGAACGAGAAAATTTTAACTGGTCCTGGGGCAGGATGTCAAGGTTCATTTATTAAAATTACTACTTCAAATGGGCATAGAATTGGATTGATTTCAGCACCTAAGAACACTAAAGGTGGATATATTAGAGATAATATTACTGTTTATATGATTGATTTTGATGATTTATCTAAAGGAGTTAAGGAATTATGTGTTCCTTACCCTAATGATGGCAATAAATCTGGTGGAGGATATTCATGTCTAACATTTGAAAATGAAAAATTAAGTATTCTTTATGAAGCAGATGGAAGTATAGAGTATAAAGATTTGACATCTTATTATGAATTAATTAATAAAAATATTCAATAAATTTAAATAACAACAATTAATAAAAAATATTTGCTTTAAAGCTCAATATAGAATACTATATTGAGCTTTATTTAATTAATAAGAACATTAATATCACTTATTTTAAATGTCTATTAAGAATAGATATTTAAAATTACATAAGTAATAATAAAAGAAAATAACAACTTAATTAATGTATATACTATGATAAGTCGAAGTCTATATTATAAAGTAAAATGTATAAAGAGCAATTAGCAAAAGAGGTAATCACAGTATATTTTCAAAAAATGAAAAAAAGTTTCACAAAAATATTGAAAATGTTTTTATGAAGCATTATAATGAAATTGAAAAAAGAAATTTTAGGGAAATATATTAAATTTTAGAATTGATAAAAGGTGAATTAATAGAGATTAAAGGGGGTTAGAAATTTATAGGATAAAAAGTAGACGAGCTTATGAAAATAGATTGTAAAATTAGATCAGTAGATGCTATGAAAAGAAAGAGGTCTAATAATGGAAATGTAAAGGTTTTAAATTGAGATAAGTAAAGAAAGTATTTTATTTAGGTAAATATTCAAAAGTTTTTGGTATAACTGAAATAAGCAAACATCAAATAACTAAGAGATTTACTGATATTTAAAATAAATTAATTATAGGATTTTGAGAGGAGAATAACAATGAGAGGTATTTATTCAGCTTTATTAGTTTCATTTGATAAGGATGGAAATATTAATGAAAAAGGGTTAAGGGAGATAATTAGACATAATATTGATGTGTGCAAAGTAGATGGGCTTTATGTAGGAGGAAGTACTGGAGAAAACTTCATGCTTTCAACTGATGAAAAGAAAAGAATATTTGAAATTGCTATAGACGAAGTAAAAGGACAAGTTAAATTAATAGCTCAAGTAGGTTCAGTTAATTTAAAAGAGGCTGTAGAGCTAGCTAAGTTTACTACAGATTTAGGATATGATGCAATATCAGCAGTTACACCATTTTATTATAAATTTGATTTTAATGAGATAAAACATTATTATGAAACAATAATAAATTCTGTTGATAATAAACTTATAATTTACTCAATTCCTTTTTTAACAGGAGTAAATATATCAATTGATCAATTTGCTGAACTTTTTAAAAACGATAAGATTATAGGAGTTAAATTTACAGCAGCAGATTTCTACTTATTAGAGCGTATGAGAAAAACATTCCCAGACAAATTAATATATGCTGGATTTGATGAAATGATGTTACCAGCTACAGTACTTGGAGTTGATGGAGCTATAGGTTCAACATTTAATGTAAATGGTGTTAGAGCAAGACAAATCTTTGAGTCTGCTAAAAAAGGAGATATAAAAACAGCTTTAGAAGTTCAACATGTGACTAATGATTTAATAACTGATATTTTAAACAATGGTCTATATCAAACAATTAAGTTAATTCTTCAAGAGCAAGGTGTTGATGCAGGATACTGTAGACAACCTATGAAAGAAGCTACTGAAGAAATGATTGAGAATGCTAAGAAAATTAATAAAAAGTATTTTTAAGAGTAAGGAGAATTGTTATGCAAGGATTTACAAAGATTGACTTAGTTGTATTAGTTGCTTATTTAGGTGCTGTACTTTATGCAGGATTAAAGTTCTCTAAGAAAGAGATGAAAGGTAAAGAATTCTTTAAAGGAGACGGAACTATTCCTTGGTGGGTTACTTCAGTTTCAATATTTGCAACTTTATTAAGTCCAATATCATTTTTATCATTAGCTGGTAACTCTTATAAAGGAACTTGGATTATGTGGTTTGCCCAACTTGGAATGTTTGTAGCAGTGCCTCTTACAATAAAATTTTTCTTACCAGTATATAGTAAATTAGATATAGATACAGCTTATGAATATTTAGAGATAAGATATAAAGATAAAGGACTTAGAATTCTTGGTGCTATAATGTTTATAATCTATCAAATAGGGCGTATGGCAATTATAATGTATTTACCATCAATGGTATTATCAAATCTTACAGGAATAAATGTTTATTTACTTATAGCAGTAATGGGTATAATAGCAATAATCTACTCATATACAGGAGGATTAAAGTCAGTATTATGGACAGACTTTATTCAAGGTTGTGTGCTTATAGCAGGTATTGTTTTTGCATTAGTATTCTTAATTTCAACAATAAATGGTGGTTTTGGATCTATTATGAGTGAATTAACTTCTGGAGGAAAATTCTTATCTCCACAAGAACCAATATTTGATGCAAATATATTTAAGACAAGTGTATTCCTATTAATAGTTGGAGGAGGATTAAATACTTTCTCATCATATATATCAAGCCAAGATATAGTTCAAAGATTTACTACAACTACAGATATAAAGCAATTAAAGAAAATGACTTATGGAAACTTAGTATTATCATTATTTGTAGCAACTGTATTTTACTTAATAGGAACAGCTTTATTTGTTTTCTATAAACAAAATCCAGAATTAGTACAAACTCTTCAACAAGACCAAATTTTTGCTTCATATATAGCTTTCCAATTACCAGTTGGTATAACAGGTATAGTTCTTGCAGCTATATACGCAGCAGCACAATCAACACTTTCAACTGGATTAAATTCAGTTGCAACAAGTTGGACTTTAGATATCCAAAATTTTATAACAAAAGATATGTCAATGGAAAAGCAAACAAAAATTGCTCAATATATATCTTTAGGTGTTGGTATAGCTTCAATACTTATGGCATCTATTCTTGCAGGTGGAGGAGTAAACTCAGCTTATGAATGGTTTAATGGATTTATGGGACTTGTTCTTGGAGTTTTAGCAGGAATTTTTGTATTAGGAGTATTTTTCAAAAAAGCTACAAAAGCAGGAGCATATGCTGGATTTATAGCATCAGCAATAGCTGTTATAGTATGTAAATATGGTGGATTTGATGTAAGTATATGGTCATACTCAATTATATCAATAGGTGTTTCAATTATAGTGGGAATGATAGTTTCATTAATGACTCAATCTCAGTTACCTGATGAGAAAACTTTAAACGAAGCAACAATAAATTTAAATAAAAAAGTTAATGTTTAATTAGAGGAAGCATTGATTTTTCAATATTTTCTATTATTTATTTAAATAGAAGTATTAGTTTAAAATTGAAAGTTTTGGAGGTGAATTAAATGATATTTGGAAATTTAATGAATTTAGAAAGTTATGACTATTTACCAAAGCTTGTTAAAGAAGCTTTATTACATGCAAAAAACAATAAGGTAATAGAGTTTGAGTTAGGTACTCATGAAATAAAAGGTGAGGAGCTTTTCTTTAATAGAGTTGATTATACTACAAAAAATAAAGAAGAGCGTTTTTGGGAAGGCCATAAAAAATATATAGATGTTCACGTTGTTTTTAGTGGAAAAGAAAGAATAGACCTTAATTTTAAAGAAAATTTAAAATTTAAAGAGTTTATTGAAAAAGATGATTTTTTATCTTTTGACGGAAATGAAAATTCTACAGTTATATTAGAAGCAGGTGATTTCCTTATTTGTTATCCAGAAGATATACACATGACTTGTCTAAAGGCAGATAATGAATCTTCAGATGTTAAAAAGGCTATATATAAAGTAATTTTATAATATTTTAGAGGTTGTATCACAAATAATTAAGTTAAGAATAATTAGTTTTATAATTCTTATTTTAAGTTATTTTGATGCAACCTTTTTATATTTGATAATTTTTATAGAATATTAATTTTAATAGAGGTGATGTAAATGGATTTATTTGCTGTTATAGATATTGGTGGAACTAGTATAAAATATGGAGTTATAACTAAAGAAGGAACATTAATAGAGAGTAATGATAGAGATACTGAAGCATATAAAGGTGGATTAAGTATAATAGATAAAGTTAAAGAAATAATTAAAGAAATTAGAATTGATAATGATATAAGTGGAATATGTATATCAACTGCTGGAATGGTGTGTCCTAAGGAAGGAAAAATTGTTTATGCTGGTCCAACAATACCTAATTATACTGGAGTTGAAGTTAAGAGTATATTAGAAAAAGAATTTAAATTACCTTGTTCTGTGGAGAATGATGTAAACTGTGCAGCTTTAGGAGAATTTTTTGATGGAGCTGGAATGGGGACTAATTCAATGGTTTGTTTAACAATAGGAACTGGAATTGGGGGAGCAATAATAATAGATGGAAAAATACTTTATGGATTTAGTAATTCAGCTGGAGAAATAGGATATATGATGGTTAATGGGGAGCATATTCAAAATATTGCATCTACTACTTCTTTAGTTAAGAATGTAGCTTTGCGAAAAGGTATTGATTATAAGTCTATAGATGGAAGATATGTTTTAGATAATTATGAAAATGGAGATTTAATATGTAGAGAAGAAGTTGAAAAGTTGGTTGATAATTTGGCTTTGGGAATTTCTAATATTGTTTATTCAGTAAATCCAGAGGTAGTTGTTCTGGGTGGAGGAATAATGGCTAGAGAAGAAATTTTTAGACCTTTAATAGAAAAGAGTTTAAAAAAATATTTGATAGAATCAGTTTATATTAATACTAGAATAGAATTTGCAAAGCTTAAAAATACTGCTGGAATGAAAGGCGCATTTTATAATTTTAATGCATAGTTTTTATTTAGAATAATTGTACATTTAATATATTAAGTATTATAAATAAAAATGAAAAGAACATATTAAAATAAAAATATTATAATCTAAAAGCTTTTAATAATTTAAGTTTAAAATAATATTATTTAAAAATTAAATTAGTAATACAGTTAGTTGACTTGAAATTTATGTAGAGCTATAATGAAAAAAATAAATTAAATCTGTTGATAAGAAAAAGTAATTTAACTTAGGTTCAATAAAGAGAGCTGAGGATGGTGGAATCTTAGCAAGAAAAAGTTTTATGAATGGGTCTTTGAAGAACGAGGCGAAATCTTTTAATAGAGAGTATCTAAGTGGTAAGCCACACCTTACAGTGGATAGAGTATGTTAGTACTTGAAAATGAGAGGTGTGATTTTTTTTACACAATTTAGGTGGCAACGCGGAATATTATCTCCGTCCTATTTTTTATAGGACGGAGTTTTTTTATACAAAAAATAGTTTTAGGAGTGATTTTTATGAAAAAGAAAATAATTTTAACAGGAGATAGACCAACAGGAAAACTTCATATAGGGCATTATGTAGGTTCTTTAAAAAATAGAGTAGAACTTCAAAATACAGGCTTATATGATAGTTACATAATGATAGCAGACCAACAAGCATTAACAGATAATGCAAGAAATCCAGAAAAGATAAGAAAAAATTTAGTTGAGGTAACATTAGATTATTTATCAGTAGGATTAGATCCTGAAAAATCTACAATTTTTGTTCAATCTCAAATACCAGAGTTAAATGAATTAACTATGCACTATTTAAATTTAGTTACAGTTGCAAGACTTGAAAGGAATCCAACTGTAAAATCAGAAATAAAAGAAAAAAATTTTAATTTAAGTATACCAGCAGGATTTTTAATATATCCAGTAAGCCAAGCTGCAGATATAACTGCTTTTAAAGCTGATTTAGTTCCAGTAGGAGCAGACCAACTTCCTATGTTAGAACAAACAAGAGAAATAGTAAGAAGCTTTAATCAAATTTATAATAAAAAAATTTTAGTAGAACCTGAAATATATCTTGCAAAAGAAGGTTCAGGTAGATTACCAGGAATTGATGGTAAATTAAAAATGAGTAAATCATTAAATAATGCAATTTATTTATCAGATGAACCAGAAGAAATTAAAAGAAAAATAATGTCAATGTATACTGATCCAAATCATATAAGAGTAGAAGACCCAGGACAAGTAGAGAATAATACGGTATTTACATATCTAGATGTATTTTGTAAAGACAATGAAAAGTTAGAGGAGATGAAAGATCATTATAGAAGAGGTGGTCTTGGAGATATGAAAGTTAAAAAATATTTAAATGAAGTAATCCAAGCTGAGTTAAAACCAATTAGAGAGAGAAGAAAAGAATTTGAAAAAAATATTGATTATGTATATAAAGTTTTAGAGGAAGGAAGTTTAAAAGCAAGAAAAATTGCGGCACAAACTCTTTCAGAAGTTAGAGAGGCTATTGGACTTGAATACTTTAATCGTTAATAAACTTTTGTAAAAACATATGTAAATTAATATGTAACTAAATATAAATAAAGAGAATATATTAAATTATAATATTTATAAATGTAAAATTTTAGATATATAAATATTTTTATAAAAATTTCGAAAGAAAAACAGGAGGATATAATGTTAAAAGGAATAGATATATCAAACCACAATGGAAATGTAAATTTTACAGAAGTTAAAAAAAGTGGAGTTGATATAGTAATAATAAAAGCTACTGAAGGTGTAGATTATATTGATCCTTTATTTGAAAAACATTATAAAGGAGCATCTGGAGTTGGAATATCAATAGGTTTTTATCATTTTATGAGTGAAAAAACAGATCCAAGTAAACAAGCTCAAGATTTTTGGGATGCAATAAAAAATAGAAAGTTTGATATAGTGCCTTGTTTAGATATAGAATCAAATATTTTAGGAAGAAATAGGAAACAAATATCTGATAGATGTATAGAATTTTTAGAAGAATTTAAAAGATTAAGTGGATATGATTGTATGATATATACTGGTGGATATTTTGGAAGAGATAATTTGGATGACAGAGTTAAAAAATATATTGGATGGATAGCTCATTATGGAGTATCTAAACCTATGGAAACTGGATTTAAAGTTGTTGGACATCAATATTCAGATAGTGGAAAAATAGAAGGAATTAATTCTAATGTAGATTTAAATAATTTCACAAATGAAATATTTATAAAGAATTTAGGAGACACTTCAAACCAAAGACCTTCACAAAAGCCAAATGTAAAACCTAAAGAACTATGGGAGATTTCTATACAAGGAGAAGAAGTAAAGGCTCTTCAAATGGAATTAAACTCTCAATTTAATGCTGGATTAAAGGTTGATGGTCATTTTGGAAATGAAACTTTAAATGCTTGTATAACAGTTCGTATTGAAGCTAAAGGAAATTTAACTAAATTAATTCAAAAAAGATTAATTAATAGAGGATATAATTTAAGTCCATATTGTGCAGATGGTAATTTTGGATCAACTACTGAAAAAGCTATTAAAAAACTACAAAATGTTTTTAATCTTGTTCAAGATGGAATAGTTGGTAAAAATACTTGGAAAGCTTTATATGGATTAGATAAAGGAAAATTTTAAGAATAATAATTAAAAATTAAAACTTGAGAATATAATTTTTAATAAATTGTGTTTAAAATATAAAAAGAGTAAGTAAGTTATAAACTGGAACCTATAAGATGGACACTTATAAAAAAGAGTCTATCTATATAGGTTCTTTTTTTGTACAATAAATTTATGAGGTGGATTAGTTATGAGTAAAATAAGATTTTCAAAGGATGAAATAGT